>PXCI01000364.1 GCA_003566675.1 Clostridia bacterium
CCATCAACTCGCCCACCCTCTGTAGGGCAGAGATCTCCGCGTCGTCCTTGCGAATGCGCAGGGGAACGAGAACATCACTGGCGTCAACATAGTTGGCGTCCGGAAGCACCTCCTGGATCTTGATCAGAAAACCACTCCACATCTTCTCCCCCACTGCCACCGTCGCATCTGGCGATACTACGTCGGCAACGTGGGCAATGGGATCATCCGTCTCCTCCCAGGTCAGAACATCGTAGAAGATCTCATGGCCCTCAACCTCCAGTTTCACAGCCTCAAAGGCGGGGATGATCATCTTCGGCCGCCCTTCCCTGGGAACCATCAGCATAGTTAGCCTCTCGCTGGGGTGGCGGTTGATCCCTGTCAGGTACACCATATCGGAGGACAGAGAAACAAACAGCCAGTCTATTCCCTTGTCCTTCATCATCTGTTGCGCCCGCACACATCGTCTCTCGTACATAAGCATCTCCTTTCGGATCAAGCAGAGCATGAGTTCATCGAATCCTGGACCGAGGAACTGCTTCTCCGTTCGCCGCGCCTGTTCCTTCAGTAGAAAAAAGACATTCCCTCCCGATGGCTCATTGAGACCGTTGAACAACGATGCTGAAACACCCTCCATAACCTCTGGTGAGCACAGGGGGACATCAGAAAGGCCATGAATCGCTACACGATCACTGCCACAGGCGACGTCTCGCAGACCCCTGTGGAGCGCAAGGATCCCGTCTTTCGTTTGCTCCGCACAGCGAATCCCCGGCGAAGTCCTCCCCGGTCAGAACTCGCCGACGGCCTCCCGGACGTATCCGCGAGCGAAGAGCAAAACGAAGGCGCCCACGATCAACACTGCGCCTGCAACGATGAAGACAGCCCGCAATCCCAACAGCGTGGAGATCACGCCGAAGAACAGCGGCCCCACAACCAACGGCGCCTGATTAGCCATCTGCCGAAAACCCATGGCCGTACCCTGAAGGTCATCGGGGGCACTCGCCGACATCAGGATCATGCTGATCGGCTGGGTGAAGGCCGGGGCGAGACCCGATAGCATCGCCGCAAACATCTGTGCACCGAAGGTGTATGAAAAAGAGACGGCAGCCATACCCACACCTCCAACCACGAGAGAACCGACCATGAGCGGAACTGCCCCGAAGCGACGAATCATTGGAACTAGAAAGGGACGGAACAGCAGCGCAAAAGCTTCCTGCGTGGCGACCAGAAGCCCAATTCGCGTGGAGGAGAAATCGAGGCGCTCAAGATAGACCAGGTAGAAGCTTGCCCGCAACGTAATGACAAAGAGCACGCACACGCTGACTCCAATGGAAAGCTGCACCACGGGATTTTTCAGAAAGGAACCGCTGACCTTGGTAATCTGCGGCACTTCCCTGCGTACGACTCGCACGAGATCCACGATTCGGACCTTCTCAGAGCCCACAGGGGCAATTTCCACCAACCGGGTGCTAATGAGCATGATAAGGGCGGACACGACGCCCGCACCCAGAAATGCGATGGCATATCCCCACAGGTCCTCCAGCACACCGGCGATCGGAGGGCCTACGAGGAGCCCCACTCCGAAGGAAATCGACCAGAAGGCGAAGTTCTGAGTCCGTTGGCTGGAATCACCCAGGTTGGACACATACGCCTGGGTGGCCAGAATCACGAGGATGTTGGCCAGGCCAGCGACGAGCTGGGTGACCAGCACAAAGGGCGTCGACGGCAGAGAAGCCAGCGTAACCGACGCTGCCACCATACTGCCGGAACCAAAGAGGATGACGGACCGGTACCCGATGCGGTCCATGAGCACTCCGCCGGGGAGTGCAATCAAAAGAGGGAGCAGTGCAAAAGCCGCGACAACGGCACCGACAGCCAGTTCCGAGGCCCCGATGCTCTCCAGGTACAGCGGCGCATTCTGTCGCATGATCATCATGGATATGAATTGCAGGGTCGTTATGCATGATACCATCAGGAGCCGCTTTTTCGACGTGACCGGATCCATCCGCTGCTTGTCCAGGGTGTTCTGCTGTGTCATAAGATCATCAGGCATGCCGCGTTTGCTCCCCAAAAACCAGGATTTTGTCACCCCATTTCTACACACAAACTGTTTGACTACACAACTAAGACGCCCCTTTCACGTTAAAGCCTCTGGTGGACCTTGTAAAGGGGCCGAGGGCAGGGTGCTAGGTGGATTGTTGGCCTCTATAGCAGGTGCTCCAAAGGCTATCCCTGCCGGTCCACAGGCACGTCGGCAGACGCCTCCCAACGCACAGAGAAAGGTTGACCAACGTGCCTGTACTAGTCAGGGGACCTGCCACCGGATCCGATAGACATCAGCATCTCCTACCGGCCGTGGCCATGTTGGTCGGCCCGTTCTGTTTAACTCGTCTCTGCATCCACCCCTCAGGACCCAGAGATAGATGCAGATTGAACGTATTTGCACGCTGCAGGAATGTCAACAGGAAACCACTGTTCACGTTCGACCTTCGTAGAGAGAAAGAAGCCGACTGCGGCAGACAAGGCCGGGATTGGGGCGTCCCTGAGAAGACGTCGCCGGTCCACATCGAAGTGCTGACGCGTTTGCCCGGCAATGGGCTCCGGAGTCAACAACCAGTGCGTCAGAATGAGCAGCTTCATTGGACGAACAGTTACGTAGACAACCTCAAAGATCCAACAAACATCGCGCCATACCCGCACAGTTGTCTTGGGATCAAAGCGATCGAACGTCTTATAGAGCGGGAGCGGAAATAATCACAAGAGGAGCGGGCGGAATCCGGAATGTCCGTCTGATCAGCGCGGGCTCTGCGTGGCCTCTCTAGTTGGCAGGTACGTCATCGCTTTTCAGGTCTCTGCTCTTCACGAGGGTACGCAAAGAACATCGCCCGGGAACAAAACATCCGGATTTTCGATGTGAGGATTGGCACGGATGAGGTCCGACAGGCTGACTTCGAACGTCCGGGCAATACTCCACATCGTCTCCCCTTGCGCGACCTCAAAACGGATGTTGAAACCGGCTGGACAGACCTCTGGCCTACGCACAGGCATATCGGGTGGCGGAGGCACGGGCTCGGGTACGCAGAGGACATCTCCCGGGACAATGCGGGCCGGGTTAGAAATATGGGGGTTGGCTGCAGCGAGGCCCTCTACGCTGATCTGAAAGAGACGGGCGATCCCCCACATGGTCTCTCCGCTCCCGACTCTATACTTCACGCTGAACCGAGGGGGGCAAAAATCTGGAACTCTGGGGGGCTGAACAGATTCTGACACGTCACATGACAACTCCTCTCCTCAACAAACTGGTTGTCTCACTCCAGTGTATTCTGGGCACCGCCACAGGTGCACGACCCAAAATTGCGTCGCACGCCACCGACCACTTCTGATCAACATGCCTGTTTGCTGTGATCACACGGCCAGATTGGGATAAACTCAAAGAAGAGGAGATTCACTGTGCCTGGTGAAATCATTTCACATTGAGAATAGGAGGTAACGTTTATGAACAGCACTGAAGACAGCAGCCAGGAACTCCACTCGAAGCCCGCAGCAATGGCGGAACTGGTCCAGTATCAGGAAGGTTCTGTTGTCAGCCGAACGCTCATTAAGAAGGACACTGGCACCGTCACTCTCTTTGCCTTCGCCCAGGACCAGGGGTTAAGCGAACACACCGCCCCCTACGATGCCCTGGTGTATGTACTCGATGGCACAGCATCCATAGACATCGATGGCTCATCACACAGGGTGAGCGCAGGCGAGACCATCATCATGCCAGCAGATGTACCCCATGCGCTGCAGGCGCCCAGACCGTTTAAGATGCTCCTGGTCATGATACGATCGTAGTGTGACAATCTGGACATTGGCCTGACATCCTGGCCCGCCAGCTGAGTTACCTCGGCGGCAGTCCCTATGCGAAACCGCTGCCGCCCTGGCGGGAGGGTGACGCAACGAGTATATCGCGAAAGCTCGACCTTCCAAGCTCATCCCTCGTGTCCCATAGGTGAAACATTTACAGTTACGTCGCTACGTGTCCTGATCACCCTCGAGCGGGCACATGCAGCGAGTGAATCGGAGCAAGCCGCAACCCAGAAAAGGGCTGACGATCCCAGGCACACCTCGTCCCCCTGGATGCTACCCGGACGCACAGACACTGCAAGCTCTCACCGGCCCAAATCGTCGAGATGCGGAGCATAGCCCACCATCATCTGCCACACGTCCTGCTCCTGCAGGCTTTCCTCGATCTTGCGTGTCATCTGGACATATAGAGAACGGGCGACTCCACCCGAGGTTCCCTCCGCGCGGATCTCTGCCGAGGTGTCGCGAATCACCATACCGGTGTGCCGTGTCGTGAGCACAAGGTTCTCCATAATCTGCGGATCTTCGCGTTCCATCAGTTCGCGCAAGCCGCGAAACATGGCCTCGAAGAGGCCCGAGATGAAATGAACCTCTGAATCGGGCATATCGAGACGAAGCACCTGCATCAATTGGTGGGCGGCAAAGATCTCGGCGTCTGCCATGATGAGTTCCATGTTGACATCCCGTTCGCTCTCCGTCTCGAGCGCCCTTTCGAGATGCCGCGCAGCTGCCTCCAACCTTGAACCAGCAAAATACAGGGCGAAGCCCTCTGCCCGTGCAGATTCCTCGGCGCGGGAACGCATCTCTGAGATCAGATACAGATTCGCCACCATACTGACTGCAAGAAGCACAACAAGCACAAACGTTGCATTCACTTTCAAGGTCGGCCGTTCCTTCCGTCTCCGGGCTATGGTCCATCAACTCCTTCCAAACCCTATCAACACCGTGACTTACCTCTCGCTGGGGATGACCAGGTCGTCATCGGCGCTGAACACCCGCACAATACGCCATGTTCCAACGCAATCGCAGTCTAATCGCCAGTACCACGAAGGGATTTCTCCATGGGAACGGCAGATACCTCCTGCAAAGGGCCATCCTCCCAGGTCCGGTCAGCGAATCTGCTGTACCACCCTGTGGGCCTGCATGATATCCATGACTGCCATGCCCCTTGGAATAAAGATCGTCGGCCCCCTCCAGCTGTGGGCCTGGGGTTCGGCGAGCAGCCTGGCCAACGTACCATGAACCCACTCGGGCCGGTAACGCCCCTCCTCACGGGCCCGGCAGAGGTCACCGGATTCTAAACAGCCCTCCAGATCATCCACAAACAGTCCCCCCGCCCGCTCAAGCAGGTCGAAGTCAATCTCCTGCCCTCCGCCGGTGGAGACCACCACGGTGGATTCCGTCACCCATTCATCCCGCACCAGGACCTCGTCGGCATTGGTCATGGTGATGACCAGGTCTGCAGATCTCACTGCCGCCTCCGGGTCGCTACCAGCTCGCACGTTCAACCCCCGCTCACGGAACAGGGAAGCAAGATTCTCCCGACTGGAAGCCCGGCGTGACAGAACCGTTACCTGGCCCAGCGAGTACCTGTGAGATAACGCCTCAAGGGAACTGTGCGCCAGGCGCCCGGCGCCAAACATGCACACTGAATCGAATCCTTCGCGCCCCAGGGACTCAAGGGCAACCGCCGTCACCGCACCCACCCTGTGAGCATAGGCAGTTCTCTCCTCCACCACACCGAGAAAACCCATGTCAGGCCAACTGTTCAAAATCACGGTCCTGCTGGCACGCAAACCGGCCACGCCTATACCCGTCAGGGCAGCCCCCTTGAGACGGTACCCTCTTCCAGTATCGGAAAATAACAGTCTCCTCACCCTGGGGTCCGTCAACACCACCCGTCCTGCAGCCTGCTCCCGAAATGTCTCGCGGGCCGCATCCAGGCTGAGGTCCCAGGTGAGCACCGAAGCTACCTGTTCATCTGTGATCAGAAAGGGCACCTGTACTCTCTCCTCTCTCAACTGTTGCTAACCGGCTCGTCGCCACCCATAGCAGCCTGATCGCACGCCAGATCTGCTGCGAAAAGGCACAGGGGCGAACCCCCCGGTACCTGACAACCATCACGGCGCCTTTATGCTTTTCGCGAATGAATGGGTCCAATCCTTCCGGTTGAATGCGCTCCAGACACGTAAGGCATTAGCATCCGTCATTGATAGGACACGCTCACGAGGGCTGGACTCTGGGGCTACGAGGGGATCCCGGTGAGCATGCAGTGTATGGAACCGGCCACCGGGCTGAGACGAGGAAAATGAAGACACATCCCTGCTGGCGGAATCCCCGCCCAGAACAGTCTGCGGGATCCTCGCAGCGATAGCGCTCGGACAGCATGCACAAGAAAGCAAAGGAACATGAGTATCCTGTTACATCGCTTCACCCGACAACACATGCTGTCCTAGCAAAACTCCAGACCTTCGACATCATATCCAATCATGAAGAGCGCAGACTGCAGCGATGTGAGACGTAGCCCACCGGCGATCTGATCAAACCTGGAACTCCCTTTACTCAGCACGGCTGCCAGCAACCAGTTGGCCTTCATGTTGCTGTCCAGATGGTTTTTGGGAGTATACGCGGGTGAGAATCGGTAGATCCCTCGACTCGGGTCACGATTTGGGGAACGAGCAGCTGGGATATGGAATGTGAGAGACCCAGGGACCTCATTCAGACCTTTCTCCTCGCAGAACCTGCGGACCAACAGGCAGAGGGCCGCCGCCACACGGCTATCGTACATGATGAAATCATCGACCAGTAGGGAATAGATCTTGGAAAACCCTGAGTTCATCTTGAGGACCAGACCAGAGGATGTGCAATACGTCCCAATGTTCAACATCTCCTTTGCCCCCATCAAGTAAAGGACAATGCCATCCCCCATTCCCTCGAGGGTGTTGCGATTACGAAAGGCCACGCCTCCCCATGCCAATACGGCACTGCAGCACCTCAAGCACATCCCTGCATCTTTGTTTTCAATACTGGCTCGCAAGCCATCCCTCAACCGGGACAGTGCCATCACCGTCTCATCAAGAGACGTCCCAGCTACCCAGGCGTTCGTCTTGGGGTCTCGGTACCGGAAACTCCACCTGTATGTCTCAGATGCCCCAAGCAGGCAGTCGCACTCCCACCCGGTTCCTGAGCGCCGATCAATGTAACTGTGCACAAATGAGCCAGCCACATCGAGCCTGGATCGGATCCAGTCCGCGAAGGCTGCCACGCAATCCTGGGCGAGGAACTCATCTCGGTTCATGGTTTTCCCTCTCTCCCCACGCAGTGCTCCAGACTTCAGCATGTCTAACTCTGTTGGTGATCCGTCTCCGGGCATCTTACCCACGCAGGATTTCACTCCCGGTGGAAACATCTTCTATGTCACCTTGGGACTCCTTCGTTCGAGCAAAACAACATCACGCCAGGCACCATGCAACTGCCCGAGGCGTTCCCGCCGTCCCACTCGACGAAAACCGCACTTCTCGAGCAGTGATAGGCTAGCGCGGTTTTCGGGGAAGACGCCAGCCTGCAGGGCCCAGATGCCCGCGTCTTCCGAACAATCGATCAGTTCCCTGATCAATGCGGTTCCAATGCCCTGTCCCTGGACATCTCGACGTACGTAGACACTAACTTCTGCCACGCCCCTGTACACCTTGCGAGTTGAAACCGGGCTTAACGCAGCCCAGCCCAACATGTCCTTTCCTTTCCCGGCCACCAAAGCACAGGAGGGGAGGTGTCGCGAGTGCCATTGTTCCCACTCAGATACGTCCTCTTCAAACGTGGCATTGCCCGTTCGGATGCCCTCCCGGTAGATGGCACGCACCTCGCGCCAATCATCTTCACCCATGGGGTGTATTTGCAAGCCTATAGCCACTCTCAGACCCCTATTGGGAAAGGAATTCGAGATGAACAAGATGGGTCCTCCTGTTGCGTCTGGTTTGGGGCTCAATACACAACTCTGTCCACCGTGGATTCCGGATGAACTCGAAATGGTTCAAAGGGTCCAGAGCATGTCGCAGGGAATAGGAACCGAAAGGGAGATGGTGAACATGATCGAAATCAATCCACGTAAGGCTCAACAGCTGGTGGGAGAACTCATAGCCATTGATTCCGTAAACCCCTCACTTGTGCCTAGAGGTGCGGGCGAGCAGGCTGCAGCCGAACACATCCTCAGGCACCTGGAATCAGTGGGGATCCCGGGCCGCCTCGATCGCGTTGCAGAAGGGCGTCCCAACGTTATTGGGGTCCTGCCTCCTTCGGCTGAGGGGGGCTGCGATCCCTTTGCCTTGCGGCACGGCCTCATGCTCAACGGCCACCTGGACACCGTGGGCACAGTTGCAATGGAAGGAGACGCCCTGAAACCCAGGTTCGAAGGGGATAGGGTATACGGGCGCGGCAGCCTGGACATGAAAGGGGGCCTGGTCATGGGGCTTCTGGCCCTGGATGCAGTAAAGCGTTCAGGGAGAACACTCAGGCGCTCGGTTCTGTTCACCGGCGTTGTGGACGAGGAGTATGCCAGTGCCGGCACCGAAGACGTTGTGAGTCGATATGAAGCGGACGCCGCGGTGGTGATGGAACCCACCGCCCTTAAACTGCACCTGGCCCACAAGGGATTTGCCTGGGCAACCGTGGAGATTTCTGGTCGTGCAGCTCACGGAAGCAACTATGAAGAAGGTGTGGACGCGATCGCAAAAATGGGGCGGCTTCTAGTTGAGTTGGAGAACCTGGGCGCGCATTACCTCAGAGCCGATGGACACCCCCTGGTTGGGAAGCCATCCATCCATGCCTCTCTCATAGAGGGAGGGAGGGAACTGAGTACCTACCCAGACCACTGCAAGCTCCAGCTGGAACGTCGGACCCTCCCTGGAGAGGACCCGGCCGGAATTGCGCAGGAGCTGGATCAAATCTGCTCGAGGCTCAGGGATGCGGATCCCAAATTCCAGTACAAGATTGCGGTTGACTTCACCCGCGACGCCTACGAAGTTGAGTCCTCTGATCCCATCGTCCGGGCCCTTGGCAGATCCTTAGAGAAGGTCACCGGGACAAAACCCGAGTACGCTGGATCCAGTGGGTGGCTTGACTCAGCCCTTCTCGGTGAAGCCGGCATTCCCACGGTGATCTTCGGACCGGATGGAGCAGGTGCCCACGCCTCTGTCGAATACGTGCTCATGTCCAGTATGATCGAGGGAGCAGAGGTGCTGGCAGAAACCATTTTGCATCTGTGCGGAACATAGCTGCGTTCTTATGACCGACAAGCCTACGGAAGGGCGACGGGCAGCTCCCCCCAGAGCAGCTGTCCGTCGCCGTTGCAATTGGTCGGTCGGCCGCGCCTCGTCATGTGTGGCTGTCTATCGCTATCACCACGGGTGCCCGGAAGCCACCCAGTAGCCCTGCCCCGCCACAAAAGGGGTGCGCTCGGCTATCCACATGTCACGAGGATGTCGCATCAACCCCTTCAATACAGGTCATAGAGCAACCCGCCAAAACACAGCAGGGCGAATTTTATGCCGGGTACCAGGGAATCAATGTAGAGAAACTCACTCACCCGGTGGCCGTTTTCCGACCTCTTGAACCCCATCGTCACTGCCGGCCAGCCCCTGGCAAGTGGGATGTTGGAGTCCGTACTTCCCGACCGGAGCTGTAGCGCGCATCCCTGCTCGCGACCCAGACGCAGCAGGCCCTGGACCAACTCGGATTTCTCGGAGATTCTGCCTGTTGGACGGTCACCGACAACGGTTGTGGTATATCGAGTACTCGTATCTCGAGCTGCACAGTCCAGGCTCTCAACGACCTTCTGCTCAAGCTGAGTGAGTGCTTGCTGGTCAACGGAACGCATGTCCAGTAGCATCTCGGCCTTCTGGGCGATGGAATTGACAGATATGCCCCCGGATATGACACCGACGTTGTAAGTCGTCCTCGGCTCACTGGGGACCTCAATGCGAGCGATATTGCCAATAGCCGAACCCAATCCATGAATGGCACTGCTACAGCCGAAAGCGCCCCAGCTGTGTCCGCCCTCACCCTCAAACTCAATTCGAAGGCGACGGCTTCCGACCCCTGCATGGGTCAGATTCCCCCAGCCTCCATCGATGTTGAGGAAAACCAGGTTGTCGGGGTTCAACCGGAAGCCATCGAAATCATACTTCTCCACGTTATCGCAGAAGTAGCGAGCACCCTTGAGATCACCAAGGCCCTCTTCACCCACATTGCCGATCAGAAGAACCGGATGCGGCAGGGGAAGGTGCTCAGCCAGGACCTTTCCGAGAAGAAGCATGCAGGCCACCGATGCCGAATTGTCGCTCACCCCAGGCCCCTCAAGCCTGTTGCCGTTTCGGGTCACAGAAACATCGACGTCCCGGGAGAACACCGTGTCCATATGCGCCATACTGACAATCACCCGGCTGGGATCTTCGCCAGGCAACAGTCCCAGGACATTACCAACGCAGTCGGTCTTTGTTACCGGGAACCCAAATTCCTCCATCTTCTCCCTGACAAACTCTCCCCGTTCGAACTCGTCGTGACTGGGTGCTGGAATCTCCGTGATACTCGCAATAAGATAAACAAACTCGTCCTCGCAGCTTCCCAAAAAGGCCAGGCCTTCGCGCACGATAGGAAACCCATTCAAATACTCCGTCATGGATCCGTGTCTATTGGCACCGGATCTCTCCTCACTCATGCTGCCAACTCCCCTCTAATTGACAAAACACGCCGAAACGAGCCGCTGTTGCGCTCCTACTTCCCTGGCCAGCTAACCTATCCCTGCCGTCCGATTCACTCCAGCGCTTTCGATCGGCACCATTTCACCCTGCCAGGATTCTGGCGCACGGACTGCAACCTCAATTATTGAACCGCACCAGGGATTCGTTTTTCACTTCTCGAAGAACCCCCTGTATCCTGCTTGCCCTGGTGCATCGATCTAAGAGAATAAGACGGCTGCCTCCGGGGAGTCGCACCTCTGGGCACCGTCCTGGGACTTGCGTTCCACTAACTACAGTAACGAAAACAATCGGCGCGACCCAGCACGATCTGCCGCCTGGTCAGGGGTAGGCTCCCACAATGATTGGGTCATTGAAACTCCGCTACTTGCGACCCCTAATCGCCTAATTGCTGGCGCTGCCAGGCGGCCGTTGACAAAACGGGTGCGGCGGATTACGCTTACTTCGATCAAGGAAAATAACTAGAATCTACCTGGACTTTTTGCTCTTGAGTAAGGAGTGACGAAACATGATGAAGCGAAGGCTGCCGATTCTTCTGGCATGTGTGTTGCTAGCCACGACACTCGTAGGGTGCAATGCCAATGATGATACGGCACCAGAGATTGGCGAGTATAAACCGGCTATCATGGTGGATGATGAGATCTACTGGCTTTCACCAACGGGCAATGTGAGCACGATCCCTGATACGTGCGAGGTTATCGGTCAAATTGAGAAGATCTCCTCACCTACAACACCTCCCGATGAGAACTGGGAAGCCATTGGTTTCTCGGATGATTTCCTTCAGGCTGATATCTACCAAAGTGAAGATGGGAACACCATCTATGTGTACAGCCCAGACCAGAAACAATATATCCCGTTCGAAATCGGGACAGAGTAAACCAGGGCATCGCCTAGCGATTTGGACGTCATGCAATCCAAAGCCCTACCTGGTGGCTAAGCGAATTTAGCTGGTCTGGTGGCTTCGTTTCCCTGTCCTGGGTCCTTCAGACAGAGCCAGGACAAACGAGGCGATTGTGGTGCGAGTCTGCGAACCGTGGCGGGGATCGCAGCGTTACGATGGGCCACATCCCGACACATCCAACAGCGGCACAACCATCGGAACATACAAAATGCCATCTTTTTCTCTCGGGTGCTCTGTCGGTCGAAATCCCATCCGGCGATAGGCCGACACTGCGTTCGGAGACGCGTTGACCGTAATCTCGACCACCTGCGTCTCCTGCCGCTCGCAAAGGACGCGGTGCAACAGCTGTCGCCCCAGTCCCCGCCCCTGGTAAAGCGGATCCACGAACATCAACGAAATGTGCCGGTCCTCTCTGAGTTCAACGACACCGATCACCCTGTCACCATCAACGGCCACGAGAGTCCTGTGTTTGGGCCCTTCTGAACGGTGTAGCAGCGCACCCGGGGCCGCATACTTCAAGAACGCCTCGACGCCCTCCGGTGGATAACCGGGAGCCACAGCAGTCATGAACGTGCGTTAGATCAGTTCAGCCACAGCCTGTTCGTGTCCCCTCTGCATTTGATGAAAGGACAGCCCCAACGAATTTAGGTCCACCGACTGATAGCTCCCCCTTCTGAGCACACCTGTTTACCCACACATGCAGAGACGTGAGAAAGTTGATGCAAACACCGTCATGTCACTTACTCGCACCAGAACACAAGCCCATCAGTCAACGCTCGATAAACTGCCTACAGCGCCAGATTCCAATATTGCTCTTGTATTATGGACTTTCACCAGGAAGCCAACCCCGGCTGATCATCCTCTTGACATCAGGATGATCATGCCTGGCGCCTCCTGGTTTTACTCCAGATGGGCGCTGAATGAGACCGACAAGATAGGAAATACCCGTGCCAATGCCCGCGCCGATGGCTCCACCCAGTACAGCTGGGGTCAAGTCGATAGATCCGGGCTCGCCTGTCATGAAGGCTACTTGATAAGCAATGCCCCCGATGATACCGATAACGCCACCAATCGCGCTACCACCACACCCTAAACTGCTTTCATGCTCGTGCACCGACCGGCAGTGCATGCAGCGCGGCACCATCGCCTTCGCAGTTCGATACGTCGTCCTTTTACTCACGTCAAAGTTTGGATTGTATTCTACGTTCGTGACATAGTACATATCCACCGGCAAAGACGCTTCATCGTCCAGTGGGTTCTTCTCGCAGAACCAGCACGGACGAGCAAGATCCACTCCCTCCGCACCTCCTGTTCACCCTATTTGGCTAGAACTCTGCTTCTATGTTGACGTCCTCATCTCTCTGAGCAAACCTGAACCTGTCAGGATGTACCGAGCGGCCTGGAACTAGGCGCGCAGCGAGATCAAACCGCCCAGGATTCCTGCCACGAAACCGAGGGTCAGGACGATCGAGACCAGAAGCATAAAGAGACTCTCCCACGCCACCAATGGCATAAAGGGAAGGGATGTATGCACGAGTCGGTAGATTCCGGGCCCAGCAGCAGTTATAGCCAGGAGCGAAGCCACCGCTCCCAGCCCACCCAGGATGGCCCCCTCGAGAACGAAGGGCAACGAGACGAACCACTCCGATGCCCCCATGAGCCGGAGGGTGCGCATCTCCTCCCGCCTGGCTGCGATACCCAGCCGGACGATATGAGAGACCAGTGCGAGACTGATCAGAGCCACAGCCAGGGTGGTGACCATCCCCATCCAGCGCACGGTTTGGGTCAGGTTGGCGAGGGGCCCCAGGATCTCCTCGTTGTCACGGACGGCGTCCACCCCCGGCAAGGCTCGGGCGGCGGCGGCAACCTCGACGACAACCTCGGGCTCCACACCCACCTCGACCGAAGGGGTGAAAGGATTGTAGCCCTCCAGGACCTCCATGATGTCCAGGCCGGGGCCGATGAGGGATTGAATTCTCTCCAGCGACTCCTCGGCCGTAACAATCCGGGTGTTCAGAACACCTTCCTGCGACATGAGAACTTCCGAGACGGCCTCCGCTTCCTCGATGGAGCTCTCCTCGGTGAGATACAGTACAATCTCCGCCTCAGCACGGGCCACCTCCAGGATGTATTCCATGTTCGACCACCCGCCCACCAGGAAGCTGAGGCTGAGAAAGGCCAGGGCAATACATAATACGGAAATGATGTTTGCTGTGAGATGGAGCCGGAGGCCCTTAAAGGCCTCCCTGACAAAGAAACCAACGTCCGGCATCCTCACCTGTGACTCCCCCTTCCCGAATCTGCGGGGACGTCCCCGACGAGGCGGCCGTTGCTGAGTGTGATTACCCGGTGGGGGGTCTGCCGAAGGGTCTCCGGGGAGTGGGTGGCCACGAGCACCGTCGCGCCCCTGTCCCGGGCCGCAAGCAGAAGATCCATGACCCGGGTTGACAGCTCCTCGTCGAGATTCCCGGTGGGTTCATCGGCTAAGATGATCTGGGGGCGCCGGGACAGGGCCCTGGCCACGACCAGGCGCTGCTGCTCCCCCCAAGACAGGGAATCCACCTGGGACCCAACGCGGTCAGCCAGGCCCAACCTGTCCAGATACTCCTCCGCGCGGCGGCGGACCTCGGCTCCGGACACACCCAGCACACGCATGCCAAGCTCCACGTTCTCCCGGGCGGTCCGGCCCTTTATGAGGCGAAAGTCCTGGAAGATCACACCCATATTCCTCCGAAGGTTGCGCAACGATCGGGCTCCACACTCGCCCATGACGCAGTCATCAACACGAAGGGTTCCAGACGAGGGACTCTCCATGCCCATCATCAGTTTGAACAGTGTGGTCTTGCCCGCACCGCTCTGTCCCCGGATGAAGAGCATCTCATTACGGTCGACCCTCAGGTTGAAATCCCTCAGTGCAACCGTGCCATTTGAGTAAACCTTTCCCAGGCCTGATGCCTCGATCATTCCGGTCCCCTCCTACCTCTCACGAAAAGAGCGTCACCACCAGTTCCAGCACACCTTCACCAACATTCAGGCTCCTTGGGCTCATTCCCTGCAGCGAAGGACCGAGATTGAGAGATAGTTCCTCGAGCAGGCTGAGGGCAAATCTGTCACGGATAGGTAGGCCCGCGATTTCAAGCGCGGACACATGATAGACCACCAGCCCACTCTCGTCGATGGACAGCGATCCCCTGATAACCATCTGCAGCTCGTCAATGATCAGGTGCGCCTCACCCGGGGCAAAGCGGAAGGCTGCGCCCCTCAGCCCGGGTTCAGCGTCCATCATGACATTGAGACTTGACGCGGGTATGATGGCCTTGAAACTGAAAAGGGAGGGGATGATGGTGATGTCCTCAGGCGGCACGCCATCGTCCGCCAACCTGGAAAGGGTGCGGGGAAGCGTCTCCAGATAAGGTAGGATATCACCTTCCCAGAGGTTCTTCAATGAGGAGAGTTCAGCGTGGAGCGAATCCCACTGCGCGCCGAAAACCTCCGCCATCTGCATCTTGTGCTGCTGTAGATCCGCCTCGGCCATCGCGAGGGGTTCCCTCTCTGCATCGAGAACTTCCACCTCCGCGGCGAGGGTTTCGATCTGCATATGCAACACATCCAGGGACTGCTTCTCCCTCTGGATGTCCGCGAGGGCGGTTACGGCACCCCGGGCGGCACCGGCCATAATCTCGGTCTTTCTGAGAAAGTCCCTCAGGGACGTGGCCCCAAAAAGAATCTCGAGGTAAGAGGCGGGCCCCAGTCGGTTGATCCAGCGTAGGGAGGTGACGGTTCGGGAACGGGCCTCAAGATACCTGTCCTCACTTTCGAGTATCGTATCCTGCAGCCGGACGATCTCTGCCTCAAGATCAGAGATCTGCTCGTCCAATTCTTCCATGCGTTCCCTGGACCCTTCGACGATGAGCATGGCGTGGAAAAGTTCAGAGAGTGCCTCGCGCTCAGCAGGGGCAAGATCCTCCAGCCCGGAGGCCCTGGCCGGAGATTGGGACAGATAGAAGCTGAGGCTGAGGATCAGCAAAAAAGCCAGGACATACCGAACTGGAGACTCGAAATGGCGCAAGAAAGGACCCCCTTACTGATCATGGCGCGACGGGGAAATCTCTAGTAGTCTTATGCAAATTCTAGCACTGAAATCAAGCTGTGGTCAATCGTCTCCTGCGAGCACCGTCCCTCCTACAACCCCTGTCTCCCTTGCACCACGAGCGAGGTAGCCCCACGAACTACCTTGCATGGCTCCGACGCTGCAGCAAATGCCTTCATGCACCCGTCCCAGAACGCAGGATCCGGTTTCTGATCGGAACCGGCGTGGTTTCGAGCTGAGAGCGCAGTACCGAGAATTCATCTGGATCCCCCTTGCTGAGCCAATGTTGGAGTACTCACGATGGTGCAAATCGAAGCAACACCGGCACACCATGGCAGGAATGCTCGTCGATTCAGCGAAGATGATAAGAGTGAAAAGAATTTCGACTGCTTCTGCCACAGCCCGCAGGCTTCTCGACAAATACCGGGAAGATGCGTGTCGCCTCCCGGACGATCCAGGAGAACGAGGCCAGGAACGTACCGCGGCGAAGTGTGATGGGAAGGCATGGTGTGATCCTCAAGGGCAGTCTTGCCACTGAGCCTGTGGACGTTCGTTTGCGGACTGTCCAGGCGTGGCGAGGTCTCTAAAAAATGCGGTTAGAATAATAAGGTTATGCGAGGAGGAGCCTTAATGAAGTGGAAAATACTTGTCAATCAAACGGTTAGAGGCGTGGGTATGGAGATTCTTCGGCAGAAACCTGGTGGACCTTACCAGATCCGGGAAAGGCGCGGCAGGGAGATCATCTTTGATCGGGTGTGCAAGGATGCGAAAGAGGTACGCAGGCACTTGTTCGAGAGCGATCAGCAAGGCAGACGGTACCTGCCTGAACACTGGAAGCTCCTGTTGAAAAAGGTCAAGGACGAGGACCTGCAGGCGCTGGTGCGGCACACCTAACACCGATAACTCGCAGAGTCTATCAAATGCGGAGAGGTCCCTACTCCCGATGCCCTCTGGGTATTGCCGGAGCGACCCGATCTCAGCTGGGGCAGCTTGCTCAGAGTAAATGAGACCCATGGGTGCAAGGGGTCATCCTGACGGTGGCAGGGCGGGTTGGGTGAGCGAGTGGACACGCGACTGGCTGGCATGCTCTTCGACTGCCGATAGGACGGGTCTGCTCCGTAGCCCTGATCCGTCGCTGCGCCGCAGTGAGCGCGACCCCAACGTACCGGACTCCACCTGACCGCCAACAGCAGGGGGCCCTGGCCTAAGCCGGAGCCCCCTGATATTTTGGTTATCTGCCTCAACCCGCGCTCTCCGGTAGAGATTCGGCCGTATCGAGGCGCTGCTTCGCCTGAAAGACCAGGCCCTGGATCAGCTCCTCGCGGCTGGGATTGTCCTTCCCGTCGTAGTAGGTCGCCACCATGGGGATGTTCAGATCCCGACGGAGCACACTCATCTGGGCCTCCACCACGGAACCAGGCATGCAGGTGAAAGGCGCAACCAGGATCGCTCCCTCGGCACTTCCCCTGAGAGCCAGGGCACTGGTCCGCCCCACCGTCATCGGCGGTTCGCCCCCGTAGTGCTCGG
>PXCI01000211.1 GCA_003566675.1 Clostridia bacterium
ATCCCGGTAGCTACGGCTCGATCCTGATCCGAAATGCCGGTTCGCTATGGGATGTCCGTGACGGGCGGGTCGATGTCGGCTTTGGCGGCGAGGGACTGCTGCAATTATTCTCCGGCAGCAGTCTGGAAAGTGAGAGTGGACGGGTGGGCGTTGAGCCGGGTTCCAAGGGGAGTGTTCGAGTTCATAACTTGGATACGAAATGGCTCAATGAATCCGAATTGCAAGTCGGGGTGGCCGGCGAGGGCGCGGTGCGGGTGCAGGACCAAGCCCGGGCCGAAAGCGCCAGCGTGGTGCTTGGCTTCGAGGGCAGCGGTAGCGGCATCTTGCGAGTCTCCAGTGATTCTACCTTCGCGATCTCCGATGAACTGAGCGTGGGACGCGACGGCGAAGGCCAGGTGTTCATTCTGGATGGGCAGGTCGACAGCCGTTACGGGATGATCGGCGATCGCGAACAGTCGTCGGGCGAGGCCACCGTCCGCGGAGACGACGCAGTCTGGACGAATCGGGAGAACCTGTATGTGGGCAATCATGGCGAAGCAACACTGACCGTCGAACGTGGCGGCCAGGTGATCAATCAGGACGGGTATATCGGCTTTCATGCTGCCAGCGACGGCGTAGTGAACGTGGTGGGGGCCGACTCGATTTGGCATAACGTCCGGGAACACGGAGACCGGACGGACCTGTTCGTCGGCAAGAACGGTCGCGGCACACTGCGGATCGTGCAGGGCGGCAGGGTGGTCAACACCTACGCCTTCATCGGCGACCAGCCGGGTTCGGAAGGAACGGTTGAAGTCACAGGCGAAAACGCGCACTGGGATATAGCATGGGGGCGCTATCACAGCACGCTTTACGTCGGCAACAGGGGCAGCGGCACGATGCGGATAGAGGATGGCGGAAGGGTGGATAATTTTATCGGCACCATTGGCCAGGAAGCGGGATCGCACGGCCAGGTCGAGGTCAGCGGGAACGGTTCGATCTGGGTCAATCACACCCTCGGATTTACAGGTTTCGGTCTGGAGGTCGGCAATCATGGCTTCGGTTCGTTGACGATTGAGGACGGAGGCGCCGTGCAGAACTACCTTGGCTATGTCGGCCGACAAAGTGGATCGGAGGGAGTGGCTACCGTCACGGGTGCCGGCTCTGAATGGACAAACTCGACCTTGTACGTAGGCCACGAGGGGGAAGCATTGCTTTCCATTAAAGACGGAGGCCGGGTTTCTGGCGCAGCGGCGTATATCGGGTACGAAGAAGGTTCCGTAGGAACAGTGGAAATAACCGGAGAAGGTGCAACCTGGGATCATGCTGGACTTTGGGTCGGCTTTGAGGGTAGCGGCAACATGACGGTCGCGGACGGCGGCGAGGTCATCAGCGACGGCAGCTCTATCGGCCTGCAAGGCGGTGCGAGTGGTTCTGTACTAGTATCCGGCACTGATTCAAAGTGGTCTAACAGCACCTTCACACTAGCTGGAAGCGGCGTGGCGGAGCTGCGTATTGAAGACGGGGGCAGCGTGCAAAGCTTCATTTCGTACGTCGGCCGATATGCAGATTCGGAAGCGGATATCGTCATTGCAGGGGAAGACGCGCGTTGGACGACGGATTCCTCCTTATATGCCGGAGAGCGGGGCCGATGTGTGATCAAGGTCAAGGATGGAGGCAGTCTCGCCACACGGGATGCCAGGCTTGGCTGCAACGAGGGCGGCGAAGGTCTGATAACGGTTACTGGCAGCGGATCCCGGTGGCTCAACGATGGACAAACCTCGCTTGGCGCGACTCCTTCTCAACAGGGAGGTGTCGGCAAATTGATCATAAGCGATGGAGGCAGCGTCAGCAACCGCTTGGGCTGTGTGGTCGGGGATGGATCCGGATCGGAAGGGAGCGCAATGGTCACCGGCGAAGATTCAGGTTGGGACATTGATGGTGCTGTTCATGTAGGGGCTTCGGGGGCGGGCACCATGACCATTGAGAACGGAGGTTCCGTTGCCAACACATCGGGTAGCGTCGGCGTAAACAGCGGTTCATCCGGGACGGTTACGGTTGCCGGGGCCGGTTCGACGTGGGAAAACAGAGTCGATCTTCTGATCGCCGGTGCAGGCAATGGTGTGCTGAAGATCATTGATGGCGCCGAGGTGCACAACACCTATGCGAGGATCGGCAACGGCGCGGACGCGGAGGGTTCGGTCGAGGTCAAAGGGCAGGGTTCGGCCTGGAGAAACAGTGCCTGGCTCCAGGTTGGAAACATCGGCAAGGGCTCTCTGAGCATTTCGGGCGGGGCATCTGTAACCAGCATCGGCTCGACTTATATAGCCGTAAACGGCAGCGCGGCCGAAGGAGAGGTCAGCGTCTCGGGCGCAGACTCTATCTGGGACATAGATGGAGCCCTTCATGTTGGGGAGCTGGGGAGCGGGGCTCTCAACATCACGGCAGGCGGCGTCGTTTCGAACACGGCCGGCCATATAGGTGTTCACAGCGACGGCAATGGCACGGTGCTTGTCGCCGGTGAGAACTCGCGGTGGAACAGTAGTGCTGATATTCGAATCGGTCAGCAGGGGTCGGGATTGATGGTTATTCGAGACGGTGCCGAGGTGAATAATGAAAATGGTCACATAAGCATAAGTCTTGATTCCGAGGGAACCGTATCCGTCGTCGGCGCAGATACCCTATGGAACAATCGCGGCAACCTCTATATCGGAGGAACAACACAGGGTAGCCGCGGCAGCGGCAAACTTCGACTTGAAGATGGCGGCAACGTCTATGCGCAAGGCATGTCGGGAATTACCGTGTGGGAAACCGGCAGCCTGCGCGGCCAGGGAACGATCGGCGGCCCCGTCAGCGCGCGCGGAACGCTGGCGCCTGAACGCGGCGCCAACTCTGCAATAACCTTCCTTGACGGGGTGGAAATAGAAGATGGCGCCATTATGGAGTTCGAAGTCTTCAGCGCCTTGGAAGCTGATGGGTACTCCCGAATAATCGGGCCAAATCTACACCTGCCCTCCCACGGCACTGTCACCATCCGCATCGTCGGCGCCGATGGACACGCGATCGCCGAAGGCGAGACCTTCAACGTGTTCGACGGAGACCTGCATAATTTCTCGACAGAAGTCTTCAGTGTTGAGGACCAGAGCGACTGGGACGGCGACTGGGCTGTGCATGGAGACAGCGGCTTAGTATTGGAGGCCGTAGCCGCACCGCCTGTAACAGCCAGCGGCATTCCTCACAGTTGGCTGGAGAAATACAATCTGCCTACGGACGGATCGGCTGACCATACCATACCGGAGGGCAAGGACATCACCATCTTGGAGCACTATGTTGCCGACCTTGATCCTACCAAGACAGATTCGCGGTTTTCCATAGTCGCAATGGATTACGGCCCGCCATTGCTCATTACAGTTAATCCGAGCTCAGACGAAAGGGTCTACACCCTGCAGCACTCATCCAACCTCGCGGACTGGTTTGATGTCGACGACCAAGTCGCCGTTCCGGGAGGAGCAGGGCCTTTGATAGACCCGATGCCTTCCGAAAACAGAAAGTACTACAGGGTACTGGTCGAATTGCCATGAAGCCGACAGGCACAACCTGACGAATGCGCCGGACGTAATCCGTGCCATGAAGGCGAACGGGGTGGGCCAGGGAATAGGTAGGGAATAGGGGTCAAGTCTCGTTTGCGCCAAGCTAAGTCCATGAAAGGAGGATCTTATCGGAGGTAAACGATAGGAGAAACCATTCGGGGGAAACCCACCCCGCGATAGCGGGGACGGTAGAGGCTAACCACCAGCCGTAAGTGTTGCGAGCCAAATTTTGATCGTGTTTTCTGCCGAATTGTCCTCGTAGGGTTTCGCCCCTCCCGACCGAATTCTGATCGTAAAATGTTGCCGAATTGCCGTGCTTTGGTCATAGGGCTACGACGGTAGCGGCTGGACGGGGATGGTATATCGGTGGAATGAAGCCCTCGCTGCGTTGTGATTTCCTGCCGAATCTGCACGTACGTTTGCAACCATCAGCGTAACCATACCGCGTTCCCGCCCCCTCCACCCCGTAAAAAAAAAGCCGCCAGGC
>PXCI01000293.1 GCA_003566675.1 Clostridia bacterium
CCATTTCGTGATACATACCGATGTGGGAACGGTCCTTGTCGTCCATTTTGGGCAGATAATCGTAGCGGAAATCGTTCTCCCGGGTAGCACTGTCGCCCCAGAACGCCTTGAGCATGCTCACGAGGTGCTTGGGCCTGTTCACCAGGAAGCCCGAGCCTGGAACTTCTCTATCGAAGTAGTCTCCCAGGGTCGGGTGCAGGTGGGCCCTGGGGACGGGCATGTAACCAGGGATGATATGGAACAGCATGGCCATGTCGGTGGAGCCCTGAACGTTGGACTGACCCCTCTGGGCGTTGACGCCACCGCCGGGCCGGCCCATATTACCAAGGAGCAGCTGCAGCATGGCGATAGACCGGACGTTCTGAGCACCGTGGGTGAACTGGGTGATACCCATCGCGTACATGATGTTGCCAACCCTCTCGGGGCGTCCCGTTCCGCAGAACAGGTCGGCGACTTCCCGCAGCTTGCTAACGGGACATCCGGTGATCTCGCTGACGGTATTAAGGTCGTACCTGGAGTAGTGCTCTTTCATCAAGTTGAATACACACCTGGGATTCCGGAGCGTCTCATCTGTGAGGATGTTGCCCTCTTCATCCCGCTGGTAGGACCAGGTGGCCCTGTCATACTGAACCTGCCCATCGGCCTGGTGCTCTGCGCCTGAGAACAGACCGTCCGAGAAAGAATAGCCCGGGTCTACGAGGTAGGTAGCATTGGTGTAATGCCGGACGTATTCCTCGTGGTAAAGCCTGCTCTGCAAAGCGTAGTTGATCAGCCCGGAAAGAAAGGCGATGTTTGTGCCGGGACGAAGCGGAGCATACACATCCGATACGGCTGCCGTCCGCGTGAACCGCGGGTCGACGCAGATCAGCTTCGCTCCATTGTCCTTGGCCTTCTGAATCCACTTCATGGAAACGGGATGGTTCTCTGCAGTGTTCAGACCGATGTTCATAAACACATCAGAGTGCTGGTAATCGATCCAGTGGTTGGTCATTGCTCCCCTGCCGAAAGTGCCGCCAAGACCGGCGACGGTGGAGGAGTGTCACAGACGTGCGCAGTGGTCAATATTGATCATGCCCAGCGCCCTGGAGTACTTGTGGAACAGGTAGTTCTCCTCGTTGTTGCACATCGCGCTTCCCAGGTGGGCCAGCGCCGTGGTGCGATTCACGGTCACACCGTTTGCGTCGGTCTTCTCAAAGGTAGCATCTCGGGTTTCCTTGATCCGCTGGGCGATCGTAGCCAGGGTCCAGTCCCAGTCCTTCTCTTCCCACTTGTCGGAATGGGGAGCACGATAGAGGACCTTGGTCAGTCTCTGGGGATTCGGCTCCAACTCGCCCCGATCATTGTAAATATAAGCCATGTTAATGAGTCCGCTTCCCTTGCTGCACAGGGTGCCCTCGTTGATGGGATGATCAGCATCGCCTTCGGTGTTGACCAGTTTCCCGTCCTGCACATGGCATATGATTCCGCACCCCACGGAGCAGAAGGGGCAGATGGTCGGAATCTCCTTGGCGTAGTGAACCCGGATCGGTTCACGAGGCCTTGCTGCCGAGGCAGATTTGACGTTCAGGCCGGTTAGGGTTGCAGTTGCTGTCGCTCCTCCGGCCAGCTTCAAGAAACTCCGTCGAGAGATCTTCATGAAAAGCATCCTCCTCCTATCCTCTTAGTCCTGAAGCTGCTCTTTGTCGATCCACTGCATCTCTGAGCCCGAAACAAATCCTTCCCTTGCGGCTGCCAGGTCATAGGAAAGGGTAGCCAGGTGGTGGATTGCCGGGTCCAGGTCATCCCTCTGGTACTGTCGCAGGTCAAATACCTTCAGATAGCGGTTGCATTTGCGGCAGAAGTGTAGTCGGCAGATATCCATCGACTCGACGATGAAGTACCCGAGCTCCTCATGTTCCGCGCTCTCACAGAAGGGGCACTGAAGCCGCGGGTACACCCACCGCGTACTGCAGAGCCAGCACGCCAGGAGCCTGGCCCCGTCATCGTCACGGAGCAAGCCAAGGTGAGACTTCTGCCCGCAGACCGGACAGTTCCCCTCGCCCCATAGCCCAGTGTCCAACTCGTGGGAGTCTCCCAGGCGCCTTCGGTACAGAAAAGACAACGTAGATGCAACGATGAACGTGGAAAGGTCCCTGCCCAGGGCTTTATTTCCAGGAGACAATGTCAACAGGTCCGTAACGACTTCGTCAGCAAAATCAAAGGACTCTCGGCAATCGGTAAAGGCCTCGTCAACAAACTCCCGCCGGAACTGCCTGACCGCTTCGTCCAGATCTGGTACATCCGGATACATCGCCTCGACTCCGTCACAGGCAATGGAGGCAGCCTTACAGAACAGATCCCTGTCTACTTCAGGCCGCAGGCAGAGGGATTCCCCCCTTCGGAAGCGTTTGTCTGCTTCCTCCTGACTTACCGGAATCCCCATCGGTTTTTCAGCATCTGCCTCTGTCATGAACTCGTTTGCAGCATCAAATATGGATCCCAGTGATTCCCCGATGTCTGAAAACCCGGGGTAGATCTTGCTACAGTGATCAATCTCTTCTCGAATATCATCTAGAGGTCTTACCAATGCTAGAACCTCCCGCCCATTGTGCTAGTACAAGCATTCCTCATCCCCGACTTCAGATCGACACAACGTCTGGCGCCTCAAACACAAGATATGAAAGTAATACCAGGCCGCCATCATCTGAGTTTCCGGTCATTCAACTGAATCTGCGTGCTCCTAAAAAGAGATCCAGTTGACCCTCTTGACGGTTTAAGATTCCCTTGTTTGACACACAATCCAACACCGTCAATGTATCTATCACTCACCGTACCCTACTTAGATTGTGACGTCAAGAACAAGCGCTAAACTGTCTTTCACCAGGTTCTAGCAATATAAAAAGCGACCTCCTCGCACCCACAGGAACGCCGCTTTGATGCTTGTACCCTGTACGTTTTTCGCCGCAGAATACCCCCAGGATCTCGCTTTGGGACTTGCTGCATCTGTCACCGACGTACTTGATGCACCCTCAGAGCCGATGTCCCACGGCCAGGACTCCCTCAACATCACTTCTATGGCTGGCAGCCGCAGACTCGGGCAGTGAATCCTCAATAGCAGGGGGCACAACGACACGCCTACCCTGCTGGAACACCACGGTAGCGGAGCGGAGGGCACCGATGTCGGACAGAGGATTATCGTCCAGCACCACAAGATCTGCAGATCGGCCAATCTCCAGGGTTCCGGTCACATCGCCCAGCCCAATGACCTCTGCGGCTGTGGAGGTAGCGCTGATCAGGGCCTCCTCGTGATTCATCCCCGCATAGACAAAGAGTTCAAGGCCGATGACATAATCGCCGAACTGCCCAATGGCATCCGTGCCCGCCACAACCGTGACTCCCGCAGCCAGCATCCTGCCCAGATTCTCCAGTTTCCTCCTGAGCTTGTAGTGGGCGGCAGCGATCCTGGTCCGATCCCCGGGCGAGGGATCCTGGGAATCACGAAACCCCTCGAGCCCCCGGTAGGCCGTCTGGATTGTCGGAGAGTAGCTGAGTCCCCGCGCCACCATCATCTCAACGAGATCCGGCCTGTACGTCCTTGCTCCATCGGGCTGCTGGAATCCGGCATGCTCGATGGTGTCCACACCGGCCCCCACAGCACGCTCCACGGCAGCCGTTGCCTCGCAGTGAGCAGAACACTTCAGGCCACGAGCATGAGCCTCCTCCACAATCGCCTGCACTTCATCATTGGTGAAGGATGCCCGTCGCGGGTCCGTCCCCTCGGTCCCGCCTCCGCTGGCCATGATCTTGATAAAATCAACACCTTCCTTGCTGAGCGTCCGCACAGCGGAGCGCACACCCTCCACGCCGTCGGCCTCCTGGTTACACCACCAGAAGTGGCCGCCCGTGATGGTAATGGGCCGACCGGAGGCGAGAATGCGGGGTCCACTGATATACCCTCGCTCGATCCCCTCTCTGACCGACAGTGCGATCCTGTTCCTGGCGCCGCTGTCCCTGAGGGTTGTGACCCCCACTGCCTGATGAATCTGGGCATTCTTCACGGCGCGAAGGAGCATCATATCATCCGAATCTTCCCGGACATAATCCTCATACCGACGGTTACGCTCTCCAAACATCAGGTGGCTGTGCGTATCAATGAGCCCAGGAATGATCCACTTGTCCGAGCAGTCCAGGTAGGTTCCCGTCGGCTCCTCGGGAAACTCTCCCACCTGCCCCAGGGCGACAATCTCACCGCCGCTGACCACCAGCCGACCCCGAGGCAGCATCTGGCCCCTGCGGCCGGTCCAGATCTGTCCATCGATCGTCAGGCTCTGTCCCTCCATATTAAATCCCACCTTCCAGCGGGCGAAAGATCGTGTCAGTGCGTTTGGACAGCCATGGGGGATCGCAAAAATGAGAGCGGATCGTAGGGTAACGAGGAGATATTCGTTGCAGTGAACAGCCACCCGGCCCAAAGGGGACATCCGGGACAATCGGGAGTGCATCAGGGACCCGCACGTCCTCTACACACTGGCGTCTTGAGGTCTGGGGGGCACCCGCCGCACCCCCCAGGCCAGATCATCTCAAAGATTCTGACTTCACTTCAGATACGTCCCGTGTGCATCCACCTCGTTGCGCAGAATCTCCAAAACGTCTTCCTCAGGCGGCTTCGTCTCCTCAATGGGATCTGCCCGCAGAAGATCAAAACCCGTCTCCTTTTGGACATCATCAAAGGACACACCTGGATGCAGGCTCAACACCATCATCTCCTTTGTGTCCGGGTGGAACCCCATGACCCCGAGGTCGGTGATGATCCGGTCAGGCCCACCGCCTGGCAGGCCAGCACGTTCCCGCGCACCCGGACCATCCAGAAATCCAGGACTGGTGATGTAGTCGCAGCGAGGTACAAAGCGCCTCTTCTCGTGGCGCGTGATGACCAGGGTTCGCCTGGCACAGGAGGCGATGTCGCTCGCGCCACCACTGCCGACCAGGCGAACCTTGGGATGATGCCAGTCACCTATGCAGGTGGAGTTCAGGTTTCCATAACGGTCAATCTGCGCCCCTCCCAAAAAACCCACATCGCACAGGCCCCGCTGCAAGATCCCTCCCAGGACATCCACGAGGGACCCAATGCGAACCGCCTTGTACCAGATGCGGGGATCCGACACAGCCATCACATCGGGAAGCACACTGGGGGCAACAGGTCCCGTCTCCGCGATCACAATGAGCCCCGGGGCATGGGTTCGCTGGGCCAATACGGAGGATGCCACCGGCAGACCGGTCCCCACAAACACGACCTGACCGTTTTCAAGATTCCGGGCCCCCTCGACAATCATCAGTTCCGTCAGGGTATAGTCGCGGGCGAGGGCCATCAGTATTCGCCTCCGTAGATCATGGAATCCATGGATCGCCTGAGATGCTCAGCCCGGTGAAAAGAAAGGCTCTGGGCCAGAAAATCATCAAAATCCGTCTCGTACACGTATCGGTCCAGGTATTGCTCGAACTGATCGGGATCCCTCGCGAGGGACTGGTAGTATTCAATGTGCTCCCTGTCATAATCATAGTACCCGTAACAGCTTGTCGGATAAGCACCCCACGGCCTCAGGACCACAGCGTGGACATGGAGGAATGGGAGAGTCGTCCGTTCTGGATCCTGGAGGAAGAACTCCGTCGGGACCAGCTCCTCGCAGGTCACAATCACCCTGTCAGCTGCCCGGGCCAGCTGGACCTCATGGAAGGTGCATCCCTCGATGAGGACATTGCCCCTTCGGTCGGCCTTCTGGACGTGCAAAACCGCCACGTCGGGATTACAGGCCGGCAGTACAACAACCCGGGAACCTTCGGGATCAAAGGGATCGTCAATGACGGCCATCTTCTGATCCGACCGCCGATACCGCTCGAGATCCGTTCCCATGAACCCCCGGATCGGCATGAAGGGGAGTCCCATCTCTCCGGCGAGAAAACGGGAGGCCATTCCCAGGTGGGTGTAGTCTTCCACCTCGACCTCGCCTCGCTCCACGGCTCTTCGGAAGTTGTATAGGAGTCCAAACCGCTCGATGCTGGCGGCACCGTGCTCAATTCTCCTCACACATCCCCCTGCGACCATCAGGTCCAGCTGCATGGACACGCTGGTTGAAACGAGGGTCAGATCCCTTTTGCCCTGCCGGATCACCTCATGGGCAAGGGCCGTCTGCGTGCGCGACAGCGTAAACCCACCGAGACCCACCACATCTCCGTCCTGAATGCTGCGAACTGCCTCGGTCAGTGAAATCCGCTTGTCATCTGTCTTTTCGCCCAGAATGTCTCTCTCCTCTCCCGTATCACACCTGCCGACAAGATCAGGGCCTCCCGACCCAGGCTGGCCCTCACACATGCCATCCCACGGCAAGGCCCACGGGATATGCTTTTCCCTGTCGCCATCGAATAGGTGAAGGCGGCGGGTGTGAAGTAGGCCCGCCACCGGATCTGTCAGACCGAGACGAGTTCAAAACCCCGCCTCACTGCGCTGATATTGAGTTCCTCGGTGCCCTCGGGCACCATCATCTTCACGGCTTCTTCCAGCTCCCGCCCAGAGACAATCCCGGTAATGCCAACCAGGGCGCCCAACATAACCATGTTGGCCACAATCCGCCGCCCCAGTTCCTTCTCCGCCACCATGGTGGCAGGTACGCGGTACAGGGAAAAAGACGTGTCCTCTGGGAGTTGCCGGACCAGGTCTTCATCCACGATGAGGGTCCCGCCCTCCCTGAGATCCCCGACATACTTATCGAGGGCCTCCTGGCTCATGGTCACCAGGACCTCAAGGTCCTGGGCCATGGGGTAGTCCACCGGTTCGTCCGAGAGCACCACGTCAGCCTTACATGCCCCGCCCCGGGCCTCGGGACCGTAGGACTGGGTCTGAGAAGCAAACCTACCCCCGATCACAGAGGCAGCAGCCCCGATGACCACTCCACTCAGCACGATGCCCTGGCCGCCGAATCCAGCCATCCTGATCTCTTTCCTCGTCATCAGCGCCCCTCCTCCTTCAATTGCTGCGGCAGGTTGCGAAGAGAAGCCACGAACTCGGGGCGCGTTTTCGATACCAGTTCGCCCACAATGATCTTGTCTTCCAGCTCTTCCGGGGTCATGTCCTTCGCCCGGCTGGCGGGCACAGATTGTTCCCTGAAGAAGGCAAGCATGTCTTTAGCGCTGCCCATCTTGCTGAGCTTCCCCCACTGGGTCGGACACTGGGATATGACCTCGACAAAGGAAAAACCAGGGTTCTGGATGGCCTTCTTGATGGCCCTAGTCACCTGAACCGGCTGGGCTGTGGTCCAGCGAGCCACGTAGGTGCCGCCGCTTGCCTCGATTACCTCACTCAGCTGGAAGGGATTCTCCAGGTTTCCGTAGGGGGAGGTGGTCGTCGTCGCCCCCCGGGGGGTGGTGGGCGAGAACTGTCCGCCCGTCATACCATAGTTGAAGTTGTTGACGGCGATAACATTAACGTCCACATTTCGCCGGGCGGCCTGGATCAGATGATTGCCGCCGATGGCCATGCACTCACCATCACCAGAGTGGACCAAGACGGTCAGCTCCGGATTGGAGATCTTCAGACCGGTAGCGTAGGCCAGGGCCCGACCGTGCAGGGTGTGAAAAACGTCCTTGTACCAGTAGGTGCACATTCGTCCCGTACACCCAGACCCGCCGACCCAGACCACCTTATCCGTGTCCAGCCCAAGGTCCTCAATGGCGCTGGTGGTCGCATACCAGATCTGTCCTATGCCGCAGCCGGCACACCACAGGTGGGGAACTCCCGGACTGTCGTGCCGGAAATACTTCAATGCAGGATGGCTGGTCATGTCGTCACCCTCCTTACCATCTCCACTATCTCAGAGGGTCTGTGCAGATCGACTCCGGGTTTGGGAAAAGAGTGAACCTCGGCCGCTCCGTGCAGGGCTCTCTCGATCTCCCTGACCATCTTACCCATGTTCATCTCCGGTACAACCACATGGGCCGCCGAGCTGCAGGCCTCCCGAACCTTCTCATCGGGGAAAGGCCACAGCGTTGCCAATCGCACAAAACCCACAGCAAGTCCCTCTTCGCGCAGCAATGCGGCCGCCCTCTGCGCGGACCTGGCGACACTGCCGTAGGCAACAATCACCGTGTCAGCGTCCTCTGTCTCCTCGGTCTCAACCCGGGAGATCTTGTCGACATTGGCCTCGATCTTGTTCCACAGTCGTGCGATGAACTTGCTTGCCTCCCCGTACTCCGTCGTCGGGGCCCCGGTCTCTGTGTGAACAAGGCCCGATACCTGCATGGCATAGCCCTCTCCAAAGGCAGCCATGGGAGGCACACCCGTGTCGCTATCCGCCCGGGATACGGCAAAGCCCTCAGGGCTCTCGGGGCGACGACGGTTGACGATCTCAATGCCATCGGGGTCGGGAACGATCACGTTCTCCCGAATATGGGCTATAATCTCATCGGCCAACACAAACACCGGGCACCGATACTGCTCTGCAAGGTTGAAGGCCTCTATGGTCATATCGAACATCTCCTGCGAGGAACTGGGGGCCAGGGCGATGATCGAATAGTCACCGTGACTGCCATAGCGGACCTGGTATACGTCGCCCTGCATGCCCTTGGTGGCAATACCCGTCCCTGTGCCCACTCTCTGGGCATCAACCAGGACACACGGGGTTTCCGTGAGGCAGGCATAGCCGATGTTCTCCTGCATAAGGCTGATTCCCGGGCCGGATGTGGCGGTCATGGCCTTCCATCCGCCCTGGGATGCTCCGATCACGATGGCCAGGGAAGCCAATTCGTCTTCGCCCTGGACAAAAACGCCGTCAACCTCGGGAAGCCGTCGAGCCATCAGCTCAGAAATCTCCGTCGCAGGCGTGATGGGATAACCGGCGAAAAGGCGACATCCTGCGGCCACCGCACCCTCAACACAGGCCTGGTTTCCCTGCCAGAAATACTTACCCGGCTTTACTGTCAACATTCTCACTCCCTACTTCGATGGCTATTGCAAAATCTGGGCAGTGCAGCTCACAGAGTTTGCACCCGGTGCATCGCGAAAGGTCCCTGACCCGGGGAGGATAGACTCCCCTCTTGCTAAGATCAGGTGAGATCTCTATAGCACCCCTGGGACATACAGCCACACAGATCTCACATCCTTTGCAGTTGACCTCATTGACATGGATCTTCTTAACACGTCCCATGTGAAAACCTCCAAATCCCGTCTGGCCGTCTCCAATAGAAACATAAACCTTCGTCCTTGCTGAGTATAAGACTTCTGTTTCACTGGATGAATACCCTGCTCTTAGTGGCCTAGCATGCCCAGCTTCCATCCACACTGATCACCGAAGGTTGCCATCAATATAGATCTACCACCTCTTAAGCGTTCGATAACGTCCACAGGGCCAATCCTAAGTGTATTCACATAAAGTCTAGGTTCTGCTCTTCACCTGTGTCAATGATCAAAAGTAGAATTGAGCTCGGCTCATCCTGAGCGGTCATCTACAGGGCCCGGGAAGGTAAGCAGAGGCGTTCGTCGAAAACTACCAGCAATACGTTCACTTGTCCCCACAGAATAGGAGGATTCTAAATATGACCCTTCACGCCGACAATGCTGAGGCTGAGTCCCTGTGGTATGGCACGGCATCACTGACCCCGGATAGACCGATCACTGCCGGTGACACCGGTTCCTGGACCATCACCTACACCGTCGGTCGCTACGGAGTAGACAATGGCGGGCGCATCAAGGTGGCCATGCGGCTGGCCAGCGACTGGGCCACGCCCCAGATGCATGCTCCCGGGGAGGCAGATTACTTCGCCGTCTGCACAACCGGAGAGGCATCCGTTGACGCAATCTGCGAACACAAGGGATATCTGCGGCCCTGGTTCCGAGTTGTCACCATCTCCGTGAGCAACGGTTCTCTGAAAAAGGGCGACCAGGTGATCATGACCTACGGAGATACAGAAGCGGGAGGACCGGGCACCCGGGCCCAAACCTTCTCTGAAAGCCAATTCGAGTTCAGGGTCCTGGTTGAGTCCTTCGAAACGGGGGTCTTCGTGCGGGTTCCGACCTCGCCCACGGTGCGAATCACCGGCGGAGATGCTCATCGTCTCGTCGTCATAGGCCCCTCGCAGGTTGTCGCAGGAGAACCCTTCTCCCTGACCGTAAAGGCGGAAGACGCCTGGGGCAATCCCAGCAGCACCTATGCGGGCTCGGTCCACTTTGAAAAACAGCAAGGGCTTCATGGGCTTCCAGAAATCCTCATCTTCTCGCCTTCAGAACGCGGGGTGAAAAAGGTGGATGGGATCCGGCTCACCCAGCCCGGTACCCACCGCATCCGGGCTTGTGATCCCGAAACCGGCATGCGAGCAGTCGGAAATCCCATTCTTTGCCTCACCCAGGAAAGGCTTCTGAACCTGTATTGGGCCGACCTTCACGGCCAGACGGAAAGCACCGTGGGCACAGGCTCTGTGCAGGAATACTTCACCTTCGCACGCGAGGTGAGCTGCGTCGACGTGTGCACCCACCAGGGCAATGATTTCCAGATCACCCAGGAGGATTGGCGCGAGATCTGCGACTGGACTCGGAAATCCCATCAACCTGGCAAGTTCATCACCTACCTGGGCTACGAATGGTCTGGCAACACACCTGCCGGAGGCGATCATAACGTTCTATGGTTTGAGGATGATCAGCCCATCTACAGGTCAAGCCACTGGCAGATTTCCGACCGTTCCGACGCTGATCTCGACCGATACCCGATCAGCGAACTGTACGAAACTCTCCGTCACGAAAAGGCCCTGATTATACCCCACATAGGGGGCCGGCGCGCCACTCTGGATTATCACGATCCAGAGCTCGAACCCCTGATTGAAATCTGCTCGGTTCATGGGCGTTTCGAATGGTTCCTGCAGGAGGCGCTGAATCGGGGGTGCCGGGTGGGAGTCGTCGGTGCCGGGGACGATCACACAGGGCGCCCCGGAGCCAGCTACGGCACTGACTCATCCTTTGGTGTCCGCGGAGGATTGGCGGGCATTTTGGCCAGGGAACTAACGCGAGAGGGGATCTGGGAGGCCCTCAGGGCAAGGAGAACCTACGCGACGACCGGAGAACGGATCATCCTGTCGGTTCAAAGTGAAGGGCACCACATGGGCGAAGAGTTTACCACGAACCGGCCACCATCCATTGATGTACATGTGGCTGGAACCCAGCCCTTGCATTCGGTCCAGATTATCCGGGGATGCACCGTGGTCTACGATCACCCCCTCGTCCTCCCAGACTCTCACGCAAAAACCCGCATCCGGCTCGCCTGGAGTGGAGCCCGGATCACGGGTCGGGGACGGCACACAAACTGGGATGGATCTCTGGGAGTCGAAGGAGCCCGTTTCGCAGAGGTGACCGAGTTTGCCTTCGACAATCCCCGCCAGGGCGTCACCGGCTTCTCCGAGGCGAAGATCTGCTGGCATTCCCACACCTCGGGCGACCTGGACGGATTGTTCATTGATGTCGACGGCGACGGTGGGACCTTCACCTTCGATACCGAACCCCTCCGTTTCCGTTTCACCCTCGATGATTTGAAACACGGCGCCCTAGTCAGAGACGCTGGCGGCGTGCAGCAGCAGGTGGAGGTATCCCTGGCTCGCTGCGTCCCCGGCCCCGAAGAAGTCCGGCTGACATTCATCGACTCCGAGGCCCTCCCCGGTCTGAATCCCTACTACGTCCGCGTGATGCAGGAAGACGGAGAGATGGCCTGGAGCAGTCCCCTGTACATACACCACCAACCCCAATGAATTAGGCCGGGCGCGGCTGCAACTGGGCCGCGCCCGTCCCCTCATCGCGACAGGACAGCCCGCACCCCAGAAGCGATGTCATCCACCAGTGGCACAACCGTGACCCCGGCCTCACGGAGATACTCCCTCTTCACGGAGGCTTTGGCCATCTCACCCTCCACGATCGCCCCTGCATGGCCCATCCGCTTCTGATAGGGAACGTTCTGCCCGGCTATGTAGGCGATGACCGGTTTCGGGTACCCCATTATCAGGTAATCTGCTGCTTCCTGTTCGGCCGTTCCCCCAATCTCACCCACGAGCACGACAACCTCTGTCTCCGGATCCTCCGCAAACAGATCCAGAGCATCCACAAAGGTTGTACCCACCACCGGGTCTCCGCCAATGCCCAGACAGGTCGACTGCCCGATCCCGGTGTAAGTGAGATTTGAGGACACCTCGTGGGTCAGCGTCCCGCTGCGGGAAACGACACCCACAGGGCCCGGGTGGTAGATGTTTCCAGGCATGATCCCCACCTTGCTCTTGCCCGGACTGATCACCCCGATGCTGTTGGGACCGACAACCCTCGAACCCCGGTTCTGCACCACAGAAAGCATGCGCACCGAATCCAGAACGGGAACGCCCTCGGTCACCACCACAATCAGGGGGATCCCCTCATCCGCAGCCTCTGCCACCGCCTCCAGGACAAATGGGGGAGGCACCAACACAAGCGAAACATCAATTTCCCCGGCGTCGGCGGCTTCAGCCACCGTGTCATAAACCGGCAGGCCCTCCACTTCCATTCCACCGCGACCGGGGACAACCCCGCCCGTTAATCGAGCTCCGTACTTGAGCATCCGGTCCGTGTGGTATTGCCCCTGCCGGCCGGTCATTCCCTGCATGATCACGTTGGACGCTGCATCTACCAGAATGGCCATCGATCTCACCTCCCAGGTTTCATCAGCTTCAACAGCCCCGCCGCCGCCTCGCCCGTCGTCCCAAGCTTCACCACCGGAACCCCCTCCTCGGCAAGGAGGCTCCATCCTGCATCCTGGGAGAACCCCCGCATTTTCACCATGAGAGGCTGGCGTAAGCCCTCACTCCGGAGGACCTCGACGATGCCCTGCGCCATGACCTCACAATTGTTGATACCTCCGAAAACGTTGATGATGATCCCCTCGACCCCGGAAGATGCCGCGACAATCCTGAGGGCAGAGGCCGTACGGTCTGCCGTCACTCCACCGCCGAGGTCCACGAAGGTGGCCGGTCTCTCGCCCAGGGCATAGACCGCATCCATGGTCGCCATGGCCAGGCCGGCCCCTCCCGCGATGATCCCGACATTTCCCCCGGGCAGCGGTACGTAGTGCAGGCCGGACTCCCGCGCCGCCTTCTCCTCCGTCGACGGCACAGCCCCACCCCCCGCAGCCAGGCTCTTCTGTCGGAAGAGGGCGGCGTCATCGACAACAAACTTCGCATCCAGGGCCATGACCTCGCCACCCCGGGTAACGGCAAGGGGGTTGATCTCAGCGGTTGTTGCATCCATCTCCCAGAAGCAACGGGTCAGGAGTAGCATCACCTCAGTCACCCGGTTGAGCAGTTCACCCTCCAGCCCGGCTTCCCTGCCCAACCCGACAAAGCGGTGCCGCCAGAGCGGCCCCACCCCATCAAACACGCGAGATGGGACAAGACCCGAAGATTCAACGTCGATCCCCCCACAGGACGAAAGCAGGGCAGCGGCGGACCTCCTTGCGCGGTCCACGGTCACACCCGTATAGAGCTCCCGTTCGGGCCACACCCTCTCCTCCACAAGGATCGCCTCTACAGGAAACCCAGAAATCTGTGTGTCCAGCATCCTCTCGGCGGCCCTCCTAGCCTCGGCTGCTGAGGATGCCGTCATCACGCCGCCATTTCTACTCCTGCTGCCGGTTCGCACCTGTGCCTTGACCATCAATTCACAGTTGAGCTGCGATGCGATCTCCGCTGCCTGCTCAGGATTGAGGGCAACCCCTCCCCGCGGCACAGCGATTCCCAAACCTGACAGGATGTCTTTGCCCTCATGCTCGAGGAGATCCACTTCTGCACACCACCCTCTCGTGACCCAATTTCAGGGCCCGCTGGTTGATCCCCCTGAACGCTGCGGGCATCACGTCACTCACAGCCCTGTGCATCGCCTCCAAACCCACGATCGGATCCACCGCAGACAGAGCACCCAACATCACCATATTGGCCGCCACGACGTTATCCAACTCCATCTCTGCGATCTGTGATGCGGGGATTCCGACCCAGTGCGGCTCGGGCGAAGAAGGCTTGATCAGACTGCTGTTGTACAGAACGAGTCCCCCGGGCTCGCCCCCCATCCCATAACGTTCAAAGGCCATGGAGGACATCACGATCTGGATCTGCGGTTTCCTCACCCGGGGGTAGAATATGGGTTCCGTGGAAATGATCACGTCGCAGCGCGCGGCTCCACCCCGGGCCTCCGGGCCATGGGACTGGGATTGGGTAATCTCAAAGCCTTCGTAGATGCCTGCAGCCTGGGCCAGGGTGACCCCCGTAAGGATAATCCCCTGCCCACCAAAGCCAGCAATCCTGATTTCTCTGCGCATCTTCATCCCTCCTCCGGCAGCCAGAGGGCGAAATCCGGACAAATGAACTCGCACAACCTGCAGGCTGTACAGTCGTCAGCGACCACGACAACTGGCAGGCGGTGACCATTGGCGTTCCTCTGCTCCGACCAGTCGAGTACGCCCCGAGGACATTCTGCGATGCAGAGCCCACACCCCTTGCACCAGGCCGGATCAATACGGGGCATTTGCACGGCCATCACCTTCCATCAATCCGCGATACACCTCGGAGAACTCGGGCCTGATCTCGCGATGCAGGCAGCCGGTCTCGACGCCTGCATCCGGCCCGACCTGAAGCCGCAGTTCTCTCATGGTGTCAGGGGGCTTCATCCCGGTCTTCCCATGCCGGCCCGCCTGCGTGGGACACTGGGTCATGACTTCGATGAAAGCAAATCCCGGATGCAGTATGGCCTCCCTCATGGTGGCGGTCAGCTGCACCGGATGACCCGCAGTCCACCGGGCTACATAGGTGGAACCCGCGGAGATGGCGAGTCCACAGGCGTCAAGGGGCCTCTCGGGGTTGCCGTAGGGCGAGGTCTGCGTGGTCACCCCGTGGGCCGTGGTGGGTGCCATCTGCCCCCCGGTCATACCGTAGATTGCGTTGTTGATCATGATCACGGTCATGTCGATGTTCCTTCGGCAGGCATGGATAAAATGGTTGCCTCCCATGGCCAGGCAATCCCCATCCCCCGTGAAGACCACCACTTTGCGATCGAACCCCGTCATCTTCAGGCCCGTGGCCACGGCAATGGCCCGGCCATGCAGGGCGTGAATGGTGTCGGCATCAACATATACCGGTATCCATCCCGAGCAGCCGATCCCGCCGACCAGGGCCAGTTCCTCCAGCACGTCCAGTTCATCAATGGCACGCAGGAACGCCGAAAGCACCGTCCCATCACCACAGCCTGGACAGAACAGGGTGGGCAGCGCACTTTGTCGAAGATATTTCTCAGCCAGGGGCTGCATCATCGCTCATCCCCTTCATCGGCAGTGATGATGGCCGCCAGTATCTCCTCTGGAGTATGCATGAGTCCGCCCAACTTGGGAAGGCTGATGACCTTTGCGCCCCCTGCCGCACCCTGCACGTACATCAAGACCTTCCCCACATTCATCTCGGGAACAATCAGGGTGTGGGAGCCGCGGGCCACCTCCTGCAGTCTTTGCGTAGGGAAGGGGAAGAGAGTCCGCAGGCGAAATATCCCCGCCTTGACACCCCGCCTCCGGGCCAGATCCACCGCCTCCCGGGCCGAACGTGAGGGAGTGCCATAGCACACCACCACGACCTGGGCATCCTCCAGACACATCTCCTGCACATCCGCTATGTCGTCCACATGGTCGGTGATCTTCCGGTTCAACCGCCACACCAGATCTGCACTGACATCCGCATCGTGTCCAGCCCGGTTCCCCGTCTCATCATGCAGCTGCCCATCAACGAGCAGCCGGTAACCCCGATTGAAGGAAGGCATACCCCGGAGGAGCCCGTCGGCCCCCGCCATGTAGGGTTGGTATCCTTCTCTGGGAGGTTCTATCCTCGTCGCAGTAGCAATCTCGGGGCCCATGCGCACCTTCTCGCGCGTGTGTCCCACGATCTCATCCGAGAGCACGATCACCGGCACTCGATAGGTCTCCGCCAGGGTGAACGCCCTGACCGTAAGGTCGAAGGCCTCCTGGGCATTGGCCGGTACCAGGGCGATGATCTCGTAATCCCCGTGACTGCCGAACCGAGCCTGCATGACATCACTCTGGGACGGGAGCGTGGGCTGCCCCGTGGCCGGGCCGCCTCGCATCACGTTGATGATGACACATGGAGTTTCTGTGACGGCGGCAAAACCGATCCCCTCCTGCATCAGGCTCATCCCTGGGCCCGATGAGGCGGTGCAAACCATGGCCCCACCCCAACAGGCTCCGATCACCGCAGAGATACTGGCCAGTTCATCCTCCATCTGCATGAAGACGCCGCCCCTCCTGGGCAATTCCCGGGCCATCACTTCGGCTATTTCGGAAGCTGGCGTGATTGGATATCCCGCGAAGAAACCGCATCCTGCTACCAGGGCTCCCTCCGCACATGCCTCGTTCCCCTGCATGATCTTGATCACTGCAGTCGTCATCGGCTCACCTCACTGACCCGGCCTCGCAGCCGGATGACTTGGCCTCGGGCATACTGTGATCTTGGCCAGAACCCACCCTATCCCCTGCAACGAAGGGCCGGGAAGCGCCGGATTGGTATGCGATGTTCATCATTATGCGACTCAAGGAAGATCTGCCCGGGAATTAGGATGGTGAAAAGGATGAGTAGATAACCGCAAGGATGTCCAGAATCGTTCGGTTGACCTGATGTATACACCCCTGGAAACGGGGCAAAGGGTCCAACCCATCCAAGGGGACGGCGGCGGTTGATGATGGGGGGGGCCCTGCCCCGACACTGGCCGTCCGTCCCAGTTCCTCGCAAGGAAGGAGAGTCGGATGATCATGTGAGCCCATGAGATTGTTGGTCTATTCATCAACATTTTCACCAGGGAGTGTGCAATGGATGTCAGACCACCCGGAGTGAC
>PXCI01000012.1 GCA_003566675.1 Clostridia bacterium
ATCCCCTCTTGGATCACAGCGGCAGCAGCTTCGAAGATGGCCCGGCTCTGCATGACGTAGATCTCCGGGTACAATACTGCCAACCGGCATCCGCGCTGGCCGAGCATGGGGTTCACCTCCTGCAGCGACTGTGCTCGAAGCATAATCTCCTCTTTTTCAACAATCTCAACCTGGGATGCCCCCCTAGCCTCAAGATCGGCGATTTCCGCCGTAATCTCCAGGATATCGGGCAAGAACTCGTGCAGCGGAGGATCCAGCAACCGGATGGTGACCGGCTGTCCGTCCATAACCCGGAAGATCCCCTCGAAGTCCTCCCGCTGCATGGGCAGAAGACGGGCCAGGGCATCCTCCCTCTCTTCCGTCTGTGAGGCAATGATCATATCCTGCATGACGGTGAGCCGTTCGGGCTGCATGAACATGTGCTCGGTGCGACACAATCCGATCCCCTGGGCTCCGAACTCCCGGGCCCGCTGGGCATCCAGAGGGGTATCAGCGTTGGCACGAACTCCCATTGTGCGTACCTCATCGGCCCATGAAAGATAGATCTCAAATTCAGAGCCCATGGTCGGATCAATCAGGGGCACATCGCCGATGTATACCTTGCCCGTGGAGCCATCGAGTGTAATGATATCTCCCTCCTCGATGGTTGCCACATTCGAACGAGCAATCCTGTTCTTCACGTCGATCTGCAGACCATCGCAGCCCACCACGCAGGGCTTGCCCATTCCTCGCGCCACGATGGCCGCATGACAGGTGAGCCCTCCCCTGGTGGTCAACACACCCTGGGCTTCGACCATACCGTGAATGTCATCGGGTGTGGTCTCAGGGCGTATGAGAACAACCTGCTCACCACTGGCACCGAGGGCCTCGGCCTCATCTGCAGTAAACACCGCCTTGCCCCGCGCAGCTCCCGGTGATGCACCGAGACCCTGGGCCATTGACTCCGTATCGGTCCCAGGATCAATTCGACGGTGCAAAAGCACACCTATGTCATCGGGCTTGACCCTTGTCAGGGCTTCCCGGCGGTCAATCCGCCCCTCGAGGACCATGTCGTGGGCAATTTTCACCGCCGCCGTGGCCGTGCGCTTGCCTCCCCGGGTCTGCAGCAAAAACAGTTGCCCGTCCTCGATGGTGAACTCCACATCCTGCATATCTCGATAGTGATTCTCGAGGAGCTCCGTAACCTCCAGGATCTCACCGTAGATCTCCGGCAGATCCTGCCTCAATTCCTCAATGGGGCGTGGGGTCCTTATCCCGGCCACCACATCCTCGCCCTGGGCATTTCGCAGGTACTCGCCGTACAGCTTCTTCTCCCCTGTTGAGGGATCTCGCGTAAAGAGCACACCCGTCCCACACCGCTCTCCCCGATTTCCAAAAACCATCGCCTGCACATTGACCGCCGTGCCAAGATCATCGGGAATTCCGTGGACCCGTCGGTAGACCCTGGCCCGATCGTTGTCCCACGAAGCAAAGACCGCTTCCACGGCCGAGATCAACTGTTCCCATGGATCCTGGGGAAACACCTCACTCGTCTGACGCTCGTAAAGATCACAATAACGCTCAATCACCTGGTCTAGGTGAGAGGCGCTCAACTCGTGATCCCCGGTAACCCCGGCAGACTCCTTCACACGGTACAATATGTCCTCGAAAGGAGCGTGATCCATGTGCCTGACAACGTTTCCAAACATCTGAATGAGGCGGCGATAGCAGTCACGCGCGAAACGTTCATCACCCGTGAGAGCGGCCAGTCCCGACACGCAGTCCTCGTCTAGTCCGAGGTTCAACACGGTGTCCATCATTCCTGGCATGGAGATTGCAGCCCCTGAGCGCACGGACACCAGCAGCGGGTTGGCAGGAGACCCAAACTCCGCTCCTCTCTCCTTTTCCAGTTGCTGAATACTGCTTCGGATCTGCTCTTCGAGCTGGTCAGGGAAACACCCGGAGCGGTTGTACTCGATACATGCCTCCGTCGTTATGATAAAGCCGGGAGGAACTGGCATCCCGAGGCGCGTCATCTCCGCCAGGTTTGCACCCTTACCCCCAAGAAGATTCCGCATATCTGCCCGACCCTCACCAAAAGAATACACCCACTTGTTATCCGTCGGTCCGTCCGCCACCTCGCCACTCTCCTTCCCTGAGGATCTCCAAAACAGTAGTGGCCGTCTCCTCTACCGCCTTGTTGCTCACATCAATAACCGGACAACCGAGCTCCCGGAACAAGCTGGAAGCATGCCTGAGCTCCGCATGGATCCTGTGCAAATCATCGTAGTTTGAAGGCCTGTTCAGTCCCAACCGTCGGATCCTCTCCCTCCGGATCGCCCTCAATTGGTCCGCCGCAATCGTCATGCCAATGACGCGGTTTCGGACAAGAAACAACTCACGCGCCGGCTCCACCTCGGGGGCCAGGGGATAATTGGCCGCCCGATACTCGCGGTGTGCCAGGTACATGCACACCGGCGTCTTCGACGTCCTAGACACCCCCGTCAATACCACGTCCGCCTTGAGGAAGCCCCTGGGTTCCCTGCCATCATCGTACCGGACCGCGAACTCGACGGCCGCCACACGACGGAAATAGCGCTCATCCATGCGATGTATGATCCCCGGCTCCTGGCGAGGCTCACGCCCCAAAACGGTGCGAAGTGCCACCATCAGGGGTCCCATGATATCGACGGTCGGGATCCCCTCCTCGGAGCATCGCTGTTCCATGTACTCCAGGACCTCCGATACAACCAGGGTGTACACAATAAGGTTCCGCTCACTACGATCCACACGCTCCAGTGCCTCGTCCACCCGCTCACGGGAGTGGACAAAGGGGATGCGCTCAACCCTGACGAACTCAGAATTCATCTCAAACTGGCTTATCGCAGCTCGAGCCACCGACTCAGCTGTCTCGCCGATGGAATCCGACAGCACATAGACCGTCATCTCCTGCTCTGTCACGCAGATCACCCCCCTTAACCCGGCAACGTGCTCCAGTCCATCGGATCGGCCAGGTATCTATCGATCTCAGACAATAGAGCCAGGCGCAGCCGACGAACCTCATCGTCAGAGACCATCACCTTGACCGCATCCAGAAAAGCATCCACAGAGGGCCTGAGTGTCGCTACCAGGGAAAAGAACCTGCCGTATTCGCCATCCTCGAGAAGACGGTCTCCCTGCCTCCTCAGCTCGAGATAGGCTGAACAGAGCTCCCGGGCCTCGGCAGATGTGAATCGGTCCGGGGCAAGATCTTCAACCCCATCCGCCTCCCGACCCAGGTTATGGCAGCGCCGCCAGGTGACCATGAGATCTTCGGCTTCCGGTGAATCCACAAAGGCGCGCACCGCCTCGCAACGGTCCCAGACGTCCCGCACATCATCGAAGCCGCGATTGACGACTCCCACTCCAATTTCGTGCCGATAACCCGCATCGAGCAACATCCTCCGCAACCGCCTCCGCAAGAACTCACTGACCTCACGGGTCACAGTCTCGGCCTCATCGTCTGAGAGGGCGTGGGAACCAGCAGAATCGCTGAGCAGGTCTTTCATTGACATCTCGGGCCTCTGCCGCAACAATCGCAGAACACCCGTCGCCGAACGACGCAAACCGTAAGGATCTTCGGAGCCACTGACCTCTAAAGAGGCCGCAAACCCGCCGGTGAGATCGTCGATCTTGTCAATAAGACTCAGCAAGAGGCCGATCTCGTTCCCCGGTAGCGGATCACCGACTCCCGTCGGGAGATAGTGGTCAGCAAGGGCTCTGCAGACCTCCTCCTTCTCCCCACTGATTCTGGCGTACTCAGCACCCATCCGACCCTGCAGCGCAGGGAACTCCCCCACCATCTGCGTCACCAGATCGGCTTTGCACAGGGTGACGGCTCGCTGCAGCAGGAGGTGATCCTTCCCACCGACCAGCCCTCGCGCAGCAATCCTCTCGGCCATCACAGCCAATCTACGCACCTTATCGCCCAGGCTTCCCAGCTTCTCGTGAAGAACCACATCTTCCAGATCCTCGGCGTACTGCTCCAGGGGCCGTTTTCTGTCCTCATCCCAGAAGAACC
>PXCI01000057.1 GCA_003566675.1 Clostridia bacterium
ATAAGCAGATGAGCAAGCAACAGCTTGCCCTGCTCGTCTGTGATAATCTGAACACTGATTACTTCCGGCAACTCTTGCAGTTCCTCTTCCATCGCAGCCCATATTGGCTCCTGTACCGGTTCCACAATTTCCTTGTCGGCAAGCTCAGAGTCCGTCCAGTCCGATTCACAGACCATATTTTTGCCCTGCTTTTTAGCCTGATAAAGAGCATTGTCAAGGTTTTCCCATAGAAGCTCTGCGTTATCACCGTGCTTCGGGTAAGCGGCTACTCCAATACTAACGGTGAGACACAATTGGTCAGGAGTGAATCTATGTTCCTCTACCAGTTTTCGTAGGCGACTAGCCGCAAGATATGCTGGTAAGACATCACACTCGGGGAGTAAAACGGCGAATTCCTCCCCACCGTAACGGCTAATTACATCTACTGAACGTAATTGTTTTAGCAGCAATGCGGAGAATTCGCGAAGTACCTGATCACCCACAGGATGGCCATGCAAGTCGTTAACCGACTTGAAATCGTCAAGATCGAGAAACATGAAGCCAAAGGGAGTGTCATACCGCACACCTCGCTCTATTTCTTCCTGAAAGCGCATCATGAAGTAGCGGCGATTACGAAGACCAGTGAGATCGTCCACGGTGGCAAGATAAAGGGCATCCTCGTACAAATCATCTACATCATTGTCGCCAGATGCAGCTTCTATTAGTTGGCGTAACTCCCGTTTCTTCTCGATTCTGCTCACCTTTCAAGGCCTATTTCCAGATGCTTGGAGTGAGGCAGATATATTGCCAGCCGGGGTACCCTTACCGATGATATCGAAAAGAACGTCTGCGTGAACGAATCATATTATTTATCAGGGAAGAGCATCCCTGAACCAGAATGAACACCACTGCCAACGGTGTTTTACCTCTATAGGTATCCTACCTCATACATGGGAAGAAGGGCTATAGGCAACATCCTTTTGCAATCGCGGAAACCCTGGAGATAGTGCCGCTGACCCCTCCCCTCTGATTCGATTGGCCCCAGGAGTATACCCCCGGGCCTGGACTATACGGTTCCCCGTGATCGTTCCGCGGTTACTCCGAACCTCAGAGCTTTCAGCCACGCAATCTACTGTGGGGCAATGAGCCGTATTTCATCCTCACCCTAGAAGCCAAACGCCACGCCATTGAACACACGATTTCACCAGTCACAGCTAGAGTCACCCACGACTCGAAATCGTTGCTGTCATCGGAGTCATCACCGCTTGCCGATCGAACTTGACCATGAGACGTCCATCGTCCTGCACGTCTCCCCAGTCCGCTGGAACAGAATTGTCATCTCCATCAAGTCGGTCTCCCTTCGCATCACATTGAGGTGTGGACTGCGGCCGGGGCACACCCGCTGCCTCACCTGCGGCCCAATGAGGCAGGCCCCGTGGTACCGTGACCGTTGATGTCCATGGGGATTGGGAGCGGTGTGCTCTTTGAAGGAACCCCCGGGCTCAGATCACCTCGTGCCCGGCGATCACTCTGAAGCCAGGACCAGAGCTCCACCCGGGTCAGGGGGGCGTCGTCGATGCCGGTATCCATCGTCCTGCTACTGGCGATAGGTGCAGCCTGACTCGGAGTGACGTCGGTAGTGCCGCTGACACATACCCCACCCGCATCCAATCCACCAGAACCGCACACAGCGGCACCAAGCCCCGGAGAACAGATAAAACGTCAGGTGAGGGATGCGCACCCGGTCTTCGTGACGTAACACGCCTTAACATGGTAAGATGATCTGTGGTAATCGGTAGATGCTGACTTCAATCCATTCCGTTCCCTTTGACTCGGACCATGCGGTTGGACCTATACCCACGCCGTATCCGTATCTTTAGCTGTCGGGGTGTTAGAGCCCTTTACAATGAACCAGCACGAAAAGGTGATGTTTAATGTTCAAGAGTTCACTCACAGTGATGACCGTTGCAAGGATCCCGATCAAGATTCACATCAGTTTCCTGCTGATCCTGCCCTTTCTGATGATCATCATCGGCAACAACATCGGTGGCATCGCCGATATGGCCGGTGTCTCCGTCGAGGATCTGGCCGTGAGCCCCTACTGGCTCGGCTTTACCCTGGCCATCTTGCTGTTTGCCAGCATCGCCCTGCACGAACTGGCTCACTCCTTTGTGGCCCGAGCCCAGGGAATTGAGATCCAGGATATCACATTGATGCTCCTGGGCGGGGTGGCCCAGATGGACGATGACGCAGGGGAGCAGCGAGACGAAATCTGGATAGCCCTTGCCGGCCCGTTGTTCAGCCTGGCATTCGGAGTGGCGCTGTTGGGCATGGTGAGATTGGCTTCCGGTGCTATGTCTGCTGACTTGAATCTGATTGTGTACTATCTCGGCTTCATGAACGTCTTTTTGGCCATATTCAACATGCTACCAGCCTTTCCCTCCGATGGCGGTCGGGTCCTGAGATCCCTTCTCGCCAGAACGATGCCCTATCGGAAGGCCACCCAGATCGCCACCAGCGTAGGCAAGACCTTCGCCATTCTGTTCGCGGCGTTCGGGCTCCTGATCGGCCACATCTTCCTCATCCTGATCGGCCTATTCATCTATGTTGGTGCCTCCCAGGAATCCCAGTTCAACGTGCTTCAGGAGACCTTCTCGGGCTTTGCCGTCTCCGACATCATGACCCGAGATGTCTCGACCGTTCATGAGAACATGACGGCGGAGGAGCTGCTGAATAGAATGTTCGAGGAGAGACATTCAGGATATCCCGTGATGGATGATCAGGGAAACCTGGTTGGATGCGTGACCATGCACGACATACAGTCAACGTCCCCCAGTGACCGCCAGAGGGATACTGTCAGGGATATCATGACCCGGGAGCTGATCACCGTCAGGCCCGACGAGGACCTCTTTGCGGCCTTCACGAAGCTGTCCAGGGCCAATATCGGAAGACTCCTTGTAACCGACAACGGCGATCTGGAAGGGATCCTCACACGGTCGGATATCATGACCGCTTACCGGTTGAAGAGCATTCAGCAGGAGCAAGTCCGATTAGACGGGTAGGTAACGGGGGCCCGACGCGACGTGATGCGTGCCTGTCTGCGCTCCTTCGAGTCTTTGCCGCAGCGTCATGAGGCCTTCTAACCGTTCCATGCGGCTTCAAAGGGGGCGAGGTACCACAACACATGGCCCCGCCCCCACACCCGCGAGCCCCAAAGCCCTTCGGGATCTTCGGCCGTGGCTTATGGACTCCTCAACAACAAACCCTGTATCCTCCGCACCGCTAACACAGCCCTCGGTTCTGAGGGTATTAGCCTGAAACCGCCTGGAGCTCCCCATGGCTTGTGTCAGCATTTTATTGTGAGGCGTGTCTGCCCAGCTGGATGGGGGTGGCGACCTCCACATTGGGGAATCGCGCGGTGGCACGGGCGCCCACCTTCTCAACCCATTGAAGGCCCGCTCGATGATGGGACTCTCTGCAACAAAGTTCATCCCGTCCCCTATCCCTCATTGGCCTGAAGGTGAGGGCACCTTGCAAGGAAGCACGGCACGGCTACGGCAAAGTTATGGCCGTAATAGGCCGTTATCACGACTATATCAGAGATATATTGCTATAGTATATATTTAGGGGATTACATGGGGCAGAAGTGCGCGTCATGGCGTAAATTAGACGCACGGATGCCAAGGCTTTGTGTTCATTCGATTTTTGCAGCCCTTTACAGACCTACGAGAGCCAGGCCTCGCTCCGGTTTCCATGCGTGACGCCTCAGTGTAGCGGCCATGTTGGTGAATCCGTTCAGCCGAAACAGGCTGATTGCCAGGTTTCTCAGGGCGGCAAAGGCCTGGGGAGCAGATCCGGTGCGAATCTGCGACCGATCCTCGTCAAAGGTGACATCCCGCACCCAGAACAGGGAGTTTTCGATGTGCCAGTGACCCCGGGCCAGTCTGAGTAAGCGCTGCGGATCCGCATCAGCTGCGGTGAGACTTGTGATGCCATAGGCCACATCGTGAGACTTGTTATTACCCTTGAGGTCAGTGGTGGTCCGTTCGATTCTGAA
>PXCI01000300.1 GCA_003566675.1 Clostridia bacterium
AATCTGGGAGGCGGTTTGTGTTTGCGCGCTGGCAGCAATACCCATTTGCCCTGGCAGAAGATGCTACGAGGCCTGAAACATGGGTGAACTGTACGCACCGGGAAAACTCCCCGGGCAGAGCCCGTTACGTCTACAACCGGCGGTGCACGCCGGAGCAGGGCCCATGAGACCAGGGAGGCTTCGCCGTGGATAAGCAGAGCCAGCACGCCCAATGCCAGGCACAGGCTTACCCCGAGGTCATCCCCTGCAACCTTCTCACCGGGATGAAAGAGGTCATCATGCCATAGGAGGCCAGGACTTCTGGGCCGAGGACGCTGTGCAGAAGAATCTTCTCTATCCCTGGAACCCGGTGGTCTCCCGTGGATAATGTGACCGACCGATGGCCTCGATGGTGTGTCCCGCAGGGGTGCCTTATCCCTGTTCTTTCCCAGGGCCAGCTGTCTCACACTCGGATGGAGACTCGATCGGCAGCGTGAGCCCGAAAGTGCTCCCTTGCCCCACCTGGCTCTTGGCGAATACGTCACCACCCGCTGCCACCATGCAGTGCTTCGCGATGGCCAAGCCGAGGCCGAAGCCCGAATGCCCGATGCCCCGGGTACCCCGGTAAAATCGGTGGAAGACATTCGGCAGTTCATCCCTCGGTATGCCCGGTCCGAAATCCACGACCACGATAACTCCCCGATCCCCGTCTGTACGGACTCGTAGCTGCACCTCGCCGCCCTCGGGCGAGAACTTGATCGCATTGTCCAGGTAGATGCAGAGTGTCCGCAGGAGCTTCGGGTAGTCGCTCCGCCAGATGTCGTTGTCGTCCTCATTGAGATCCGTCACCAGACGGACTTCCCGGTTCTCGGCCTGCGAACGCACGGCGCTCAGAGCTTCATCGAGGAGGTTCCTCACGGCAAAGTTTTCAAGCTCCAGGGGTTCCTCCCCGGCCTCCAGCCGGGACAGTGCTAGGATCTCGTCAGCCAGGCGTTGAAGCCGGTCAGTCTCCTGGAGAATGCGGGTCGCCAGCTCGCCAAAATCCTCCGAGTTGGGGGGCAGCTGCTCAGCCAACAGCCTGATGGCCGTTACCGGAGTCCTGATCTGGTGGGAAATATCTGCTGTAAACTGACGGCGAATCTTCTCAAGCCGGTGCAGTTCGCTGACGTCGGTGAGGGTCAACAGGAGCGACCCTTTCCAGGGGGGATCCGCCACGTCAAGGAGCGCGCCGTGCACCCGGAGATATCGCGGCTGGGTATAGTCCACGGTTATCACTGTCTCTCCCGGTTCCTCGCCGCGTTTCCAGGCCTCGACGTACGCCATGAGTTCGGGGGTTCTTCGCATGGCGAGACCCAGCTGATCCCAGGACGTCGAGGATTCCAACCCGAGCAGCTCGCTCACCCGTCGGTTCGCCAGGACCACGCGCCGTCCCCGCAGAACAATCAAACCGTCATGCGCACTGTGGAGGATCAGGCTCATGTGGTCTTCCGGCAGAACGGGTCCATACTTTTCGCGAAGGAAGGCCCACTCCACGAGGGCCCCAACAACCAGGCCTGCAAGGATTCCACCGATGAGAAGCATCATCGCGCACGCACCACCCGCCACAATCGGGGATCCCAGTCGTCCCCAGGGCTGCTCCGGGCATTGCTCTTCGCATTTGTCTCTCCGCTCCTATGCGTATACAGTCCTGCTCTGCGCCCCATCTGGGTACCCCCCTCAAACACACCGAACCACGTCAATGCTTCACCATGACTGCCTCAGGTCGACGGGCAATGAAGGCCTCCTCTGGAATGTGCCCAGTTTGGGGTGATCCAGGTCACCAGGGTCGGCTCACCGACAACGTGCAACCCTGGAAAGAGCCGCGTGGTCAAATTGCAGGATCCGGACGATTTCACTCCTGTTCGCCCCCGGTTGGCTGCCCCCGGGAACATTCGTGCACGACCAGGCGATAGCCCACGCCGCGCACAGTCTCCAGCCGGAGATCGGGCGCATGTTCCTGGATTTTCTCCCGGAGCCAGTGAATGTGAACATCCACCGTGCGGGTCTCGCCCACGTAGTCATACCCCCATACTGCATTGAGGATCTGGTCGCGCGAGCATACCTTGCCCAGCTGCTGTGCCATGAACAACAGGAGATGAAACAGACGGGGCGTCAGATCGAGAGAAACCGTTCCCGCCATCGCCCGGTAGGATTCCGAATCGAGGCGGACGGATCCGACCTGGACAGCCTCGTGTTCTGGATCCTGCTGCACCGCTGTTCTCCGCATGTTTGCCCGGATGCGAGCCAACAGCACGTTCAGGCTGAAGGGCTTGGTGACGTAATCATCTGCACCCATTTCCAGGCCCACGATCACATCGGTTTCCGCATCTCGGGCCGTCACCATGATGATGGGGACCTGGGAGTCCCTGCGAACCAGGCGGCAGACATCGAACCCGGACATGTTCGGGAGCATCAGGTCCAAAAGCACCAGGTCGACCGGGTGTTGGCCCAGGAGTTCCAGAGCCTCTTCTCCCTGGGCTGCCGTCAAAACGCCGTACCCTTCGCGCTTCAATCCCGCGGCCAAAGAGAAGCGGATGTTCTCCTCATCCTCAACGATCAGGATGGTCGCTTCATCGGTACCACCAGGCATGGTCCTCACTCCTCGCAATATCCCCCTCTGGACGCCGACGTTACGCGTTCACCTGTTATGAAGTATATCACCATCTCCGCGATGTTGGTGGCATGATCGCCGACCCGCTCGAGGTGTCGGGCGACGAATAGGAGTGGAATCGCCCGGTGGATGCTGCGGGGATCATCGATCATGTACGTCAAGAGCTCGCGGAAGATCTGCCAGTGCAGGGCATCGATCTCATCGTCGCGACAACGGACCCGCCAGGCACCCTCTTCACTGCCCTCGATGAGGCAATTGAGGCTGTTCCGAACCATCTCCTGGGCAATGCTGGCCATCCGGGGAATGTCGATGAGCGGCTTGAGCAGGGGCTCATCCATCTTCAGGGTGGCCCGTGCAATGTTCACCGAAAGGTCTGCTATTCGCTCCAGTTCTCGGACGATTCGCATCGTGCTTATGACCCGCCGCAGATCAGAGGCCACCGGTTGATGGCGGGCAATGATGCTCTCTGCCGCCTTCTCAATCGCGATGGCACCCTCATCGATGTTATCATCCGCATCCACCACCGACTGCCCCAGGTCCAGGTCCTGCGTCTTCAGGGACTGGACGGATTCATGCAACATCTTTTCCACCTGTCCCGACAGCGACAGGGTATCTTCGCAAAGCGTCTGCAGTGCCGCATCCAGCTCGCGTCGCGGCATCGCCGTTCGTGCCACGAAAATCTCCTCCTTCATCCGAATCTTCCCGTGATGTAATCATCGGTGCGCTGGTCCGATGCATTGGTAAAGAGCACCTCCGTGGGACTGCATTCGATCAATTCCCCGTCCAACAAGAATGCCGTGTAGTCGGACGCCCGCCCGGCCTGCTGGAGATTATGTGTTACCACCACCACGGTCAGTTCGTACCGCAAGTGGGCCACCAGGTCCTCGATGCGAGCCGTGGATGCTGGATCCAGGGCGCTGCAGGGTTCGTCCATCAGCAGTACCTGGGGTTTCACCGCCAGGCATCGCGCAATGCACAGGCGCTGTTGCTGTCCACCGGACAAGTCCATGGCCGATGTACTCAGTCGATCCTTGACTTCATCCCACAACGCGGCGCCCCGCAGTGCCTCCTCAACAATGCCGTCCAACTTTTTCCGCCTGATCGATCCGCGGATGCGCGGGCCATAGGCCACGTTGTCGTATATGGACCGCGGAAAGGGATTGGGTTTTTGGAATACCATGCCAATCTGCTGACGGAGCGCGACCACATCTTGCTGTTTCGCCAGGAGATCGTGGCCCTCAAACAGGATCTTTCCCTCGATCTTGGCAGAGGGAATCAGGTCGACCATGCGGTTGAGACAGCGCAGAAGCGTGGATTTTCCGGAACCGGACGGCCCGATGATCGCCGTGACTTGATTTCGCGCAACTTCCATATCGATATTCTTCAGGATCCTGTGCCCATCAAAGGACAGCGACAAGTTTACCATGTGGATGTGTGGCGTTCTTTCATCTGTCACCAGAGTTCGTCTCCTCTCCCAACATCTCGTGCATGCAGCTAGCGTACACGGAGTCGCTGACGCGCACTCAACTGGTTCATGAGGATGTTCACCGTCACCACCGCCATGATCAACACGGTACCCGTGGCATAGGCTCTCTCCATGGAGATCCCCTCCACGGCCAACACGTACAGGTGCACAGACAGGGCTCGACCCGGTGCCAGGAGGGACCTGGGAACACCCAGTGCACTGCCAGCCGTGAGAATGACGGCGGCCGATTCGCCAACGGCGCGACCGGTGCTCAGCACGACACCCGTGAGGATTCCAGGGAACGCGGTGGGCAGGACCACGCGGAGGATGGTCTGGGCCCGGGTTGCACCCAGGGCCAGGCTGCCCTCGCGATAGGCATTGGGCACCGCTCGCAGGGCTTCTTCCGAGGTCCGAACAATAATGGGAAGGACCATCAGTGCCAGGGTGAGGGCTCCTGAAAGGATCGACCAGCCCATTCCCAGGAACAGGACGAAGAAGGAAAACCCGAACACACCAAAGATGATGGAGGGGATCCCCGCCAGGCATTCCGTCGTGAATCGTATGAGGGACAGAAGGCGACCTCTTCGCTTGTATTCAACGAGGAAGATCGCGGCACCCACCCCCAGGGGAGTGGAAAGGGCCAGGGCAACAAGGACCAGGTATATGGTCGATACGATGGACGAGTAAATGCCGCCCTCTCTGCCCATATTCCTGGGATTGGCCAGGAGAAACTCGAAGTCAATATGGCTCAGTCCATTGATCAGGACATTGCCAATGATCAGGACGAGAATGGTCGCTGTGAGCAGGGCCGCTCCCCACATAACGGCCTTCATGAACCGCTCCTCGAGCCGGGCATGCATCAGTAGTCCACCTCCTCGCGACGCCACCAGTTGATAAAGAGGTTCAGCACCATGATGAAGACAAAGAGCACAACGCCCGTGGCAAAAAGGGCCTGCATGTGATCCCCGTGGGCGTAGGCCATCTCTATGACAATGTTGCCCGTGAGTGTTCGGACCGGGTCGAGAACGGAGGAGGGCATACCCGGGACATTGCCCGTCACCATGATGACAGCCATGGTCTCCCCGATGGCCCGGCCCATGCCGAGAATCACACCCGCTACAATCCCCTTCATCGCAGCCGGAACCTGCACGTGTTTCACTGTTTGCCAGTGGGTAGCACCGAGGGCCATGGAACCTTCCTTGTATTCCCGGGGCACACTCCTCAGGGCATCTTCAGATAGATTGGTGATCGTTGGCTGAATCATGATCGCGAGAATCATCGCCCCCGCCAGTGCACTGAACCCACTACCTCCAAGGATGCTTCTCAGGAAAGGGACTAGAACAACCAGGCCCCAAAAGCCATACACCACGGAGGGAATCCCCGCCAGGAGTTGAATCGTGGGGCGGAGCACATTGGCCACCCTTTCTGGCGCAAATTCCGCCATGAACACCGCTCCAAGCAGCCCGGCAGGCACCGCCAGAACGAGAGCACCAACGGTCACCATGATCGACCCGACGATCATGGGCAGAATCCCGAAGAATCCCTGCAGCGGTCGCCAGTCACGGCCGAACACCAGGTCCAACAGCCCCTCCCGGATGATCAGGGGCAGACCACTTGCAAACACGAAAACCGTGATGATAGTCACCGCCACGATGGACGTCATCGCACAAACAAGCAGAACGCCTTCGAGTAACCTCTCCTGGCGTTTTCGGCGTTGTCTTGCAACGCTTTGATCCCGGGAGTGCTCAACCAAGAAGACTTCCTCCTCTCATCAAGACAGGCAGCAGAGGGTCTCGCCCGGCTGTGGAGAGACCCTCTACATGTACATGGTGCAACATGGTCCCAATCACCGGACACTTACCAGCCCGGCCTTCTCGATGATGGGTTGGGCTTCGTCACTCATCACGAAGTCAACGAACGTCTTGGCCGGGCCCGAAGGTGTACCCTTCGTTATATACAGGAAGGGTCGGGCCACGGGATAAGCACCGGACACAATGTTTTCAACCGTAGGCTCTGTTCCCTCGACCGCGATGGGCGTGACCGTGTCATCCAGTGCAGCGACCGATATGTAGCTAATGGCGTTGGGATCTCCCGCCACCGTAGTCTTGCACGCACCCGTTGAGTTTTGCACGATCGCATCCGGGCTAATGGCATCGTCGCCTATTACGATTTCCTCGAAGGCTCCGCGTGTACCCGAGCCTTCCTCGCGCGTCACGGCGATGATATTGCCGTTTGAGCCACCTACTGCACTCCATTCCGTGATCTGGTGTGTAAATATCATCCGCACTTGGTCCAGGGTCAGCTCCGTAAGGGGATTGGAGGGATGAACCACGATCGCAATCCCATCGATCGCAATGACATACTCGGTGAGGTGCTGTTCTTCCTCCTTGAGGTTCCTGGACGCTGCCCCGATATCCGCGGCCCCATCATCTGCGGCGCGCACACCTGCCGTGGACCCTCCCCCCTGTACGTTCACCGTGATGCCGCTGTTCGCATCCATGAACGCCTCTGCCAGAAGTTCTGAGACTGGCTGCACGGACGTTGAACCAGCAACCGTTATTGATTGCTCGGTGGCTCCGCATCCAAAGAACACCACGGCCAGCACTGCAGCTATCGCTACCACGAAAAAAAGGTTCTTCTGCACAGTCAACAACCTCCCTCGATTGAACCGACACCAAACCCGTTTCCTCGTAAACGATAACACCGGAGAGGTCCTGGTGAGCTAAAGAAATGTAAAAGCAATGGCAAAGCTATGTAAAGGTTGAAGCTGCGTGCCTCGTCCCGGGTGAAGAAACCTCGCGATCAGCCTCTTCCAGCTGAGCGGATTCACCAACATGGCCGCTACACTGGGGCGCCACGCACCGCATGGAAACCCGTGCGAGCCCTAGCTCTCGTAGGTCTGTAAGGGGCTGCCAAACCGAATGAAGCACGATACCTTAGCCCTCGTATGCCGAGTTCAAGCCGTGCTGAGTATTTCAGCCCAATGTCATACCCTGTATCTACGGTATCGCAGGATAAGATATAATTACTCTGAAGGCATATTGCGGCCATGACTTAGCCGTGGCCGTGTTAAGATCAGGTCCTCACCTGGGCGGCAATCGGCTCTATATGCTACAATTAGATAATTCATACAGCAATGTCATTTGTCTGAGAAGGGATTGGACTCATGGGCGACAATGGGCGAGACGTGGTCATGGAGTGCCCCCTGAAGTACTCCCTGTACGGTGTTGACGGCAGTCTGGCTGCTGAGGGCGAGGCTGTGGCTCACCTCTCTGAGGAGACCCTGGATCTGCTCCCCTCCTTCGGAGAAGCCCTCCTTTTTACTTTTCGAGAGATCATAGATCTGGATGCTTCAGACTACAGGCTCAATCTGGTGCTCTCCTCGGGGGAGCGACTTACGCTCTTTCACCTTGGGCATCGCTACGACGACTTTTGCCGGGAGCTTTCACGTCTTCGAAACGAGATGATGATCCGGGATTTGCTCATGAAGGAGAACCTCGTTGAGTCGGGATTTAAGGCCCGTTATGTGCACCTTGATGACGCGGGTCGGGAGGTCCGGGCCGACGGCGAGATCCGTCTTTATGAGACCGCCCTGGTGGTGGTCCCGGAGGGTGCAGACATTATGCGTCTCCCATACAGCTACATATCCAGTGTGCGGGAGGAAGACTACATGCTGACGGTGACTGTCGAGGATGGGGGAGAATTTGTTTTCTCGCATCTCGGTCCCCGACTTGATCATCTCCGAAAGTCCCTGTCTGCAGTGATGAACGAACTGGCCCTTGCGACGCAGCACAGGCTCAATGAACTGGTTCCCGCGGTGGGTCCGTCGGCCATTCGTCGCGCCGCCGGCCTGCTGAAGGATGGCCGGGCTGCAAGGCGTAGCGACCTGGAATTGATCAGCCCAGATTTGTGGACCGGTCTTGAGAAGAACCTGGAGACGATGGGGCTGGCCGAGAAGTATGGTTTCTTGAAGTCCCTCTCGCAACCGGATAGAGCCTGCATTGGGTTCAAACGAGGTTTGCTGGGAGATCTGACCGGCGAATACGTATGGTTCCTGGTACCCATCTACGATGCAGATCCGGATCAGCCTGGCAATGCTGTGGCTATGGAAGCGGTTTCCGGAGACGGAACCGGCAGGGCGACGTATTTCTTCCGTATCACCGGGCGGCGATCCTATCGAGAGGCCCAGGGACTGGATTATCTGCACCGCGAAGCCGATGCCTTTATAAGAACCGTGAACCGCTGCATGCTCGCGATTAACTTCCGTCGGGAGCCCATCTACTTCACCGAACAGAGGTTGATGGAGCCCCGTTACGCCCACTATCGGGTTGCGGTTGAGAAGATACCGGAACTGAAAACCTTGCGGGATCATTTCATCGGGAGGGTTCTGCACCCTTCCTCGCAGCAGTGGCAGCGGGATGTGATCGACTTGCTCCGGTTCAATGTCTCGGCGAGGGACGACTCCTGTCGCTGGCAAAGGTCAGGGGCGGGGGCGGCACAGCAGTCCCCCAAATGACGTTAGCGCATAGGAGAGGGGAGTGGAGATGATCGGATACAAGCAGCCCTGTCGGTATTGCGAGGCCCTAGTGGAGCCCAGTGATTCGGTATGCCCGATGTGTGGCAAGGTCAACCCCGCTGGGTCGCTGAGGTGTCCGGTGTGCCGGAATCCAACGCGCAGACAGTGGGCAAACTGCAGCAACTGCGGTATATCCCTTCGGCTTACCTGCCCCTGGTGTGAAGAAGAGACGTTCCTTGCGGATTACTGTGACCACTGTGATGCACGGCTGCAGGTGGTCTGTCCAAATCCAAAGTGTGGGGCGGAGCAAGCTCCGGTGAGTGACACCTGCCTCGAGTGTGGCAGGGCGATGAAGTAGATCGATACAGGAGGGTGGTGTGACGATGAGCAAATTACAGGCGTTCACCAGCAATCATGCTGACAACTGCACCGAGGCCGGTTTTCAGTTCACCCTTTTCTGCGACATCTGCAGGGACGGTTACAAGACCGGGTTCGTGGAGTCGAAAACCTATAAGAAGGGCAAGATGATGCGGGGGCTGGGCCAGATTGCGTCCCTGGGGGCGTCCCTGGCGGGGAAGCACCGCATGGGATATCAGATCCAGCGAGGTTCCAATGTCATCAGCGACAGCCATCGTGGAATGTCCCCGCAGTGGCACAAGGAGCGGGAAAAGGCCTTTGAACGGGCCCAGAACGAGGCCAAGGGTCATTTTCATCGCTGTCCGAAGTGTTACAAGTGGGTGTGTGCGAACTGTTGGAACGAAGAGGCCGGCCTATGTGTGACGGATGCTCCCCGGGCTGGAGCGGAGATTTCCTCTGCACGGGCTCAGAAGATGGTCTCGGACATTCGTCAGAAGGCCAGTCAGACCCAGGTTTTCACGGGAGAGATCGAGAACAAGCAGACCATATGTCCGCAGTGCAGCAAGCCGGCGGGAGAGGGCAAGTTCTGCAGCAACTGCGGAACGAACCTCTCGCTCATTGCATGTGAAAAGTGCGGAACTGAGAGCCCGGCAGGCACCCGTTTCTGCGGTGAGTGCGGGACCAGGTTGGAGTAGATACCCGATATCCTTGGTGTACGGTGGCGGCTCTCCTCTTTGAGGCGACGGAGGTGAGTCGCCATCTTGTTGGTTAGGTTAGATGCTCCACATGTGACCAGACAAACGACATGTCTCAACAGCACCGAGCCTGGTTGTTGCGATGGGCTCGTGGGAGCTATGGGTTTGCGTCTGGTGCAGGCTCCCCCCGGGCAGGAATCGGATGACGGTGATTCGGCCTCTGACCGCAGTGAGTCCCTCCAGGATCCAGACAGCATCCCACAGGCGGTCTTCAACGATCGGGGCCACCAGAAGAATCCACGCTCCACCTCTTGTCCCTGTAGGTAGCCGGACCACTTCCCTGAGTCCGACACCGTGATCAGCCATGATGCTGACCATCTGTGACAGGACACCCGGCCTCTCGTCTGCTACAACGCGCAGATAGAAGGCTGCTTCCTCCTTCCGACCTCCTCCTGCTAGCCGAGATGGCGTTCTATTCGGCCGGGGAGTGTTGTGGCCGCTCACCAGATCGGGGGCAATGGCCCCCAGGTCGGCGGCTATTGCGCTCGACGTCGCGCGGCCACCCGCTCCCGCCCCGGCCAGGCTGATCGGTCCGGCTGCAGCTCCATGTATCTGTACCAGGTTGTCAACGCCCTTCACCTGGGCCAGGGGATGAGTCCAGGGGACCAGGTGGGGGGCTACGAGGGCCTTGATCCCGGCTTCCTCCGGCCAGGCGCGACCCACCAATTTGATGACGTGACCCATCTTCCGGGCACAGCGGATATCTTCAGTCGTGATTCCGGTGATCCCCTGGACCTTAACGTCCCGGCGCCTGACCGGGACGCCGAAGGCCAGGGAGCCCATTATGGCCACCTTGCAGGCGGCGTCGTTGCCCGAGAGGTCGCTTGTGGGGTCTTCCTCGGCATAGCCGTGCTCCTGGGCCCGGGCCAGGGCCCCGGTCAGGCTTTCATCTGCGTCTGTCATCCGGCACAGAATGTAGTTGGTGGTGCCGTTGACGATGCCCATGATTTCCTCGATCCGCTCTGATGCCAGGCCCTCGCTCAGGCAAGAGATGATGGGTACTCCTGCGGCCACTGCCGCCTCGTAGCGGAGACTCAGGTCTGAGGCGCGGGCTATCTCCAGCAGCTCATGGCCGTGGGCGGCCATGAGGTCCTTGTTGGCCGTTACCACGTTCTTGCCCCTTCTCAGGGCCCCTTTGATGAGCGTCTCAGCGGGCTCCAATCCTCCCATCACCTCCACCACCACGTCTATCGAGGGATCCTCCAGAATGTCTTCCGGGCGCGACGTCATCATTTTTGGCGGGGGGGACACCGGCCTGGTCCTGCTCAGATCCCGGACGGCGATCCGTGCCACTTCCACCTGGCCCCGGGCGTCCCCGCCTATGTTCTCTGCCTCTTCGTCCAGCAACCGATATACCGCGGAACCGACGGTGCCCAGGCCCAGGAGCCCTACCCTGATGCTTTCCTTGACCATGCCAGCCCTCCCGTCTCTTCACTGTTCAGACCTGACAGAAACTCCTGGATGACCAGGTTCAACGCTTCCTGCTCGACGAGGAAGGCGTCATGACCGCAGGGGCTCTCCAGCTCGCAGTACCGGGCGTCGCGTCCGGCCCGTCTCAGGATCTGTACCATCTCCCGCTGCTGGTATGGGGGGAAGAGGTAGTCCGAGGAGATGCCCACCGATAGGACCGGGCAGACGATCCTCGCAAGGGTTTCCTCGTACCCGCCCCTCCCTCTTGCCACGTCATGGAGGTCCATGGCCCGGGAGAGGTAGAGATAGGTATTGGCGTCAAACCTGTCCACCAGCTTCTGGCCCTGGTAGTCCAGGTAACTCTCGACGGAGAAGCTCTGGTCAAAGGGTGGTTTTCCTCGCATTTCTCCCTGGGGCCGGCGGCCGAATTGCTGCGCCAGCAGCCCCTCGCTCTTGTAAGTGATGATGCCTATCATCCTGGCCAGGCTCAGGCCGGAAACGGGCCCTGCAGAACCGTAGTAGTGACCCTCCTGCCAGTCAGGATCGGACATGATGGCCAGCCGCTGGACCCGGTTAAGGGCGATACCCTGGGCGGACAATCTCCCGCAGGCAGCCATGGGAATGATGGAACGCACCAGATCTGGATACGTCAGGGCCCATTCCAGGGCCTGCATGCCCCCCATGGATCCACCTGTGACCGTCACCAGGCTGTGGATGCCCAGTTCCTTCACCAGGCGGTACTGTATTCTGACCATGTCGCGGATGCTGACCGCAGGGAAGCCGGAGCCGTAGGGTCGCCCGGTGGCAGGATTTGTCGAGGAGGGTCCCGTGGTTCCGTAGCATCCTCCCAGGACGTTACTGCAGATGATCTGGTACCTGTTTGTGTCCAGTGCCCGTCCGGGTCCGACCATATCGTCCCACCAACCCGGTTCATCGCCAGCTGAATGCGGCGTCAGATGGGAGTCGCCGGTGAGGGCATGGCAGGCCAGGATCGCGTTGTCTCTGCGGACGTTGAGCTCCCCGTAGGTCTCGTATGCGACCCTGACAGAGGGCAGGACCTCTCCCGATTCCAGGGGGTGCTCACCGAGATCCAGGTACTGGCGTTTGCTGGGTCGTGGGCATCGTCTGTTCACGTCGGTTCGCCACTTACTGCCCGCCCCAGCGCCTGATCCAGGTCCGCACAGAGATCCCTCACGTCCTCTATTCCCACTGACACACGGATCATATCGTCGGTTATACCTGCAGCCTCCCGCTCGTGCGGGGCCAGCTGCTGGTGGGTGGTACTGGCCGGATGGATTACCAGGGATTTTGCGTCGCCCACGTTGGCCAGGTGAGAGAAAACCTCTACGCCCTGGATGAACCTGGTTCCGGCGGTCAGCCCGCCGACAACTCCGAAGGTCAACACGGCTCCCCCGCCGCGAGGTAGGTATTTTTTAGCCAAGACGTGGGAGGGGTGATTCTTCAGGCCCGGGTAGCTCACCCAGCTTACCCGTCGATCCCTGTCCAGGAATTTTGCCACCTCCAGGGCGTTGTCGCTGTGGCGCTGCATCCGCAGGGACAGGGTTTCCAGTCCCTGCAGGAATAGAAAGGAGTTGAAGGGGCTGAGGCAGGGACCAAGGTCTCGTAGGAGCTGCACCCGGGCTTTCACGATGTAGGCGACCGGCCCAAAATCTTCCAGGTAACGCACTCCGTGGTAAGTGGGATCGGGTTCGGTGAGCTCGGGATACTTCCCCCCGGACCAGTCGAACTTACCCCCGTCCACGATGATGCCCCCGATGGAGGTCCCATGTCCCCCGATGAACTTGGTCGCCGAGTGAACCACCACGTCGGCTCCGTGTTCCAGCGGCCGGCACAGGTACGGGGTGGCGAAGGTATTGTCCACGATCACCGGGATCTCCGCTTCGTGGGCGATTTCGGCTATTGCCTCGAGATCGGCCACATCCAGCCCGGGATTGCCGATGGTCTCGAGATACACCAGGCGGGTTCGATCATCAATGGCACTGCGGAAGTTGGCCGGATCCGAGGAATCAACCAGGGTGACGTCAATCCCAAACCGGCCCAGGGTGTGGGAGAAGAAGTTGTAGGTCCCACCGTACAGGGTAGCGGCCGAGACGATGTTTTGCCCCTGGGACGTGATGTTGAGGATGGCCAGGTTGATGGCGGCCTGTCCCGAAGAAACCGCCAGAGCACCGGCGCCTCCCTCAAGTTCTGCCACGCGTTCTTCAAGCACTGCGGTGGTGGGATTCATTATGCGGGTGTAGATATTGCCGGGCTCCTTCAGTTCAAACAGGCGGGCAGCGTGATCGCAGTCTTCGAAGACGTACGAGGTTGTTTGGTATATGGGTACTGCCCGGGCCCCTGTTTCTGCGTCTGGCTGGTGGCCGCCGCTGACGGCCACGGTATCGAAATGGAGTTTTCTGGACACTGTGCTCCCTGCTTTCCGATGGATGCTCACAATATCCAGAAGTGCCCCTCCTATGGAAATAAGAAGGGGCACAAAAACGATCCGCTTCTTATCTCCCAGGACGCCAGTCCTGCAGGAGTTGGCACCTTCTGTCCCAGCTCTGGTGGGAGCCAAGACAGGGTTGCCGGGCTTCATCGGGCCAGTCCCTCCGCCACTCTGGATAAGAGCATCTATTTAGTTTGCTAAAGGTTATTGCCGTACTATAACTGAATTATGCTCTGACGTCAAGGAGGTTTGCGCACTTTTTTCATGGGCTGAGACCAGGTAAGAGGATGGGCTTAGCGTGTCTGACGTCCATCTGTTCTGGAAGCACGGCCAATCGTGTCGCCCACTTCACTGTAGGGCCGTGGTGGAGACAGGACCGATCGAAGCCCGCCCTCGAGAGCGTCCAGATCCCGTGCGGATGTCGAGTCAGATCCTCGCCCCTGGTCATCGATTGGGCTCTCCGAAAGATGGGCCTCATCCCAACATACTTTGCAGTGCCTCGCGGGCTTCGGCGTGCCTGCGCTGGCCAAGGGGGATGCATTCAGCGACCTTCCCGTCACCATGATACAGCCGGGAGGCGAAGGCCATGCATGTGGCGTCCCCGCATTGTCCGCAGTTGTATTCCTCCTCGGGCAGCCAACGGAGAATGTCCAGCGTTGAGGGCAGATTTTTGCGGGAGCAATTCGGCTTGATGTCATCCCGTCGCTGGAAGGTATCATTGACCAGCCCGTGGATTTTTCGCGCCAGCTGATGGGCGTCGGTGGTGTTTTTTGCCTTCAATGCTGTCATGGATTCCGGATACAGCGTGATCACGCGCAGGGCATCGGTGTAGCACAGGATCTTCTCTCCATGATTATAGATTGCATTTGGGATTACCGTATTCAAGTAAGGAAGCATCTCGGCAATGTCCCGGGAGAACCTGGCCCGAAAGCGAACCTGATCGCTCTCCACGAAGCAGGGCCGGATATAGATGATCTCCACCGCCCGGAGATACTCCCTGTCTTCTGATATCCACCCAGGATCTATCATCTCCGGTCCACCTTCCACGTTGGGATCATCTGAATTTGGCTTCAATCTCTCCGAGGGCATTTGCGAGCGCGTCGATGTCGCTTTCCTCGTTAAAACAGCCTGGGCTGACCCGCAGGGCGCCCCGGTTCAGGGTACCCATCAATCGATGCGAGGTAGGTGCGCAATGCAGTCCGGCTCGAACCATGATCCCGTACTCGTCATCCAGCACAAAGGCCAGCTCCTCAGCACGCGCCCAGTCGACATTCAGCGAGATGACCGGGACCCGTCGATCAGCATCTTGTGGTCCGTACAGTTCGACCCCGTTTACATCCTGCAGGCGTTGTAGTGCGTGTAGGGTGAGTCGTCGCTCTTTTTCAACGATCGCTTCGAGTCCCCGTTCCAGGATGTATTGTACGCCTGCCAGGAGTCCCGCGATCCCGGGTGCGTTGGCCGTGCCCACTTCGAAGCGGTCCGGCAGTACGTCAGGCAGGTCTTCTCGCGCCGACTCGCTCCCTGTTCCCCCGTACCGGACGGGCCGGAGGGAGACATCTTCCCCAATATACAGCCCGCCAGTGCCCTGCGGGCCAAGAAGTGACTTGTGCCCGGTGAAGGCCAGCAGGTCGATCTCCAGGGCCTTTACATCGATTGGATGAAGGCCCGCCGTCTGCGCTGCATCCAGAAGAACCGGAATACCCCGGCGCTGGGCACCGCGGGCGATGTCCTCCACCGGCATCAGGGTCCCCAGCACGTTGGAGGCGTGGTTGACCACGATCAGGCGCGTTTCCTCCTGCACTGCCTCCCATAGAGACTCGAGTACCAGTGTCCCGTCATGGAGGTGGTCCGCGATGCTGATCCGAATATCCCCCTGCCTTTCGAGGGCCTTGAGGGGCCGCCAGACAGCGTTGTGCTCAATGCCGGTGCACACGACGTGATCGCCGGCGGACAGGGTTCCGAAAAGCGCCAGGTTGATGGATTCGGTGGCGCAGGACGTGAAGACGATGCGGGCTGCATCGGGGACATTGAAAAGCTCCGCCAGTGAAGCCCGGGCTTCGTAGATGATCCCGTCAGCGCGGAGGGCATTGCGGTATGCGCCGCGCCCGGAACTGGCGCCTATCTCCCGTGAGAATCGATCAGCGGCCTCGTACACGGCCTCTGGCTTTGGGTAGCTCGTGGCTGCGTTGTCCAGGTAAATGCCCAATAAGATCCCTCCCAGAAGGTTACGTTGGCGGGGCCGTAGGCGATAGCCTTTCTCACAATTCTTCACACCGGCGGGTGAACCCTGCAGACCGACAGATACACATACTGGTTTCCAGGTTCGTGCAATGGGCAGTTGGCATGGACCGAACGTAAGAGCACCTCAAGAATCTCATGGGCCCAGGATGGGCTCGAGCCTGGCACGCTTACGGAGCGATTCGAGTCCTGCTTGCACCCGTTCGATCCTGCCTTCGCCTCATCGTACGGAGCATGGCGACTCAGCCATTGCATTGAACGAGGTCCATTATGTGGCTCCCATAATATGTGGGGCAAACAAGGATTGAGAGGCCTTGTTATGGAAAGGAAGGAGGAGCATGGAGCATGTCTGGGACCCTGGAGGGAGCTGACGCACGTGAAGAAGGTGTTTCTGAACGAGTTTACGGCGAAAGAGATAAGGGATGGAATAGAACAGGGCAAGATTGATTGTGCAATCACGATATTCGGCAGCTGTGAGAGTCATGGGTGGCACCTGCCCCTCGGACCCGATCTGTTTGTGCCGACGGAGATCGCCCGGCGGGCCGCGATGGAACTGGACAATGTGGTGGTGGCTCCCGGCGTTCCGTTCGGGACGTCTATTCACTATAACCGGTATCCCCTCTCGGTGACGTTGACATATGAAACATCCATTGCTGTGGCCGAGGAGATCTTCGAGAGCCTGATAGACGGCGGGCTCCAGCATATTGTGATCTTGAATGGCCACGATGGCAATATCCCCGCCCTGGAGATCGCCGCGAGGAACGTGAAGGATCGGCATAAGGATGCCACCATCGTCTACATACCAGCATGGTGGCAGATCACCGGGGCCAGGATGCCTGACGACTTCGGGGCATGGAATGGGTTGGGGCATGGGGGCGAGGGGGAGACTTCCATGACAATGGCCGTAAGGCCGGATCTGGTTGACCTGGGCGAGGCAGTGAGCCAGGTGCCGGATGACATCATCGAGATGGAAGATTTCATGACCGTCATCTGGGACATTGATGAGTTATCGTCGACGGGTGCAA
>PXCI01000233.1 GCA_003566675.1 Clostridia bacterium
CCCGCCGAGCCTGCTCAACGCCGGTCTCGTCAGCAGATCCAATAGACTCATCAACACTCGACGCAGCGGTGAGCGTCAGGCCGTTTATGTCATCGATGACCTGGGCATAGAGATGCTTGTTGCTCCGAAACACACTTACCCTGGGTCGATCCGGCGTACCAAAAACCTTCTTGCGTACCCTAAGCCGCCGCCGGCTCCGACGATCTGTTCTCGACTTCATCTCTCAGGCCTCCTTCACGGCAACCCCATGAAACGGTGCATTCATCATCAGGTAGCAGCCGCAGCAGTCTTTCCTTCTTTGCGTCGTATATGCTCGCCCTCGTAGCGGATCCCAAAGCCATGATACGGCTCGGGCCGACGAACATCGCGAATCTCGGCGGCCACCTGGCCGACCAGCTGCTTGTCGGGGCCTCGCACGATAATCCGCTTCTGATTGGGTACCTCTATCTCAATCGTATCCGGAGGCACAATCTCCACCGGATGCGAATAGCCCACCGACAACACGAGCTTGGTGCCCGACAGGGAGCCCCTATAGCCTGTTCCCTCGATTACCAGGGACTTGGAGAATCCCTCACTGACGCCCGTGACCATGTTCGCGATCAGGGAACGCGTCAGGCCATGCAAAGAACGCGACCGACGGTCATCGCTTCCCCGTCTGACCAGAATCTGGCCATCGTCCATCACCGCCGTTAGCTCTGGGGGAACCTGATGCTGCAGTTCGCCCTTGGGGCCGCTGACTTTGACCAAGTCCTGCTCCACGGAGACCTCTACGCTCCCTGGTATATTGATCGGTTGAATCCCAACCCGGGACACGGTTCACACCTCCTCTTCCTCAAATACCCTCACCAAACGAAGGCCATTACCTCGCCACCCACCAGACTCTCCCGCGCAGTGCGATCGGTCATAATTCCCCGGGAGGTGGACACAATCGCCACTCCCAGGCCTCCCAATACCGTGGGAATCTCATCGCTACCTACGTAAATGCGCAGACCCGGCTTAGAAATCCGCTTCAGGCCACTGATTACCTGCTCACGGTCAGGACTGTACTTGAGATGGATACGCACTGTGCCCTGTTTTCCATCATCGATCCAGCTCACGCTGCGAACATATCCCTCTTCCTGCAAAATATTCGCAATCGCCCACTTGACCTTTGACCCGGGAATGTCCACGTGATCATGACGGGCAGAACTCGCATTTCTGATCCTCGTCAACATGTCAGCGATCGGATCTGTCATGCCCATATGTCATACCTCCTCCCCTAAATGTGCCGCTGATCACCAGGACGCCTTCTTGACGCCCGGAATCTCGCCCTTGTGTGCCAGCTCTCGTATGCAGTGTCTGCAGAGGCCAAAGCGCCTGATAAACCCACGGGGGCGTCCACAGATGGAGCAACGATTCCGTTTCCTGGTCATGAACTTCGGCTCTTCCTTACTCTTTTCAACCAGTGCTTTTCGGGCCACGTTTGCCTCCTTCCCTGGTAACTGATCAACCCTGTCTGATTGGAAATCCCAGTCGCCCGAGGAGGTATCTCGCTTCCTCATCTGTCTCTGCCGTCGTCACCACAGTGATATCCATGCCCCGGACCTCGTCGATGTCATCGTAGCTGACCTCGGGAAACACCGTCTGTTCGCGGAGGCCCGTGGAGTAATTCCCGCGGCCATCAAAAGAATTCGCACTCAGCCCCCGGAAGTCGCGCACCCGGGGCAGGGCCACATTGATGAGACGCGATAGGAAGCTCCACATCCGTTCCCGGCGCAAGGTGACGCTGCATCCCACGGGGTCACCCTGTCTAATGCGAAAGGCAGACACCGATTTGCGCGCCTTGTTCACGATCGGCTGCTGCCCCGTGATGAGGGCCATCTCTTTCACCGCGGAATCGAGGGCGTTGGGGTTTTCACGGCCATCGCCCACTCCCATGTTGACCATAATCTTAATCAGGCGTGGTACCGCCATAACGCTTTCGTATCCAAACTCCTGCATCATTGCAGGTACCACTTCCTGCTCATATCTCTCCTGCAACGGATCCACTTTCCTGTCGCCTCCTCATCGGTCGATATTCTCTTCACATTTCTTGCAGCATCTCACCTTTCGGCCCGACGAGAGCGTCTTCGTGCCGGCACGGGTGGGGTCTCCGCAGTTGCGGCACAAAAGCATAACATTTGACGCATCCAGCGGCGCAGGTTGCTCGATTATGCCCCCCTGCATCATCTCCCTGGTGGCACGCTGGTGCTTCTTCACAATGTTAATTCCCTCGATGATCACTTTGCCCTTTCGCGGAAGGGTCTTCAGGACCTCGCCCCGTCGTCCCTTATCCTTGCCGGTTATAACCATAACCCGGTCACCGCTTTTTATCCGCAGCTTTGGACGGCTCATCCAGACCGCCTCCCTCCATCAGAAGATTCCACTACAACACCTCGGGGGCTAAAGAAATGATCCGGGTGAATTTCTTCTCCCGCAGTTCTCTCGCGATGGGCCCGAATATACGGGTACCCTGGGGCTCACTGGCATCCCGGAGAATCACCGCAGCATTCTCATCAAAACGGATCATTGAACCGTCAGGACGCCTGATCGGCGCCTTGGTGCGAACGATCACTGCACGGATCACCTCACCCGCCTTGACCATGGCACCGGGTGTGGATTCCTTGACGGACGCCACGATGATGTCGCCCACCCTGGCATACCGCCGCCTGCTGCCCCCCAGGACCTTGATCACACCAATTTCCCTGGCACCTGTATTGTCAGCCACCTTCAACCGTGACTCAGCTTGAATCATACCCCTTCCTCCTTAGTACCTGCCGTCAAATTACCTGGCCCGCCGGACGATCTGTCTCACCCTCCAGCGCTTGCGCTTAGAGAGTGGCCGAGTCTCAACGAGGTCGACATGATCTCCCACGCGGCACTCGTTGGTCTCATCGTGGGCCATGAACTTGTTAGTCCTCCGTATCCGACGGCCGTAGAGGGGGTGACGCTGTCTGGTCTCCACCTCGACTACAACGGTCTTATCCATGTTGTCGCTCACTACCACGCCGCGGCGCAACTTTGGATTTCCGCGGTTGTTATCTTCCACCATCAGCATCCTCCCCTCATGCCCGGGCTTCCTGGGCCAGCTGTCTCTGTCGCTCCACAGTCTTCAAACGGGCAATGTCCTTCTTCACGCTGCGCATACGCAGCGGGTTATCCAGCTGTCCAGTAGCATTCTGAAACCGGAGGTTGAACAACTCCTGTTTGAGGTCGCGAATCCTTCGCTCGATCTCCGCGTCACTCATCTCCCGGATATCCTCAGCCTTCATTGGCCCCATCACCATCCTCACGCTTCACAAAGCGCGCCTTGATGGGTAGTTTGTGAGCAGCCAGGGTTAGTGCTTCCTTGGCCAGGCTCTCGGAGACTCCGGCCAACTCGAACATGATCCTGCCCGGCTTCACAACGGCTACCCAGTACTCTGGAGCACCTTTACCCTTGCCCATTCTGGTCTCAGCTGCCTTCTTTGTGACAGGCTTGTCGGGGAAGATCTTGATCCACACCTTCCCTCCGCGACGGATCCGGCGAGTGAGGGCAACCCGGGCAGCCTCGATCTGCCGGTCGGTTATCCAGCCCGGTTCGAGGGCCTTAAGTCCGTACTCACCGTACATAACCTGGGAACCCCGATACGCCTTTCCCTTCATCCGGCCGCGGTGCTGTCTGCGGTATTTAACCCGTCTTGGCATCAGCATCAGATGCAGCCCCCTCGTCCTTGTCCTTCGCCTCTGGAATCACGTCACCGTGATATATCCAGGTCTTAACTCCAATGGTCCCGTAGGTGGTGTTGGCCTCCGCGAACCCGTAATCGATGTCTGCTCTGAGCGTGTGCAGTGGAACCGATCCCTCCGCCTGCCACTCTCTTCTCGCCATCTCGACACCGCCGAGGCGACCGGACACCATAATCTTGCAGCCCTTGGCCCCCGCTCGCATGGCGCGCTGGATGGCCTGCCGAATAGCACGCCGGAATGATACCCGTCGCTCCAACTGCTCAGCAACGCCCTC
>PXCI01000001.1 GCA_003566675.1 Clostridia bacterium
AGGATCACGGCCCCACCGCAATCCTCGATGCCCCTCATGATGTCCTCCGTACTGGGATTCATCGTGGGTCCACCGGAGACAACCTCGGCCGCTCCCAGGTCCAAAAACGCCTGGCGCAGTCCCTCGCCCGCCGCGATGGGAACGATGGCAAAGGCGCCATTGTGCCCCTGCTTCGGATTCGGACGCCCCTGAGTTGAAGGAGACGATGCCTGCTGAAACTCCATGTTCTGAATGTGAAGATCCAGGAGATCTCCCGCCTCCAGGCAAATCGAGAGCACCGCCAGGGGGTCGTCGGTGTGCACGTGGACCTTGACCATGTCCTCCTCGTCGATCACGATCAGGCTGTCTCCGAGGGCATCGAGGGCCTGTCCGTCCACCTGGGCGGTCTGTTTCATGAGCAGGACCACGTCAAAGGGATACTCCAGGACGGCGTCCCCGGTGACCGGTGCCGCGCGGGCTCCCTCCCGGGCCTTCGCGGGAGCCGTCTTCTCGGTGATTCCCTGCAGTGCCCCCTGCAAGATGCAAATCCAGCCCTTTCCGCCGGCATCCACGACGCCGGCATCACGGAGCACATCGAGCATCTCGGGGGTGCGCTCCAGGGTGAGTTCTGCCTGCACGAGGGCGGCCTCCAGAACCCCCACAAGATCCTCACCCTCCGCGGCAGCCTCCGAAGCGGCCCCGGCCGCCTTCCGGGCGACCGTGAGGATGGTGCCCTCAACGGGTCTCATGACCGCACTGTAGGCGGCGCGAACCCCGGATTCCAGGGCCTCCGCAAGCGCAGCCGGATCCGCCTCCGATTCTCCACCCAGCCGGGCCGAGAGGCCGCGGAAGAGCTGGGACAGGATGACGCCCGAATTTCCCCGGGCGCCCATCAGGGAGCCCACCGAGAGGGCATTGACCAGGGTTCCCAGGGAAGCCTCCGGGTCCGATATGTGATCCATGGCCGACTCCAGGGTCATCAGCATGTTGATGCCCGTGTCTCCATCGGGCACGGGATAGACATTCAGAGCGTTGATCTCATCGACGTTCTCCTTCAGGCAGGACACCGCAGCTGTCAGCATGCGGTGAAAAAGGGGTCCGGTCAACACATCCACTGTCCCACGGGCTCGTTCAGTCATTGAGGGCCGTCACCTTCACTCCCCGCACATTCACGTTGACCTTTTCGACGGGGAATCCGCTGCAGTGAATCAGGGTGTAGCGAACTCTCTCCCGGATGTTGCGCGCAACCTCGCCGATATTGACCCCGTAACCGATCACGATGTTGACCGTGACCACCAGGGACTCACCATCATGGGACGAAGCAACCGTAACCCCCCGGGTGAGGCTGTCGTGGCGCAAGACCCCAGCGATCCCGTCCTGTATGTTCCGGGCAGCCATGCCGGCCACCCCGTAGCATTCCGTCGTGGCGATCCCGGCCAGGTTGGCCAGGACCGCGTCCTGAACCTCGATAACTCCAGTGTCCGTCTCAATGGATCGAGCCATATCTCCATTCCTCTCGTAGCTGCAAAAAAACGGGGCCCTCGACTCTGAGCGCTCGCGTTGATAGAATACACATTGTAAACTTAGTATATCCTCGAACAAAAAACAACGGCTGGAGGCGACACCCATGGCCAAGCGATGCGATGTATGTGGCAAGGGTAAGATGACGGGACACAATGTAAGTCACGCGATTAACCGCACCAAGAGGGTGTTCAAACCTAATATCCAGCGCATCACCGTGCAGACCGACGATGGCAAGGAGAAGATGAACGTTTGCACGCGATGCCTCAGATCAGGAAAAGTCACGAAGGCTATCTGAGAGAGCTTCTGACAGCAGTGGAGCGCGTCCGCTTCCGGCGGACGCACTCCTCGGCCGCCTATTTTCCAAACAGACCAAACACGAACTGCAGGATTCTCCCGAGAAACAGTGGCACCTTGATGACTCGAATTCTCATCATTCTCCCTCCCGGACCGATCTCCGACGTGGGGCGCTAGTATTTGTCCTTGATGAACAGCCCCCCCACGATCAACCCCACACCCAAAAGAAAGAACCAGAACCACGGCGGCATGACAATGGCGAGCAAGGTACATCCCGCCAAAATAAGGATGAGACTCGCCCAGTCTTTGAAATGGCTGATCCTTTTGAGGCCCCTTCTGCGATACATGCAGGTTCCCCCTCCACGGACAGTTTAGTATATGGGTTGAGGGAGGCATTTTGTGCCTTATTTGGTGGGGTGCCTGGACATGGACGTATCTGGCAGCGGATCCGTAGCGCCCTGACGCACCAGTGAAAGTCAGCTCGGCCCAGGGCTGTTTTTGAGAGGCATCCGGAGGGTCACTATTCGTCAGCGTGATGACTAAAATGGGCCTCAAGACCAAGATGTGAACATATATGTCATCGATACATGGGGCCGCTTTCCATAACGTCCCCTGCTGAACCCAATAACTCCTCGGCAACCTTTACTGATTGGCCCGCCGTGATCCGAACCCAGGGGAAGAAACATCAACACGTTGCCAACGGCAAAATACGCCGATCCATGCCCCAAGATGTCAGCAAAGGGACGGAGATTCACATGTACGTAGATGGGCCGTCGTTGCATCATACCTGCAGGAGATAGCGTAAGGGTCAGGATAGCATGAATGGAACCGAGCAGCAGGCCCTCGAGAAAGGCCCGTGCGGGTGCTTCGGAAAGAGACAAACCTGCCCCGTGATAGCGCCAGATCATCAAGCTGGTATAGGTGACAACCAGGAGTACCGTCGCGTCGGAGATGAACTGCCCGACTCCCAACCGGCCACCCCCCGCCTTCCCACGACCCACCCGACACCGACAGCTGCCCATCATCCCCGCAGGAAAGCCACAGTCGCCGCCGGATCCTCGGAGGAAAACAGGCAGGACCCAGAAACCAGCAAGCTGGCCCCGGCCTCACGGAGCTCCTGGGCATTGGAAAGATCCACGCCACCGTCAACGGCAATACGGATCCCTGTTCCGGCCACCATCTCGCAGGCCTGCCGGACCCGCTGCACGGTCTGCGGGATAAAACGTGCCCCGGAGAACCCCGGATTCACTCCCATGATCACGACCAGGTCCAGCACATCCATCAGGAGGGGAAGGTCAGCCAGGGACCGCGACGGGTTGTAGGCGATGCCGGAAAGACAACCCCGCCGCCGAATCTCGTCGAGGTGACGATGGCAGTGAGGAGACGTTTCCCGGTGAAAAATGAGCAGGTTCGCCCCGGCGTCGGCGAAAAGGGGAATCATCGCCCCGGGGTTGTCCACCATCAAATGGACCTCCGTGGGAAGATGTGTCTGGGAAGACAGGGCCTCGACCAGTCCGGGTCCAAAGCTCAGGTTGGGGACGAAGTGGCCGTCCATAATGTCCACGTGCAGAAGATCCGCCCCTGCCTCCTCCGCCAGCCCCACGCCATCAGCAAGCTGGGCGGGGTTTGCCGATAGAATCGAGGGTGCGATCAACACCCTGCCGGGATCCTCCCACCCGGGTATTTTTGGCATAGCTCCTACCTCCCTCTCAGCGGCGGAAGGTGATCACGCGCACCGCTGAATTGTTGACGTAGACAAAGGCCCGGGCACCGGACCCATACCAGTAGAGGGTCAGATCGAACTCCGATCCCCCCTCAACGAGATCATCGAAGACCACCCGGCGGCTGACACTGTCCATGAGTTCCACCGTCACCCGCTGCAGCTCGGGAGTGTCCTCCAATTCCACGGTGATAGTATCTTCGATCGCATCGCGATCATTGCCCCTGCTGACGATCAGGGTGACGATGTCTCCAGTGTTGACCTCGACACCGACCTCGGGCTCGTGGTCAAAGACCACCTCCTCCGGAAAATCCGCCACCTCCCGGACGACCCTCGCCTCGAGTCCCAGGTCTGTCAACTCCGACAGCACCACGGGCAGGCTCTTGCCGATGTATCCCTGCATTGCAAAGGGACGGGGTTCCGGCCCCCTGCTGATCTGCAGATCGATCACCGTACCTCGTTGGACCTTGTCACCAGGAGGGGGAAACTGGTCGATGACATATCCCCCCGGGACCTCTTCGTGATACTCCTCGGAAAACTCAGAGTCGAGACCGACATTCTGCAGTGCCACCTGCGCATCGAGCCTGGGAATTCCGACAACATCGGGAATGCCTCCCTCCACCCACTGGGGCCCCTGGCTTATGGTCAGCTCAATCGTCCCCCCGCGGCGCACCTGCTCGCCGGGCAGGGGACGCTGGGAGATGACGTGGTTTGCCGGGATGTCATCATCGTGTTTCGATGCCACAATTTCCGCGTGAAGCCCGTGTTCCTCGAGAACCGCCTCGGCCGTGGGCAATTGCTCACCCACCACCTCGGGCACATCCACAATGGGAACGGTATACCAATCCCAGACCCAGTAGGCGCCGTAGGCGAGGACGCCCACGGCCACCATCGAAAAGACCAGCCCGAGGATAATCGGCCACCATCGCCGGCGGCGCGGCTGATCATCATCCTCGGGGAACGCCTCCTCGGAGTTACGGGGCTCCTCACGTCGCCTGGATCTCTTGGTCACCACCGTCTTACTCCCCCTCGAACGCATAGGAAAACTGTCCATGATCCGCGTATCGTCGTTAAGGAACCCTTCTCTTTGGGCCTTAGGACTTCCTCCACGCTGCACGGTCAGAAGGTCCTCAAGCATGTGATCAGAATCGGGATAGCGCCGGCCGGGATCCTTGGCCATGGCACATAGGATCACATCGTCCAGCCCCGAGGGAATGTCCTTTCGGACCTCCGAGGGCAGCGGAGGATTCTGGTGCAGGTGTTCCAGGGCAATGGCCACGGCACTGTCCCCCTCAAAGGGGACCTTTCCTGTGAGCATCTCATACAGGACGACCCCAACGCTGTATAGATCCGAACGGGCATCGGTGTGTCGGCCCCTCGCCTGCTCCGGTGACATGTAGCGGACCGACCCCATGATCTTGTTACTGGATACGACCGTGCCGGTTCCCTGGGCGCGGGCAATACCAAAATCGGCCACCTTGACGGCGCCGTTGGAATCAATGATGACGTTGTCGGGCTTGATGTCGCGGTGCACCACTCCGCTCTCGTGGGCGCACTCCAGTGCCTTGAGAATCTGACAGGTGATATCGACGGCGGTGTCCGGATGCAGGGGACCCTCCAGGGTGATCAGGTCCTTCAGACTCCGCCCAGAAATGTATTCCATTATGATATAATAAAGACCCTGTTCTGGTTCTTCTCCCACATCAAAGATGTTGACAATATTCGGGTGTGACAGCCGGGCTGCGGCCCTCGCCTCCCGGCGGAAATGGCTCAGAAATTCCTCGTCATGCGCAAAGCGCTCTCGCAGAACCTTGATCGCGACCTCGCGTTCCAGGTAGGAACACTTGGCCTTGTAGACCACGGACATACCGCCACTTCCGAGGCGCTCGATGATCTCGTAGCGTCCGCCCAGAACCCTTCCAATCACGTGCGTCTCACCTCCCCTTGTTTCAGGTCACGGCGTCCTCCGCCCCCAAATGACGTCTAAGCTGTCCACAGGCTGCATCGATCTCCAGCCCAAGGGGCCTGCGTATGGTCACACTGAGACCCACCATACTCAAAACATCCCGGAACTTACGCACCGCCTCGAGGGGTGACGGCTCGTAATCTACGCCAGGAACGGGGTTGAAGGGAATCAGGTTGATGTGACAGGTCATGTCCCTCAAAAGGACCCCCAGCTCCCGCGCCAACTCGGGATGATCGTTGACTCCCTTCATCATAGCATACTCGAAACTAACTCTTCTGCCCGAATGTTCGGCATACAATTCACAGGCCGGAATCAGCTCGCTGAGGGGGTGCTTCTTGTTGACCGGTACGAGGCGGTCTCGCAAGTAGTCGTTGGGAGCGTGCAGCGACACGGCCAGGGTAATGGGCATGTCCTCTTCTGCCAGCTGCAGGATCCGCGGGGTGATCCCCACGGTGGACAGGGTCATCCTCCGGTAGCTGATCCCGGGGCCCTCCTCGGAGTGAAGAAGCCGGAGGGACTTGTGGCTGTGCTCGTAGTTGTTCAGGGGCTCCCCCATGCCCATCATGACCACGTGAGAGATTCGCTCCCCGGTCTCGTCCAGTCGCCTCTGGGCGAGAAACCACTGGCCCAGGATCTCGGGGCGCGACAGGTTCCTCAGCAGCCCCCCGGCGCCCGTGGCGCAAAAGGGACACCCCATCACACATCCGACCTGGGTAGAAAGGCAGAGGGAGACTCCGTGCTCATACCTCATGATCACCGTCTCGACCACCTCGCCGTCGCGCAGGGTGAAGGCGAATTTCTCCGTGCCCTCCTCCCCGGTCCGGTGCTGCAGGACCTTCATATCACAGACCCGGAACCGCTCGTCCAGTTGGCTGCGAAGATCGAGGGGCAAATTGGTCATCTGTTCGAAATCGTCAACCCGCTGCCGGTACATCCAATCCATGAGCTGATCCGTCCGGTAGGCCTGCAAATTGAGGCCCCGAGTAATCTGGGCAAGCTCCTCTGAGGTCCTTCCAATCAGCACTGTCTTCACTGTGATCCCTCCCGCATACGCTGCAATCTGGCGATGAAAAATCCGTCGCTGCCGTGAACATGGGGAAGCATCTGGAGCATCCCCGCTGAAGCCTGGGCAACAGGGTCAAACAGGTGCGGCAGGTCCCCGGGAGCATAGTCCGCCTGCTCCTGCAGAAATCCCTCCACCACCAGGGAATTCTCCGCCCGGGCGATGGAACAGGTGCAATAGATGAGCACCCCACCGGGCTTCACCCGGGAGGAAACCGCATCCAGGATCTCGCGCTGAAGCACCGGCATGTCCCGCAGGATCTTCGGTCCCTTCTGCCATCGGGCCTCGGGATGACGCCCGAGGATTCCCAGGCCGCTGCACGGGGCATCGACGAGCACCGCGTCAAAGGTGCCGAGATCCCCTGGCAGGTCCCTGGCATCGGCACAGAGGGTCTTCACGATCGTCAGGTGCAGTCGGTCGCAGTCCCGCTCCAGGGCGTCCAACTTGAACCGGTGTCGATCCACAGCCACGATCTCCCCGCAATCGTTCATCTGTTCGGCAAGGTAGGTCGTCTTGCCGCCCCTGCCCGCGCAGGCATCCAACACCCGCATGCCGGGCCTCACGCCCACCGCAAGGGCGCCCATCTGGGAGCTCTCGCTCTGCACCGAGACCCGACCCTCGCGGTACTCGGGCAATTCAAAGGGCGACCCACCCCCCGAATAATGCAGCCCATCGGGTGCCATTTCACACCCGTTGACCTCCATCCCGCGAGCTCTGAGCTGTCCTGTCATCTCCGCGGGAGCGTCCCCGAGGCGATTAACTCGCAGTTGAACCGTCGCCGGCTCATTGTTGGCGCGACACAGCCGGAGAGTCTCATCAAAACCCATCTCCTCGATCCACGTCTTGACAACCCACAGGGGATGGCTCTCGGTGACGGAGATCCAGCCAGCGGGGTCTGCATCCCGGTCGGGATAGGAGATCGACTCGCGGCGCCGGACCAGGTTGCGCAGCACCCCATTGACCAGGCCCGCGGCCCGGACCGGGCCCACCCTGCGGAGAAGTCGGACCGACTGGTCGCAGGCAGCATGGGAGGGCACCCGCATGTGCATGATCTGGTAGGCGCCCAGGCGCAGGGTGTTTCGGACCGACTGGTCGAGCTCCTCCAGGGGGTATTTCGAAAGCTGGGCCAGGACGTGGTCGAGTTGAAGGCGCCGGCGCAGCGTCCCATTGACGAGCTCCGTCGCAAACCTGCGATCCCGCTCATCCAGTTTCGACGCTGCCAACCGTCGAGGGAGAAGTTCGGCGGCCCAGTCTCCCTCTTCCACCCGATTTAAGATGTCCAGGGCAATCTCTCTCGGCTGATCCATGAGATAACCTGCTTTCCCCTACTACTATGGTACCCTGCTGTGCCATGACATTCATCGCCATCGACGAATCCGGGTGCCGATGAAGTAGGCTCCGGGCGCCTGGGGGAACAGCAAAAACCCCAGCCCGAAGAGCCCCGGCCTGCGATCATACACCGGTGCGATCCCCGTGATGACGACATCATCGATGTCTCCCGTGGTCGTCAGCCTTCTCTGCGCCAGGATGCCCACGTAGGGCGAAATCAACATCAGAAACAGTCCACCGACAATCAGCGTGTAAAGATCCAGTCTTCCGCCCGCCACAAAGGCGACCACGAAGAGCAGGGCGATCAGGATGTTGCCCGCAGCCCGGCTGGTGCCGCATCGTCCGTGTATGGCCAGGTGGGTCTCTTTCGCCCTGAGCCTGGTGATCGCTTCACGCAGGGCCATCTCCAGGGACACCCTGTCGGACCATCCCCGGATCAGAAACCCATCCGGGCGGGCCAGGCCCGAGAGGTTTCTCGCACCGTACCGGCTTTCCAGCACGTTAATGGTCGCATGCTCCAGTGCGTGGTTCTGGCGAAGAGGCCGATTAAAGGCGATCGTGAGCAGCTGCAACGGCAAATAGATCAGGTCCGACAGGCCCCGGATCATCAGCTTCAACGGCAGTATGAACAGGTAGACAAAAACCACCGGCACCAGCAGCCAGAGAAACACGAGAGCCAGGAAACCCATCTAGCGCCGACGCCCCTGCAGTGTGAACAGGTAGATGAACTGCATCAGGGCCATCAGGGCCGCGGCCAGGTAGGTCAGCGCCGCAGCATTTAGAACCTGCCTGACTCCCCCGGCTTCCCGGGACGTGATGTATCCACCGTCGATGAGGGCCGCCATGGCCCGGGCTGAGGCGTTGTACTCGACGGGCAATGTGATGATCTGAAAGACCAGGGCAGAGCCGAACAGGATCAGCCCAATCGACATCAGCAGCTCGCCCGTCGTTCCGGCAAAGATGAGCCCGATGAAAAACAGGGGGAAAGCCAGGGTCGATCCAAACCGCGAGACCGGGATGATCGCATTCCTCATCCCAAGCCAGATATAGCCCGTGGCATGCTGCATGGCATGGCCCGCCTCGTGGGCGGCGATTCCCAGGGCCGCCAGCGTCCGTCCATCGTGAACATCCGGGGACAGCCGCACGGTCTGGTCCCGGGGATCGTAGTGGTCGCTCAACGCCCCCCGGCGACTGTACTCAATATTCACACCCCCAAGACCCACCTCACTGAGCATGGCCCGGGCCACCTCGGCTCCCGAGATCCCCCGGGAAGAGCGGACCCGGGAGAACCGCCGATAGGCTCCCTGTACCCGGGACTGGGCCCAGGTGGCCAGGATCAGTGCCGGCAGGATGAGGATAAAATAGAGCGGGTCAAAGTAGAACATGATCCACCTCCTCAGGTTCAGCCATGATCCTCTTCAACGTGGCGGTCAGCTTCTCAACGTCGACATCGGTATCGTGGCACGGCCCGTGGGGCCGCTGGTTAACAACACCGATGACCGCAAAACCCCCTACGTCCCGGATCCCCTCGGTCAGCTCCCTTTCACAGGCAACGGCAACGATGACCTCCGGGCGCGTCTCCTCGACGATCCGGCGTGCCTGCGTCCCCCCCGTGGAAACATGCACCGGCAGGTCAATCCCGTCGGTGGCCTCCAGGATCTTGGCGAGGGGACATCGGCCGCAGCGGCGGCAGCGGTTTACATCCTGGCTGACCTTGTGGATGCACTCCGCCAGCTGCATGCACCTTGGGATCAGGACCAGGATCCCTGACGGGTCGACGTTCACGACCGTCCTGCTGGTCAGGGCGTTGGTGACGGCAATGAAAGAGCCCTGGACATCATCCCTCGACCGGCCCAGGATCCTTCCGGCCAAGACCGCCAGGGGCAGTATCAACAATAGGACGCTCTGCATAACTCTCCTGAACGAGGCCGAGACCCCCCGCTCGGTCCAGATCAGCCAGACAATCGATGTCAGGCCGAGACCGATCAGGAGAATGAACAGGGCGATCCCCAGCTCGAGGATCAGGACCAGGCCGGCCTTGACCTCGGTCGTGTGTCGAACAAGAACGTATAGTAGGGCACTTCCCATACCAACCACGAGAATCGCTGCTGCAAGGGCCATCTTTACGAACAGCCGCTTGGGACGCCCTGTCAGGCTCATGGACCGGGTGCTACCCGTGACCGTTTCACCCATGGACTTCCTCCTCAGCACCCCCCAGAATCTCCCCCGGTTTCATATCATATCCGTTGACAAACTCCTCGACCGAAATCGGCCGTCGACCCGGCACCTGGATCCGACGGAGGACACAGGTGCCATCCCCCGTGCCCACCTGGATGCCCTCAGGCGCGACGGTCAGAACCTCTCCTGCGCCCCCGGATCCATCATCCTCTGAGGCCAGCAGGATCTTGATCCGATCCCCTCTCCACCTCGTCCAGGCTCCCGGCCTGGGTGCAAAGGCCCGGACCTTGTTGACAACGTCCCGGGCGGTCCGGCTCCAGTCAATCTCGGTCTCACCTCGGCTGATCTTCGGGGCGTAGGTGGCACGATCATCGTCCTGCGGCTCAGATTCGATCCCTCCCCGGGCCAGGGCATCCATGACCTCCAGGACCATATCTCCTCCCAGGGCGGCCAGGCGATCGTGTAGTGTTCCGGCATCGTCCTCATCGAGCACGGGCAGGGCGCACTGCAGCAGAATGGGGCCGCTGTCCATCCCCTCGTCCATGCTGATAATAGTGACGCCGGTCTCGGTCTCTCCAGCCATCAGCAGGCGCTGGATCGGAGCGGCACCGCGGTAGCGGGGCAAAAGGGACGCGTGAACGTTGATGCAGCCCAACCTCGGCAGGTCGAGGGTCTCTCTATTAAGAATCTGCCCGTAAGCAGCGGTGACGATCAGGTCCGGCTCCAGCCAGGTCAGATGACGCACGAGATCGGCATCATCGGCAGAGGATTCGGGCTGCAGCACGGGTACCCTCGACTCCAACGCCAGCATCTTCACCGGGGACGGCGCAGGCCTCTGCCCCCTTCCCCGGGGGCGGTCCGGCGCAGTCACAGCACCGACAACGGCACAGTTCGCGTCAACCATCTCATGAAGCACTATGGCGGCAAATTCGGGGGTCCCCATGAACACGACCCGGAGACGGGTCCTGGGATCCATCCGCACGATTTCCTCGCTCCGATCGATGAACAGGTTTCCGTCCAGGTGATCGATCTCGTGACACAGAACTCGCGCGGCCCACCCCTCAACATTGACAAAGACCCGTTCTCCCTCGCGGTCCTGGGCGGTCACGGTCACCTCGATGGGACGGGCGACCTCACCCATGTAGCCGGGAACACTCAGGCACCCCTCGAAACCCTTCTCCGACCCCGCCCGGTGCGTGATCTCCGGGTTCACCAATTCCATCAGGCCCTCTCCATAGTCGACGACCACGATTCTCTGGGGCACGCCCACCTGCACCGCGGCCAGGCCGACTCCCCTCTGGTGATACATGGTGGTAGCCATCTTGTCTAACAGCTTCCCGAGACTGCGGTTGAAGCGGGTGACCGGCTGGGACTCTCCCTCGAGAACCGGGTCCCCGACCGTCACGACCTTCATCCGCTTGCTTGGTGGTGATACCTGGCCCGTAACCTGCATCTTCTCACATCACCCTCACAACCTTCTACTGGACAGGATCACAGCATCTGCGCCGGGTTCACATCGACAATGATGCGGGGATCCTCCCGCCCCATACGCATATTGTGCATCACTTCCCTGAGCCCATCAAGGGAGCGACTCAGATCCGGCGTCTTGAGCAGCAGGTGCCAGCGGTACTGGCCCCGCAATCGATCAAGGGGTGCGGGTGCGGGCCCCATGAACCGGACCTGCCCCTCCGGCTGAACACTGCCCTGCAGGCGGCGACGCACCTCCTGGGCCCACATCTCGACCATGGGTTCCGTCTCCCCCGACAGGACCAGGCGGACCAGGTCGACAAAGGGAGGATACTGGGCCCGCTGCCGATCGGCCAGCTCCCGGGCGTAAAAGCCCTCAAGATCTCCCTCCGCAGCGCAGGTGATCGCCGGGTGGTCGGGGCTGGTGGTCTGTATAATCACCTGGCCCGGCCTCCGTCCCCTGCCCGCCCTCCCCGCAACCTGGGTCAGAATCTGAAAGGTCCGCTCCGAGCTGCGAAAATCGGGAAAATGAAGGGCGGTGTCAGCATCGACAACGCCGACCAGGGTCACGGCCCTGATATCCCAACCCTTGGCGATCATCTGCGTCCCAACGAGAATGTCCAGGTCTCCCCGGGAGAACTGTTCATAGATCTGGCTCCTGGCATCCTTGCGCCGGGCCGTGTCCGTATCCAGGCGCGCGATCCGGGCGCCTGGGAAGGCCGACCTTGCAGCCGCCTCCACCTTCTGGGTGCCAACTCCCCGGCGGACCACCCGCCCCCTGCATTCGGGACAGACCCGCGGCACCTCCATCCGGTCGTTGCAGTAGTGGCAGCGCAGTGTCCCGCCATCCCGGTGATAGGTCATCGTCACATTGCAGTCGCTGCACTTGAAAGTGTGCCCACAGTCGGTACAAACGAGAAAGGAAGAATAACCCCGCTGATTCAAAAATAAAATCGACTGCTCTCCCCGGTCCAGTCTCATCTCCAGGGCCTCGTGAAGGGGCCGACTGAAGATACTGTGATGCCCCTGCTTCCATTCCTGGCGCATGTCAACCACGTCAACTGCGGGCATCGGCCGGGCATCGATGCGCTCCGGCAGCTGCAGCATCCCGCACGACCCCGCCTCGGTTGCGTAATAGGACTCCAGGCACGGCGTGGCAGAACCCAGGATCACCGTCGCGCCGGCCATGTCCGCCCGCTTCAGGGCGACATCCCTGGCGTGGTAGCGGGGAGCCGTCTCCTGCTTGTAGGTGCTCTCGTGCTCCTCATCAACGATGATGGCCCCCAGGTCCGCGATGGGAGCGAAGACCGCTGACCTGGGGCCCAGGGCAACCCGGGCCTCCCCGGAAAACAACCTGTGCCATTCGCCGGCCCGCTCTCCCCCGGAGAGGGCGCTGTGCAGGACGGCCACCCCATCCCCAAGGCGACCCTTGACCCGGGCGACCATCTGGGGCGTCAGGGAGATCTCCGGCACCATCAGGATCGCTCCGCGGCCCCGGGCCAATACCCTTTCGATCACGCGAAGGTAGATCTCGGTCTTGCCGCTGCTGGTGACCCCATACAGCAGAAAGCTTCCCCCATCGCCCGCGACGGCCGGGAGGAGTTTCTCCAGGGCTCTGGACTGATCCGAGGTCAGGGAATCGGGGGCGTCATGGCGGTACCTCTGATCGTAGGGACGGGCTCCGTCGCGAACATCGACCCAACGCAGAAAACCCCGGTTCACCAGGGCATCCACCGTGGACGTGCTCACCCCCGCAAGCTGGGCGAGGCGGGTTCGCTGCACGGGCTGTTTCAGATGCGCGGCCTCCATCAACGCCGCAGCCTGCTTTTTGGCCTGGGCCAGCTCCTTGAGGGCCACACGGAGATCCTCAACGGCCAATGTGAGCCGGCGAACCGTCGGGGGGCCGGTGCGGTCGCGAAAACCGGGCGGCAACATGGACCGCAGCACCTGTACCGGGCTACACAGGTATTCAGACGCCACCCATTCCGCCAGTTCGAGATCATCCTCTGACAGGTATCTCGCGTCGGAGACGAGATCGCGGATTTTACGAACGCGGCCCGAATCCGAATCGGCCTCGGCCCTGAGGTCAACCACAAACCCCCGCACGACCCGCGGCCCGAAGGGGACCCTCACCATGTGGCCCCTCTGCAGTCGGCCCCGCAGGGCAGCGGGAATCTCATAGTCAAAAACCTGGGATCGGGAGACCACCTCATCACCGCCCAGGACCGCATCCACAATAATGCTGGCGAATTTTATCTCGGACGTTCCGTCATCTGCATCCCTCACCGGTCTTGTGCACCACCCTCTGGACGATGAGACGAGCAAGGGATCGCTTGTGCATCATGGGCAACGACTCCGTGCCACTGCGATCCATGAGCACCACGCGGTTCAGATCCGACCCGAATCCTCCGCGCTCCCCTCCAATCCTATTCAGGGCGATCATGTCCATGCCCTTGCGGATGAGTTTGTCCTGCGCCTTGCCGCAGGCCTCCTCCTCGGACCCCGTCTCCGCGGCGAAACCCAGGATAAAGGGCTCCTCCCGCTCCTGGCTCAGGGTCGAGATGATGTCGGGTGTAAATGTGAGGGGAGGCAAACCCTCCCCGGTCTTTTTAATCTTGTCGTTGCAGTAGTGGGCCGGCCGGTACTCCGACACCGCCGCCGACATCAGCAAGATGTCGATCTCCGGCCATAACTTTAGGCATCTGTCCAGCATTTCCTCGGTGGAGACCACCGAATGACGGCGAACACCCCGGGGACATGGCAGGTTCACAGGTCCAGAGACCAGGTCCACGGCGGCTCCCCTCTCCCGGGCAGCCCGTGCCAGGGCATAGCCCATCTTCCCGCTGGACGGATTGGATAAGAAGCGGGCCGGATCAAAGTACTCCCTCGTGGGACCGGCGGTCACCAGGACCCTCCTGCCTGCAAGGGCGGTGTCGGCGTATGCCAGGGAAGCGACCTCCTCCTCGAGGAGCTCGGGAGAGGGCAATCTTCCCCTACCCTCAGCACCGGATGCCAGGCGCCCGACGTCGGGTTCCACCAGCACAAAGCCGAACGCCTCCAACTGGCGACGGTTTCTCTGGGTCGCGGGATTTTCCCACATCCTGTGGTTCATGGCCGGGGCCATGAGCTTCGGGCCGTCAAAGGCCACGATCAGGGTGCTCAGAAAGTCATCGGCAATGCCGGCCGCAGCCTTGGCCATGATGTTAGCCGTGGCCGGTATGACGACGAGGATGTCGCATCGCTCTGCCAGTTCGACGTGCTCAACGTTCCAACGTTTCGGCTCATCAAACAGATCCAGGTGAACCGGGTTGGCCGAGATGGTCCTGAAGGTCAAAGGTGTGACCAACCGGGTGGCGGCCTCCGTCATGACGACGTGGACCTCGGCCCCCCTCTTTCGGAGCCGGCTGACAACATCCACAGCCTTGTATGCCGCGATTCCGCCGGTCACGCCGAAGAGAATCCTCTTGCCACGAAGATCTCCCAGCTGTTCACTCACGGTCTTACCTCCCCACAAACCCAATCACATCTTCTCTGGTTCCTCAGGCAGCCGGACCCTCCCACCTACCTCCCGGGAAACACTGCTCGTATACCTGAGTCGTCCCTCCCGGAACTCCTTCAGGGCAATCGTTACCGGTTTGGACACAACGGACTCGGTCAGGGGCTTCTCACCGTCATGCAGCTGCCGAGCACGACGGGCCACCGCGATTGTCAGGGCGTATTTATTCTCTCCCAGCGCCATCAGTTCGTCATAGGATATCTGCCCGGATAAGAGCAAAACACCCACCTCCTCATAAATGCCAACTATTCACTCACGCCTGTCTGCCGACCGTGAAGACGCCCGGCAACCGTCTCCGGCTGAACGGCCGAAAGGATCACGTGCCCACTGTCGGTCACGATCACCGCCCGGGTCCGCCTGCCGTACGTGGCATCGATGAGCAGCCCGTCCTCCCGGGCCTCCGAAATCGCCCGCTTGATCGGGGCGGATTCCGGGCTGACAATTGCGATCACGCGGTTCGCCGAAACCATGTTTCCGAACCCAATGTTCACCAACACGATGCAGCTCATACGATCACTCCTATCCTTGCTGTCTATTCTATGTTGCGCACCTGCTCGCGAATATCTTCGAGAAGATTCTTCATGTTGATTGCCACCTGGTTCAGCTCGGCATCGGATACCTTCGCCGCCACCGTGTTCGTCTCTCGCACCATCTCTCCCGCCAGAAACTCCAATTTCCGTCCCGAGGCACCGGAGTCGGCCAATACATCGCCGAACTGCTCCACATGACTGCGAAGGCGAGCTGTCTCCTCCCGGATGCTGGCCCTCTGAACCGCAATGGCGACCTCATTGCGTAGATCCAGATCATCCATGGAAATCCCCTCATCATCCAGCAGCTGACGAACGCGCCGGGCGATGGCCTCAAAGCGACGGCTCTCAACCTCGCCAACGGATTCCTCGATCCTCCCCAGCTTCGCCCCGAAGTCCTCCAACAGGTCCCCCAGGATCCTGCCGAGCGCCCTGCCCTCGCGCAATCGCATCCCGGCGACCTGGTCGATGACCTCCGTCAGGGCATCGTCAAACATACCCCTCAGAGCATCAAGGTCGGGAGGGTTGTCCTCCACCTCCACCACGCCCGGCAATGAGACCAGGTCACGAAGCGCGAGTTCAAAGGGCAGAGCATGAGCCTCACTGAGTTCCTTCAGAAATCTATAATAGTCTCCCGCCAGTGCAGTGTCAACGCGGGGGCGCCGGCTTCCGCTGCCTCTGACCTCCAGATTCACCGTGAGGTCAACGCGGCCCCTGCGAATCTTCTCTTCGACCGCCCCCCGGATCTCGTTCTCCCAGGTCTGGGGAATCTGCCGGGAGAGACTGACAGATATATCCAGGTAGCGGTGATTGAGGGTTCTCATCTCCATCACCAGGTTCAAATTGGCAGCAGTCTTCTCCAGCCGGCCGAAACCGGTCATACTGTTCAGTGACACATCATCGCCTCCCTATAGAGACCAGAATGGCGCCCAGGATCAGGGCACCGATGTAGGACACCATCCCCAGCGCAGGGTAGCCCAGCAGGTACGGTGGACGGTCGAACTGGATGATCAGGGAGCCCCCGATGATCAATGCGGCAATCAACACAGCCAGGGAGATCCTCTGGGCGATCTTCTCAAGCCCTCCCAGGAAGGACTCCAGTCCGACGTGCTGGAACTTGATCGAAAACTCTCCCCGGTCGGCGCGATCGACGAGGGAACCCAATTGTCCGGTCCAGTGGGAAAATCGGCGGAGGAGGCGCCGGATTCCCACCGTGGCCGATGAGCGCAGGTCAGTCCAGTCCCACTTCCTGAACAGGACGGACCGGAGGCGAGGCCGGATCTCGTCGGCTAACCTGAGGTCCGGATAGATCATGCGGGCCGAGGACTCCGCCGCCACCAGGGCCCGGACCAGGCTGATGTAGGATGCGGGCATGGTAATCCGATGCCGCCGCAGGATCTGCATCATGAAAATCAGGACCTGTCCCAGGTTAAACCCCTGCAGGTCCTTGGCATAATTGTGCTCCACCAGTTCCATTAACTCGTGGCGCAGTTCCTGGACGTTGATGTCACCGCGGGGTTGTCCAATCTCGAGCAGGATCTCCACGAGAAAGGCGTAGTCCCGTTCCATGAGCGCCAGGAACAGGTCGACAAGGTCATTGATGCTGCCCTCATCGATCAGGCCCACCATGCCGTAATCGAGGATCGCCAACTTATCCAGGCCGACCACCAGCAGGTTCCCCGGGTGGGGATCTACGTGATAGGCGCCCAGTTCAAAAACCTGGTGCATGGACATGTCCACGGCCACCCGGGCCAGTTGCCGGCGCCGATCGGGAGGGAAGAAGCTAAGGTCGTCCACCCGACGCCCTCGGATGTGCGACAGGGTCAGGACCCGGTCGCCGGAGACCTCCCGGAACACCTGGGGAATCACGATGTTCGGGTCATCGGCAAAACCGGTGCGAAAGACCTCAACATTGTCCGCCTCGCGTTCGAAGTCCAGTTCTCCCCGCAGTCCACGTCCGAATTCCCGGACCATCCCTGGCAATCCATAGGGCTTTGCCTCCGAGACGTGTTCGTCGATCAGACCCGCCAGCAGAGCCACGATCTCCATATCCTGCTCGATCGTGCGCGCAATGCCGGGACGCTGGATCTTGACCACAACCTTGGTGTCACGGTATACCGCGGTGTGCACCTGGGCTATGGAAGCCGAGGCGAGGGGCTTCTCGCTGAACTCGCTGAAGATCTCATCCGGCGGCGCGCCCAGTTCATCGGTCACCACCTGCCGGATCTCCTCAAGGGGCACCGGGGCCACGTTCTCCTGGAGGTTCTTCAGCTCATCAATGAAGGCCGGGGGCACGAGATCATAACGGGTGCTCATCATCTGTCCTGCCTTGACGTACGTGGGACCCAGTTCTTCAAGGGCCAGCCGTGTCTGTCGGGCCAGCTCCTCCCCGGATGTAGCCACTCCCCTGCGCCGAAAGGACAGGTTAAAGGGCAGCGGCAGCCTCTCCAGGAGCGGGCCGTAGCCGTAGCGCACAAGGATTCTCAGGACATCATGAAACCGCCTGGCATGTCGTAGTGCAAAGTAGCTCATCCAACCACCAAATCCTATTCCGTGTTCTCCTCGCACTTATCATCAGGGGGAAGCAGGGTCGCCCGCGGTACGATTACGCTGCCGCGGAAACTCTCGCGCACCGGTCCGGTGAGGTGAAGCTCCTCCGCACCATCCCAGCTCACCGAGAGGCGCCCGCCCGGCATCGTCACCTCCACCGGAGACTCGCACCGGCCACGCCTGATCGCCCAGATCGCAGCGGCACACGCTCCGGTGCCGCAGGACAGGGTGATCCCGGAGCCCCGCTCCCACACACGCGCCTGAATGTGATGTCGATCAACGACCGTCACCAGCTCCACATTGGTTTTCATCGGAAAGAGGGCATGTTCCTCCAACAGGGGCCCCAGGGTTTCCAGATCTACCGCGTAGGGATCTCGCACGAAGATCACGCAGTTGGGGTTGCCCACTCGAACGCCGTAGACGGGAATCGTGTGTCCCTCCAGCCTCAGGGAGACGCCCGCACCCAGGAGACGGGGATTGCCCGCCATGGGTATTTCGCCCCGCAGGAATCCCGGTGGGGGCATGGTAACGTCCACGCTGCACACATCGTCGCACTCCGAAACCTCCAGCGTCACCTCGCCCGCCCGGGTGCTGACGGTGAAGGTGGAGCCAGAGGCAAGTCCATGATCCCAGGCGTACAGGCCCAGGCACCGAACCCCGTTACCGCACATATCCCCCTCGCTGCCGTCAGCATTGAAGATCCTCATCTCGAAGTCGGCTTCCTCCGAGGGCAGAATCAGGATGAGACCATCCGATCCGACGCCCCGGTGGCGATCGGCAAGAATTGACGACAGGATCGACCAGTCAATCCGGGGCAGTCTCTTGCTGACCCCGTCCAAATATATGTAGTCGTTACCCGCCGCTTCCATTTTGACAAAGGAAAGACGCACACTGCACCTCCTCACATCTAAGTTTGTCGTACGCAGCGGCTGTTCATTTGAGCCAATTCTACCATCTCAGGTCTCAACAACCAACCGTCTACCGGTGATACCCAGCAAAACTCGCTCTGCAACGGGACCTACCACGGCCGCCCCTGCACAGATCAAAAGCGCCGTGACATCCAGGGGCACCAGGCGCATGATCCCCGCCAGGGCCGGAACATACAGGACTGCCAGCAGGATGCCAAAAGATGACAGCACCGCAACAGCCAACCCGGGATTTGTGGCCAGGATGGTCCCGGTCGTGCCGCCCATGTAGTGGGTCTCGCAGGCGTGGATGAGCTGGGAGAGCACAATGGTCACCAGCGCAACGGTCCGGGCCTGTTCCAGGGGACTGCCCGCGGCGATAAACAAGGCGTAGTTCGCCATACTAACGAGTCCGATCAAAAGACCACGGCCCATGATCCTGCTGCCCAGCGCCCCGCTGAAGACACTCGCCCTCACGTTCCGAGGGGGGGCGTTCATCAGGCTGGCATCCGAGGGTTCCATCCCAAGGGCCATGGCCGGCAGTCCATCCGTCACCAGGTTCACCAGCAATATCTGCGTGGGCAAAAGGGGATGGGGCAGGTTGACCAGGGTCGCCGCCAGCATAAGCAGAAGTTCGCCGATGTTGCACGAGAGCAGGTAATAAATGAACTTCCGAATGTTGCGAAACACGCCCCGTCCCTCGCGAATGGCTGCCACGATGCTGGCGAAATTGTCATCCAGCAAGATCAGGTCCGCGACCTTCCGGGTCACGTCCGTCCCCGTCAATCCCATTGCCACGCCGATGTGGGCCTCCTTCAACGCCGGGGCGTCGTTGACGCCATCACCGGTCATCACCACGACATGCCCGGCATCCCTGAGTGCGCGTACGATCCGCAGCTTCTGCCCGGGTGTCACCCGGGCAAAAACCCGGTGTTTTCTGACCATATAACGAAGCTCCGCCCGGTCCGCACGATCCAGGTCGTCCCCGGTTGCGACCGAACCATTCTCCCCGATCATGCCCAGCCTTTGGGCCACGGCCCGTGCCGTCAGCGGGTGATCCCCGGTGATCATGATGGTGTGAACCCCCGCAGCGGCGCACTCCCGCAGCGCTTCCCGGCCCTCGGGCCGCGGCGGGTCCAACAATGCCAGAAAACCCACCAACGTCAGATTCTTGTGCTGCTCGTCGGTGACCCCCTCCCGCAGCTGCCTCGATGACAGGGTCCTTTCTGCCAGGGCCAACAATCGATAGCCCCGACCGCTGAGATCCTCCACCACCCCCAACAGGCGCTGCCGCTCTGATCCGGTCAGGGGGCTCACGCCCTTTCTCTGCAATGCCCAGGTCGAGCTGCACATCTGCATGACGGTCTCCGGGGCACCCTTGACGAGCAGTGATGGAATCTTCTGCCCTTTTTCAACCCTTGTTCCCCACACGGACATGCACCTGCGCGAGGAAGCAAAGGGAACGGACCCGGCGCGGTTAAAGCTCATAGATGACAGCAGCCTCGCAGGCCCAACCTCGAGCATTTCCTCGGCGGCCTCGACCAGGGCGAGATCCGTTGGGTCCCCTGGACGCTCAAAGCCCTCTCCCCCGGTTCCCATCTCGACATCGGAACACCACGCCCCGTATAAAAGGCTCCGCCAGAACGATTCCGGCCTTCTCCGGCCCGATGCTCCGACGGGCATGTTGCGCCCGCCAATGGAGATGATCTCGAGTTCGAGGTGGTTCGCCGTCAGCGTTCCCGTTTTGTCAGAACAGATCACGGTCGCACAACCGAGGGTCTCCACGGAGTGGAGATTCCGAACCACCGCTTTCTGGGACGCCATCCTCTGCACCCCCATGGCCAACGCTACGGTAACCACAGCGGGCAGTCCCTCTGGGATGGCCGCCACAGCCAGGCTGACCCCGGCCAGGAACATATCGTAGGGGGGTTTGCCCCGAAGCACTCCCAGGATCACGATCAGAGCCGAGATCAGCAGGCACCCGACGAGCAGAACGTGACCGAGTCGCTCGAGGTTTCGCTGAAGTGGAGGTTGATCGTCCTCCGCCTCCTCCTCAAGCATGCTGGCGATGGCTCCGAGTTCTGTGTCCAAACCCGTGGCCACCACCACCACCGTCAAGCCCCCGTTCACCACCCCGGTGCCGTGATAGACCATGTTGCGCCGATCCGTAAGATGGGCATCCTCTGACACTACAGTTTGCCCCTTCCCGACCGGAACCGATTCTCCCGTCAGGATGGCCTCATCGCATGCCCCCTCACCGTTTCCGAGCAGCCGGGCGTCGGCTGGCACCTGGTCGCCTGGTGCCAATACGACAATGTCACCTGGTACCAGTTCGCTGCTGTCCACGAACTTCAGAACACCATCACGGCGGACCTTCACCTTCTGGGACGCCATCTTTGCGAGGGACATCAGGGCCGCTTCCGCCTTGTATTCCTGGAGAAAACCCAGGATGGCATTGACCACCACGATCGCAAGGATCACGATTGCCTCGACATGCTCTCCCAGGAAGAAGGCGATGGCGGTTGCCCCGAGCAGCACCAGGACCATGAAGTCCTCCCACTGCCGGGCAAAGATCCCCCACAGATCCGGACGATCCCGGGACGGGAGCTCGTTGCAGCCAAAATGGTATCGCCGGTTGCGCACGTCATCCTTGCTCAAGCCCTGTTCCGGGTCAACCTCCCAGAACTCGAGAACCTCCTCCTGATCCATCGCGTGGAACTGGGGTGCAGGGGACTTCAGATCACTCACTCCCTCGCCGGGCAAACAGCATAGGTCTGCGCCAATACCTATTCAGACCGGATCCATGCTATGAATGACCCAGGCTCCAGCGCCCATCAGCCTGTCCCTCAGGGGCAAAGAGCATCACTGGTGATTCAGCGCCTCGCGAATGATGACCGCCTGGCTCTGGCGTGTTTCGAACGCATGCAATCTGAGGGCCTCATACTGGTCTTTGTCAATCGGATACGAATGGGATTCATGTCCCCTGCTGCATATGCTGTACTATCTGAGCATAATCCGGCTGTTGACTGTTTGAAGTTATCTACAACCAAAACAGGCGTTCTAGCGTTCTACTTTCATCGGTGCACTACTTTCCAAAGAAAAACAGGACAGGATTGGATGCTTTATATCTAGAAAGAATTGGTCAAGATAGACTACAGTCTCTAACACGAGAAAGGAAGTCGTTTGAGGAATGAAAGCGAAAAGATCGAAAGGCGCCATGGATTATAACCGGAGTAATGGCTAATTCGGTGAAAGGAGTGGCTAATGGTACGACGTTTGCGCATAATTGGAATATGCTGCTGGATCATATTGATGTCGTTGATGTTTAGTGGGTGTGGTTCTTCTGCAGTCTCGTCTTTACCTGACAACGAAGAAATTAAAGCAGCTCAGGACGAAGTACCGTTTACTATCCTTCTCCCCAGGTACCTTCCTGACGGATACACTTTCTCCCAAATACAGGTGGTGGGCCCCCCGCCCGGAATACAACAGAAAAACCCAAGGTATACAGCTTCACTAGTCTTCGGCAACGGTGATGAGGGTTATCTAGAAATCACCGAATCGAATTTCGCAATACAGATCAGCGATTACACTGATGTCATCGAGCTGTCCGAAACGACTACGGCCGAGTTGAAGGTTTGGGAACTCCCTGACGGCAGAACGATGCTCGCATTAGCTTTCAGCAGCAATGAGGTCGGCATCATGGTCAGTGCAGCAGAGTTATCCCAATCAGAAATAATAAAGGTGGCTGAGTCCCTGTTGAAAGACTAAGGGTACTGGAGGGTCAGACCAACTGGTGCGCAACTGCCGACTCCCCGCCAAAGACGAGGAGATTCTCGCATGTCAGGAAGGATACTTCTGTTCAAACTGCACGGCTCCCTGAACTGGCCAGTATCAACTGATGGCTCAGTTTCAATCTATGAAAACTGTCGGCCGGTATTTCGCAAGGGCGGTAACGCTGCTGTTGTGCCACCAGTTCCTCGGAAGAGAGCCCCGGAATGGTTGTTGCCTGCCTGCAACCAAGCCCAGGAACGTCTCGCCGGATCGGAGGTCTGGTTGCTATATGCAGGCTGCTGTAGCCAGGAATCACATCCTCGACCTCCGGAAAGGCTGCCCCCCAACTGGAAGACCAGGTGGTGGAGAGCGGCGTTGAGCTCCACGAGCCGGCATCGGCTACCTGCACCATTTTTGCTTCCTGGATTGCCGTGCGTATATCGATGGTAACCCGGCCAGCGCCGCACCTCGCGGTTCGGGGTTCCATGGGCCGGCGGATCGATCAAGAGTCGTTCTGTGCTGGCTCCCCGGGCTGGGGAGCCAGCCGTGCTCCAAAATGCTGCCACGCCATCCCTCAATTAATCCCGAAACCGAGGTTCTCCGTCAGGGATGCCGAAAGACACGGTTCTGCCCGCCTCCTCCCACTGCCCCGTTCCCAACCGTACCCCATTCATGGACGGGTCATAGCAATGCGTCCCAGGAAAGGCACTGGCATCCTCGAATTCTGGGGCAGTCAACGTACGTGCTACGGTGCCTCAACCCTAAACACCATCATCTTCCAGTGAATCAGGCCTTCGTCCCGTCGTTCCACCAGGTACAAATCGCCATCCGAGCCGCCCACCGCAATCGCACGGGGATGAGCATATGCACCGTGACGCTCCATGGTCCAATTGTAGCGCATGCTCAGGAGTTCACCGGCGCTGCTGAACACCTGCACCCGGTTGTTGCCGGTGTCGGTCACGTAAACGCGGTCCTCACCGTCAACCGCCACCCCCAGGGGGCCGTCAAACGCACCGTCTCCGTCGCCCGAGGTGCCCCACTTGTGCAGGAACTCACCGCTGCTGCTGAACACCTGCACCCGGTCGTTACCAGCATCGACCACGAAGACGCGGCCGTCTCCATCGACCGCCACGCCCAGGGGGCCATCGAACTCACCGTCTCCGTCACCCGAGGTGCCCCACTTGTGCAGGAACTCACCGCTGCTGCTGAACACCTGCACCCGGTTGTTGCCAACCTCGGTCACGTAGACGCGACCTTCACGATCGATGGCTATGCCGCTTGGGACATCAAACGCACCATCGCCGGAGCCGGCGGTACCCCACTTGTGCAGGAACTCGCCGCTGCTAGTGAAGACCTGGACCCGGTTGTTGCCAACCTCGGTCACGTAGATCCGGCCCTCGCGGTCTATGGCTATTGCTGAGGGATTGTGGAACTCACCGTCCCCGCTGCCGTGACCCGGTGGCCTTGGCTCCAGGCCCCACCAGGCCTCGTCCTGACTTCCTGCATAGGCCAAGATCCCATGATCCCCGTACATGGTGCCGTACGCCAGGTACACATCCCCCTGGGGACTTACCGCGATACCTGCAGGGAATCTCACGACATCACCCATGGTCCGCTCTTCGACTAGGACGATCTTCAGGGGCCACGGACCTGTTGTGGGAGCAGGTGCCGCGGGTGGCGGCGGTTCCCATGGTTCCACGGTCATGGCTCCCAGGGACAAACTCTCTTTATTGAAGTGCCCCTGTACACTGGTCCTTCGTGTCAGGTTAGCTGAGGCAGACGGAGAGTGGATCACGAACTCAGCATCAAACCGACGCTGGTCGTCCCAGGTCATGCCCCCGTGAACACCATCGATCCCCACCGCGACCCGATACTGCCCCTCTTCAACAAAGAACGTGGATGTCCCGGAATCATTGAACCCGTGGGGTGCCTTCAGATCCACGGTGATCTCCACCTCACCGGAGCCCCGAGTGACCTCGAAATAGAAATACTCGGCCCTTGGTGACGTAGAGCTGATCATCTCACCAGGCTGCTCCTGAAAGCGGAGTTCAAGACTGCGATCAGGTCTTCCTCCCATCACACAACCCGGAGCCACTACGATCAGGGCAATCAACCATGCAACTGCAATACGTGACCAACCACAACGTGCAGTCCGCATCATACCAATACCTCTCCAATCCTTCTCAACGCACGTGGCATGGGGCAACCTGGCTCCTGGATCGGGACTCGATGTCTGACTCGAGGCGTTCCGGCACTTCAACGCGTACACCGGGGTGTGGTGAGCATCCTTGGGAACCGCCACAGGGTCTCCTGTGCGAAACTGGTCCACCCCGGTCTGCAAACAGGGAGCATCATCACTTCTGCAGACTGAGTGAGAGGTTCGACATCTCTCGGGTCACCGGTCCTGATCGTGTGGCTGCGACACGTTCGAACGGAGAACTTCATCTAGCCGCGTTGCCTGCCTCGGAAGTCGTTGAGACTGTCTTCTCCTTGTAGAGGCGTAACCCCTTTAATGAGAGCCTCGTCGAACGTCACGGACCCGGCATGAAGTCTGAGCAAGGGGCAAACAATGCTGGCGATGACATGTCACGTCAGTAAGAACAGGCAATAGGGCTCAGGCATTGTATCATAGATCAGGTTTCGCAAGTGGTGTTGACCCTACCGTGGCCATGCATCCGCGATCGGCTGGTCCATCGGGCCCACAAGATCAGAAGGAAGGTGGCGAATACCAGCACCGATCCACTGCACACTACAACAGCGACTGACGAAGAAGACAACGGATGACGTCGCCAGGTTTGGACGCTCGGCAGAATGCTGGACGAACTCCATCGAAACAAGGGTCGCTCTTCAATTGGAATGGGTGGACGAGGTGGTCGGAATAGCCACAACTTGTGCGTCAGAGCATCTCATCCAGCTCATCTGCTTCCATGTCCTGGATCACCTTTTGCGACTTCCATGCCCCTATTCAGCACCGCATTATTTTCTGGCAGGCTGCCTCACCGACGAGGATATTGCCCATGCACTCATAGGATTTTGAGTCTTTGCTTTTGTAGTGGGTACGGAGGGAGGGTTTTCCCGCAGGTCGCACATTTCGCTATTCCGGCCAGTAACAGCTGGGAGTATCTCCGCCGTGGATGCACCTTCTGCTTCTCGGTGAGTTTTTTGTGGGCCTCGTCAAACAGAGGCCCACGGACCGGCTTGGTTGGATATTTGAACCGGACATATTCACGGAGGCAGTGAGATCATGATAAGAGGCGCAGTATTCACACTCTTAGGGAACCGGGGGCTTGAGCAAATGGAAAACGGAAGTTCCCAATAGACCTCAAAGTCGCCCCCAGAATGATACGCCTTCTGGGGGAACTCTGAGACCCCGAGGCCTGCCCCCGGAAGATCCGCCCAGGTGGCGGCTATCTAGACCCTGATACCACAGGTGATCCCTGGATTAGCCTCCGCGTGCTGACCTCGATCAGATCGGCCTCTCGTTCGCTCCAGAGCTTTACCTGGCAAACTCACCGGTTCTACCGTTGGGAAACCAGTGCCTGGTACGATTCGCAATACTCACCAGGGTGAGCATCACCGGAACTTCAACCAGAACCCCCACGACGGTGGCCAGGGCAGCACCGGACTGTATGCCGAACAGAGATACGGCCATGGCCACGGCAAGCTCAAAGAAGTTGCTAGAGCCAATCATGGCCCCCGGAGCTGCGATGCTGTGCCTGATCTTCCAGAGTCGGGCCCACGTGTAGGCGATGGAGAAAACCAGGAAACTCTGGATGACCAGCGGCACCGCGATCAGGGCGATGTGCAGGGGATTGCCAAGAATCACGCTTCCCTGGAAGGAAAACAGGATGATAAGGGTGAGCAGCAACCCACCCGTGGTCACGTTGCCAAACCGGGGAAGAAATTGCTCTTCAAACCACGCTTCCCCCCGACTGTTAATCAGGACCTTGCGGGAGATGTAGCCGGCGACCAGGGGGATCACCACGTACAGGAACACCGAGGCCACCACAGTACCCCAGGGAATGATGATGGCACCGATGCCCAGAAGCACAACCACGATGGGAGCATAGGCGAAAAGCAGCACCACGTTATCCAGGGCCACCTGCACCAGGGTGTAGCCCGGATCACCATCGCTCAGGTAACTCCACACAAAGACCATGGCCGTGCAGGGAGCAGCTCCCAGCAAGATAGCACCTGCCACGTACTGGGTTCCCAACTCTGCCGGGATCAGGCCGGAGAAAATCACCCTTATGAACAGGTAGCTGAGGCCAAACATGGTGAAAGGCTTTATCATCCAGTTCATGACCGAAACGAGAAAGAGCGCCTGGGGATGATTCTTCACTTCCCGGATGCTCTCCAGATCGACCTTGAGCATCATGGGATAGATCATCATCCAGATGAGCACCGCCACCGGTATATTCACCTGGTGAATCTCCCAGATGCTCAGGATATCTGGAATAATGGGCAGGAATTGTCCAATCCCCACGCCTATTACGATACAAAGGGCGACCCACAGACTGAGGTATTTTTCGAAAAACCCAAGACCACTCTCCTGTTGCTCTGTTCGTTCCACGTTACCGCTCCTTCCTCATTCATATCTTTACCCACTAGGCCAGCACAGACAATACACTATATTGCTATATGCTTATGTACTGACTTTAGTGCACCGTCCTGCCGTCCGTCAAGACCATCCACAACAGCATGCGCGACAAGGATGCCGTTCACCACAGGTTCATTATTGCCCACAGATGGATTGCCCACAATTACGGGAGACACATCATGGTAAGAATTGGCATAATAAGGAGTGTTTGAGAGCCCGGGCCATTTAGATGTCTTTATGGGATGGGTGAACGTAATCACGGGGAAACTTCCGGTTGCGCAGACGGAAACCCTCGGGGCGCTCCACCTGTCCCCCGTCCCGTGCCTCGGTGCCAACAGAATCTCAACGGCGTCCTGCCCACACGTCATCCATGAGAAGGAGGGTATGATGCCAGATCGGATGACATGAGCGAACTCATCGGGATAGTTAGCCAGGCACTTGTCGCTCTATTGTTTGTGTGGTTTGCTCTGACCATGCTGGCCAGTCGCTGTTGAGGTCCCTGCTTCATGAGGCAGTGCCGGGGTCGCAAGCTCAACACGTGATCTTCATATCGGTGTCGGCGTTGCCCTTCGTCGTCCCCACCATTCTACCCTCACTTCTGGGGTGGATGACCCGCGAGAAGCTAGGGTGGCAACACACAGCGCCCCATCCCACCCTATTCTCAGGCTTGCAGTCACTCTGCACCCTATTGTTGTCTCGCCAGAGATCCAAGCTGCCAAAAAGGGGAATCGCCGGAGATGGATCCCGCTCGGACTGCAAAGAGAGTCACCCTCAATCAAAGCCAGTAGCCGTCACTTCATATCATCCGGCAGGGTCCGCCAGGGCAACTTCCCTTTCAGAGAGGTCGCTTGATGATCATCTCATCGTCAAGCCAGGTCCCCGTTGGCTCAAAACCCATCTTAACGCAAAAGGCCTCGGGACCATCGGGCCCTGGGTCGCAGCTGGTGACCAGCTCCTGTGCGCCGGGGCGAGTCCGGACATAGTCCATGAGTAGGTCCAGGGCCTCGGATCCGTAACCTGCGCGCTGATGCCTCACATCCACCATCAGGCGCCATAGGAAGAACTCGGCCTCTTCCTCACTGCGATCCTCGCCCAGCATGATCAGACCGACGGGGAGTTCACCCGCGTAGATAGCCCGCAGGTACGCGCTCACCTCGTAGTGGCCCTCGACCACGGAAACGGCATTGGGTGCCACGGGTCCCCGGGGATCCAAGTTGCACAGGTAGGCCAGGTTCGCAGCGGTGATCGGTCGCAGGCTCACTTGCTGACGTAAAAGGGCTTCGGAACCGGGAACCCACCTCATGATGACCTCCTCGCCTGCCATTTCACCTGTGGGGACAAAAACCCATGGTCTCGAAAAAACCGACAGGGCCTTCCGAGCCGGGCAGGCACTGAAGGCTCAGGATCCGATGGCCGGGGAACGCCCCCAGCACGAGCTCCAGCATCCTGCACCCGTACCCCCGGCGCTGGTGGTGCGCGTCCACGAGAAGGCGCCGGATGATGAGATCCCTGGGTCCCGGCTGCACCCAGACGAACCCAACGGGATCATCGCCGGCGTAGGCTGCCCGGACCCAGGATTGAAGAACCGTTGATGCTGCTGGAAATTCGCTCACAGGTCGAACTGCTTCCACGTGAGGAAGTCCACTCTCTGGTGGTCCATCGAAGAACAACACCGATCCCGGGACGCCTTCCGGAATGCTTGCCACCGGAAGCCGGGATGCAGATGCCCACTACAACCATAAATATGATACTACTCGAAAATTTATGACAACAACGCCAGCATGAACGACATGAAACTCCATATTTCCCATATTATCCATATACTTGTGGATCCTGGCACCTCGATTTCTGCATTCCACCGAGATCAATATGGGGCCCAGGGACCGTCCACGGTGCCAGAGACATCCCGCCTCGCTCCTGGGGTCGAAAGTGCCCGCCAGGGTCATGGTCTGCCCGGGCAAATATGGATATAATGCGATTGGAGGTGCCCGTTGATTTCCTTGAAATTGATGCTGATCGCAATCGGTGTCTTTAACGTCGCTGACTACTTCTTCACCCTGCGGGCCCTGGAAGCGGGTTTCACGGAGGGAAACCCTTTCATGGATGCAATTATCTACACGTCCTGGTTCCCGGCGATCAAACTGCTCCTGATCCCATGCGGCCTGCTGGCGATCTGGCTGGTTGAAGATCGCCTTAAACCCTTCTCGAAACACATCATCCTCGTCGCACTGCTCGTCTATGCGGGACTGATGGTGTATCATGGAAGAGTAGTTCTTCCGTATCTCCTGTAGTGTTTCAACGCCAGATGAAGGATGCTTCCGGAACTGATCTTGGGGAGGTGCAGACATGCAAAGACGGATCATCAGGGTGCGCGGGAAGGCAACGGCCAGCGCCCAGCCGGACTGGGTGGTGATCTCGCTGGAGGTGGGAAGCCGACACCGGGATTTTGGACGGTGCACGGGTGAACTGGCCCATCTCACTGAAACCCTTCGCCAAGACATGGAGAGGGTTGGCGTAGACAGGGATCAGCTGAAGACGGGGCAGCTCTCCGTCTCGACAAGTTTTGATTACCAGGACCGGAAACGCGTGTTCGTCGGCTACGAGGCCCGTCACAGCCTGACCCTCGAATTTGATCTCCAGATGGAATCCCTTAACCGAATTCTGAAGATGTTGGGCCAGACGAAGAGCCGTTCAAAGTTCACGGTCAGATTCTCGGTGAAAGATCCAGAACCCGTCCGCGATCAGGCCCTGGAAGAGGCCGTTAAGAAAGCCCGGGAAAAGGCCCGTCTCCTGGCCGAAGCCTCGGGGGTTTCCCTCGGTGAACTGCTGGAGATTGATCTCAGCTGGTCCGATATCTACATCCACTCCTCCTCAGAGATGATCGTAGACTCCCACGCAACGACGCCAGGCTACGACATCACCCCTGAAGACGTCGACTTCGAGGAATCCGTCAATCTCGTGTGGCAGATCGTCTGACCCTCCAATGGCACCAGGTGCCGAGCAAGGGCTCTCGAAGGGCTACTCCCATGATCCTCCGAGAAGCCCGTGAGCGAATAGCCTGGCCATATCCAAGCGGATCGCCTGGTTGTCACGGGATAGAAATCCGGGGCTGTTGATGGTCTGGGTGAACATGTTGATGTACATCAAGATCGCCTCCGTGGAAATGCCCGGATCCAGGTGCCCCTCCTCTCTCCCCTGCTCGATCACCTTCATCAGCATGGGAAGGGTCCTGGTTTCGTAGTACTTCTCGATCAGTTCTCCCACGGCGGGATCGTCGAGGGGTATCATCTCCAGCAGGGTCGTGTGATCCCTGTCCACCTCCATGTTGCCAGCGACCATCGCCTCGACCTTCCTGGGAAAGGCAAGGTCCTGGTCCACCAGGTCTTCAAACCTGCTGAACTGCCGCTCCATGAATCTCGTCACCACGGCCCGGACCAGACCGTCCTTGCTGCCGAAGTAGTTGTATAGGGTCACCGGAGAAACGCCGGCCCGTTCGGCGATCTCCTCCATGGTCACCCGGTCCCTGCCATGCCTGGAGAAGAGCTCCGTGGCAGCCTCCAGGATCCCCTCCTTCTTGCGCCTGCGGCGGCGTTCGAATCCATCGATTTCGGTCATTGAGCTGTGTCCCCCATTTCAGTTTGCGCCAGGCATTTTATGTAGTATTGAATTTATGTCCTTCATAACCTTCATTGACGCCCCACCTTCACCATGATAATTTGAAGTCACGATATCAGCAACTGTGAGACGTAAGCCGGGATGCAAGTCAAGGATCTGGAGGTTGCTATGCTCGCCATTGAAACGTCAGAGCTCACCAAGTATTACGGGCAATCGCGGGGCATCATTGACGTATCGCTCGAGGTCAAAGAGGGAGAGATCTTCGGCTTCATCGGTCCCAACGGTGCGGGAAAGACCACAGCCATCCGCACGCTCCTGGGCCTGATACGGCCAACCTCCGGGACAGCACAGATGTTGGGAGAGCCGGTTCCCGTCGCCGGGGGCGAGCTGTATCGGAGCGTAGGCTACGTGCCCTCAGAAGTCAACTACTACCCGGAGATGATGGGACGCAGTCTCCTGGACTACGCCGCCAGCTTCCACGATGAATACGACAGGAAATGGACCGATAACCTGATCGAGCGCCTTCAGTTCGACCCCGGCCGGCGGATCCGTGCCTATTCGCACGGCAACCGAAAGAAACTGGGGATCATCCAGGCCCTGATGCATCATCCCCGGCTGGTAATCCTTGATGAACCCAGCAGTGGGCTGGATCCGTTGATCCGGTCCCAGTTGTTCGAGATCCTGAAAGAGCTTAACGACGAGGGGGTGACCGTATTCTTCTCCACCCACGTGCTCGAGGAGGTGGACCGGATCTGTCACCGGGTTGGCATGGTCCGGGAGGGGCGGCTCATTGAAGTGACGCCCATCGATGAGTTGCCGGGGAGGGACATGCGCCTTGTCACCCTGAAGATGACCGGAGAACAGTCGCCGGAAGATCTTGCCGGTGCGGGGCAGATCACCAGGATGAAAGAGAAACCGGGCTACTACCAGCTCACCACGCAAGTTCCGGTCAACGAGTTGATGAGGCGGCTCGGGGAACTGGACCTGGAGTCCATCAGGATCACCGACCCCAGCATCGAGGACATCTTCTTCACCATGTATGAGGACGGTCCCAGCGGAGGCGGCAGCGATGTTTGAATGGAACATCTGTCGGGCTGAGATCAGGATGAACATGCGCAGCTACATCACCTGGACCGCCATCATGCTCGCCGTTGTGTTCATCTACCTGGGCTCCTACGCCTGGATCGAAGAACTCTCCTTTGACGAACTCATGGAGGGCTATCCGGACATGTTCACCACCGGCCTGGGCATCTCGCCCGACGCCTTCGGCGATGTGAACCGGTACTGGGGCTCAATGTTGGGGTTCCTCGGGATGCTGATCAGCAGCATCTACGCCATGATGCTCGCAGGCGGCCTGATCTCCCGGGACCCGGACCTCGGCACGGTGGAATTTCTGTACACCAGGCCCGTGAAGCGGAGCAAGATCATGCTGTCAAAGGTGGCGGTCTTCTTCCTGTTCATCACCGACCTGTGGCTGATTGTCTATATCGCCAGCATCGCCGTCGGCATGCTCTATGCGGCCCCGGGAGAATTTGACCCCGCAGTTCAGGGTTGGGTGCACCTGGCGGGATACCTGGCATCCCTGGGTGCAGGGGGTATTGCCTTTGCAGCCGCCCCGTTTTTCGACCGGGTGCAAAGCAGCACCTCCCTGGCCATCGGCCTGGGGCTTGGCTTCTTCATGTTCAACATGGTGAGCAACCTGGTGGACTCCCTGGGCTTTCTGAAGTATCTCAGCATTCACCATTACGCCGATGTGCAGGGAGCCTCGGCGGGAGAACCCTTCACCGTTGGCCTGATCACGCTGCTGGGGATCTTCCTGGCAGGCACCCTGATCGGGGTGCACTTCCTCAACAGAAAAGAGTTCGATGCCTGACCTGTGCAAAGCCGGGGGCGGACGGATGGAATGGACCGCCCCCTCTACCCCACCCTGTGCAGGACAGTCCGTCCATTGATCGATCAGATTCAAAGGCATGAGCGGACCCGATCCTGGACCCTGCCAACCGATGAATCCTCGCCCTTGGCAGGCACTGTTTGAACGGAAACTGCGGAGACTGATGCGACCCTACCTACAACGAAGGAGTGATCGCTTTGAATCCAGTGACCGACGACCCAGGGGGCGCACCCAGGGGGCTTCGAGATGTACTGCGGCTGACACCACGCTCCTGGCTGGGTGCAACCTACTGCCTGCTGGCTGTGGGTTCCTTGATGTTCCTGGGTACGCTCGTGGGGCCGATTCCGGCAAGCCCCGTCGGATGGCTGATCAACCTGGCCTTTGCCGCCCTTATCTGGGTCGCATCGCTCTTGCTGGGCAGCCTGGTGGTGAAGCTCTCAAGCCTGTTTCAAAGAATCCCGGAGCGCTCCCGGTGGTTGTCCATTAGCGCCTTGTTCCTTGTTTTCATGCTGCTACACAACACGGTCTCGTCCCTGTTCAACGTCCTCGGGTTGATGATCCTCGTATGGGTCGTTACCTTTGTTCTCGGTGCGGGTATCGGGGCTTTGTCCGAGGCCAGGACCCCACCCGTGAGACGACGCTATGCCCTGGTTGCGATGATCCTGGGAGGGGTGGGGATGCTTGCGATCACGGGCTGGGTAATCTGGCCTGGACCTGCCTACCAGCAAGTACAGGTTGAAGGATCAAGCCCTGCACCCCTCCTTGCTGACGATCCATCCCAGGTGGGCCCCTATGCGGTGAGACAGCTGACCTACGGGAGCGGCACGGACCGTCATCGCCAGGAGTACGGAGCCGATGTGATGATTCAAACACCCTCCGTGGATGTCTCCAGCATGGTAGACGGCTACAGGGGGATCGTCGGGTGGTTGCGGACCATGTACTGGGGTTTTGATCTCGGCGCGGTGCCGTTGAACGCCCGCGTCTGGTATCCGGATGGAGAGGGACCCTATCCGTTGGTGTTGATGGTGCACGGCAATCACAGCATGTATGACTTCTCCGACCCGGGCTATGCTTACCTCGGCGAGCTGCTGGCGAGCCGGGGGTTCATCGTGGCCTCTTTGGATCAGAACTTCCTCAATGGAAGCGGCGCGTCGGAGATCGTGGGGAGGCTACGGAACGAAAACGACGCTCGTGCCTATCTGCTGCTGAGGCACCTGGAACTCTGGCACCGGTGGAACCAGGGGGATCACGAGATTTTTGCGGGTAGAGTGGATACAGGCAGTATTGCCCTGGTGGGACATTCTCGTGGCGGTGAGGCGGTCGCCATTGCGGCTGCTTTCAATGAGCTGCCAGCCCATCCCGGAGACGCCAGTATCCGCTTTGATTTTGGTTACGACATCCGGTCCCTGGTGGCAATTGCTCCCTCGGACGGCCAGTATCGACCGAGAAAACAGGGAACCCCCCTGGAGAACATTGACTACCTGGTCCTACAGGGCTCCGCAGATGGTGACGTGCGCTCCTTTGTCGGTTCCAATCAATATGACCGGGTTTCTTTTACCGATGAGCCTCAACAATTCAAGGCAGCCGTTTATGTGCACGGCGCCAACCATGGGCAGTTCAACACCCGATGGGGACGGGTGGATGTTGATGCGCTTCTCTGGTTTTTAGACCGCGGCGCCATCATACCGGCTGCGGAGCAACGACAGGTAGCCACGGTCTTCATCAGCAGCTTCCTGGAAGCCACTCTGCGGGATCAGAGACACTACGAGGCTCTCTTCGAGAACCCGCTGGTGGGACAACACTGGCTGCCAGGAGGCGTCTACCTATCCCAGTATCAGAGTTCCGACACCCTGGTGCTGGCCACCTTCGAAGAGGATCTGGACCTTGAAACCGCTACCGCTTTTGGTGGGCAAATCAGCGGGGACAATCTGACCGTGTGGCGGGAAGAACCCCTGGCCCTGGGCGGTGGCGCATTGCGGAATACTGTGAGCGTTCACCTGGGCTGGGATCATGATCGCAGCGGTACTGCGATGTACGAAGTACTGCTACCGCAGGGGTTGGTCCTCGGCAAAGAAGATGCCGTCACTTTCTCCCTGGCCAACAACTCGTCCGGCCTGCCATCCATTGACCTGACCATCGAAATAGGCGATACATCTGGGGAACGAGCCCGCCTACCCCTCAGCCATATACACCCTCTGCCGCCGCCCTTCTCCTATCGGATGTTCAAGCCCCCGCTGAGAGTTGCCTTTGAGTGGGAGCCGGTGTTCACAACGTATACCTTTCCCCTTGTTGATTTACTGGCAGAGAACCAGGCCCTTGATCTCGAATCCATACATGAGATTAGGTTCCTCTTTGACCGCTCCCCGAAAGGACAGGTCATCATTGACAATGTGGGCATTCGACGGGCCGGACACTAGCTCCCGATGCCCTTCCCCCAGCTGTGGGGCGAGTGTCCCAGGCACTTGCCCCACCCTAACTACCCGTGGACTCATACCTCCCGACGCCGAAGTGCCAGAACCGCAGGGCAACCAGCATAAACACCACACCCGCAAGGGGTGACAGGGCCTGGAACCAGGCCGGGCTGCCCCACACATCTTCCCTGCCAAGCACCAGCAGAACCGGGAAGTAGTTCACACAGCCGAGGGGAATGATGTAGAGGAAGAAGTTCCTGAGCCACCCCCGGTAGATGGAGAGGGGGTACTGGGCAACCACCACACCGCCGTTGGTGAAGGAGTTCATGAACTCCAGTCCCTGCACCGACCAGAAACTGAGGGTGGCCTGGAAGACCATCAGCCCGATGAAGAGCATCACGCCCCCGCCCACGGAAAGCATCAGGACGATCACCCGAAACAGGGTCCACTCAATGCCGAGGGCACCGGCCGACCACACAAGCACCGCCAGCCCCTGGACGAGCCGGCCAATCCGCATCAACTGCAGATCACTGCCCAGGACCTGGAGCACCGTGCTCCGGGGCCTGAGCAGGAGCCGGTCGAAATCGCCCCGGAGCACCTGGCGGTGAAAGATGTCAAACCCCCGCCCCACGCCCTCTGCAAGGGCAAAAGATGCGTGGATGACGCCGTAGAAGAGGCCCACCTCCGGAAGGCTCCATCCGCCCAGGTGGCCGAAGCGATCAAAGAGGATCCATATGGCCAGAAACTCGACGAACACCACGATGCCGAGACCGAAGCTCATCATGATAAAGGAGGCCCGGTACTGCATCTGGGACTGCACCGACATCTTGATCATCTTGAAATACAAAGCAAGAGCGTTCATCGTACTAACCTCCCTGGATGACAACGCGGCGGGCGGCCCGGGCGACCAGTACCTTGCCCAGCATCACGATGGCAACGGTCCAGGCGAGCTGTTTGAGAAGCATGGGGAATACCATGGCTGGCTGCAGGGTGCCCACATAAAACTGGTTGGGAAGGTCCACCAGGCCGGAAAAGGGGAGAATGTGCAGGATCCCCTGGGCCCAGTCAGGGAAGAGCGGAAGAGGAACGATCACGCCGGACATCAAGATCACCAGGGCGGGTAAGAGCCGCCTCATCCCATCGCCGGCGACGGTCCAGAGCGCGGAGATGCTGATGATGTTGGAAATGGCACAGCCCAGGAAGAGTGCACCCAGTGTGGCAATGATCCAGGCGGAGAAAGCGGCTCCCGACGAGGGAAGTTGCATGGCAAAATCCTCGGGCAGAAGGAGAGTCACGGCGAAAATGGGCAGCCCCCTCAGCAGCGTCGGCGCCGTCCTCAGGGCGATAAGACGAAAGTACCAGTGATCATACAGCTCCAGGGGACGGCAGAGTTCATAGGCGATGTTGCCGTCCCGGATCATCTGCATCACCTCGGCATCCCCATCCCAGGGCAACATACCGAGCATTGCCTGCCCCAGCCATATGTAGGAGACAGTCTGCTCCAGGGTCATCGGCTGTACCTGGGCGCCAGAGAAAAAGAATTCCCGCATGACGACGATCATCACCAGGCCGAAGAACAGCTGCGTGAAGGCGCCGGCAGCTGCAGCCATGCGGTACTGCAGCAAAGCGATGAAACGCATCCTGGTTATCGAGATGTATGGGTTCATAGGACCATCTCCCCGTAGATTCTCGCGATCACTTCCTCGATAGGCGATTCCTCAACGGTAATATCCCGGATCTGTCCCAGGCGGGAGAGCCGCTGGACCAGCTCGGAAATCGAGACCTCGGTCGGGTCATAGCGGAGTTCCAGCTGGTTGTCTCGGAGGCAGACCGTCCTGACGCGGTCCAGGCCAATCGCACCTCTCTCGGGCACCTCGAGAAAATCCACCACCAACCGCTTCTCATCCAGAAACGACGCCTTAAGGGTGCGGATGGGTCCGTCAAACAGGAGCTTCCCCCCGGACAGCAGGAGTACCCTGGAGCACAAGGCCTCGATGTCGTCCATATCGTGGGTGGTAAGGATGACCGTGGTCCCCATCGTCTGATTCAGGGTCCGGATGAAGTCCCTCACCGCCAGTTTCGAGATCGCGTCGAGTCCGATGGTGGGCTCATCGAGAAAGAGAATCGGCGGCCTGTGTAGCATGGACGCAGCTAGCTCACACTTGATCCTCTGCCCCAGGCTCAACTGTCTCACGGGCGTCTCCAACAAGGGCTCGAGGGACAGACCCTCAACCAGTTCATCGCGGGTTCTCCGGTACCTGTCCTCCGGGACCCGGTAGATGTCCCGCAGCAGCTCGAAGGAATCCATGACTGGGACGTCCCACCACAGCTGTGTCCGCTGGCCGAACACCACTCCCAGGCTGGCCACATGCTCCACCCTGGATCGCCAGGGGACCCTGCCCAGGATCTCGCACCTCCCAGCATCGGGAACAAGGATGCCGCTCATGATCTTGACCGTGGTTGATTTTCCCGCACCGTTGGGGCCGATGTACCCGACCAGTTCTCCGGCGCCAATCTGAAAGGAGACTCCGTCCAGCGCACACACCGTGTGATACTCGCGATGCAACACACTGCGAAAGGCGTGGTACAGGCCACCCTTTCTCCTCGCCACCTGGAAACTCTTGAAAAGGCCCTCCACAAGGATCTGCACCTGGGACACCCTCTCTCGCCTGAGTTATCGTTCACCGGGTCGCTTCAGAAGGTCAAAGGAACGCGCCGCTCTCGTGGAGCAAATAGGGCCTGCAATCTTGGGTCTGTATCTCGGGGAAGGACAGCTGTCCGATCCGATGGGACACAGCATCGGTCACCCGAGAATTCTACCATCTCTTCCCGGGAGCATGCAACCATCTCACCTCCGCCCAGCAGGGGTCAATGCTACCAGGGGATCCTCCTTGCCCTGGACGGATAGCCCGCTCTTCGCAGGGGAGCCGGGACGTGGTACGATCAGGTGCGAGAGCGCTTTCGCTCATGATAGGTCCCCGACCCACGGCAGGCACCGGGATTCTGTCCCTCGAAAGATCAATCATGATAACAGTCGATACATTGCCTGCACACTCAAAGGGAGGCCCATCCGATGAGAATGCTACTGGCTACCAGTAACCCTGGCAAGTTGAACCTGTTCGGCAGGGCCTTCGCTGACCGTGGCTTCGAAGTCCAGGCACAGGAAACAGCGGGAGTGCGAGAAGACGCCCCAACCCCTGAGGGTAATGCTGTGCTCAAGGCCCGGGCAGTGTGGCAGCCGGGCTGGTTTGTGTTTGCCGATGATGCCGGGCTTCAGATTGACGCCCTGAGTGGCGAGCCAGGCGTGCAGACCAGGCGCTGGAACGGTCGGTTTGACGACGCAGTTGATGACCACCAGTGGCTTCAATACCTGCTCAGACGATTGGAAGGGGTGCCCCTGGAGCAGCGCACGGCCAGGTTCACATCAGGTTGGGCACTGCTGGGGCCCGGAGGTGAGGAAGGGGTGCGCCGGCTGTTAACCCCCTTTTCTATCGCTCTGGAGCCCGTCCGAGCCATGAAAGCTGGTTTTCCCCTGTCGGCGGTCGCCGTGCATCGTCAGTCCCACGACGTGACCGGGCAGGTGCAGCGGGAGCTGGCTGCCTGGGCGTTCTTCATAGACCTCTGCGACTTTTATTCGGAGGGGAGTTGAGACCACCAGGCAACCCCACACGTTCTGTTTACAGCCGACACTGTAAATGTGCAACCATGTCACGTCCGCACAAAGGAATGCCCTCCGTCCTTTACGCCCGCCCTCAAGGTGACGTCTCTTCGCAGGGGCGCAGGGATGTGGTACGATCAAATGTGAGAGCCCTTTATGTCACCACAAATCCCCATGCAAAGCAGGAAGGGAAAGAGATACGTGAGCGATACGATGCGAGCGCCCATGATCCAATTGGGAGAGACCGGACCCATCGTCCCCCGGCTGATCTTCGGCACAGAGCACATCATCGACCTGTCTCCAGAAGAGGGAGGGGCCATACTGGCAGGGGCCTACCGGCAGTTTGGAATCAACCACTGGGACACGGCTCCGATCTACGAGAGCCATCCCCAGGTTGCCTCGGGTCTGAAACAGGCGGGAAGAGAGAACATCCTCGTCACCAGCAAAACCAGGGCGGAAACGGCCGATGAAGCCCGCCAGGAACTGGCCAGCACCCTTGCAGAACTCGACATCGACCATCTCGACATCGCCTTTTTACATAATGTGACCACCGACCACCTGCCCCGGCGCTCGGGTGCCCTGGACTACCTGGTGGACGCCAGGCAGAAGGGGCTCGTCGGGCATGTGGGGATCTCGTCGCACTCGCCTGCAACCCTCGAAGCATCGGCAGGGATCCCGGAGTTAGAAATCGTGTGCGGCACCCTCAACAGGGATGGTTCCCGCATCGATGACGGGACCCTGGACGAGATGATCCACGCCCTCAAGACGTGCTATGAAGCAGGCAAGGGAGTCTACGTGATCAAGATCCTCGGCAGGGGAGACCTGGTCGATGACGTCGAGGGTGCCATCGAGTTCGTGTGCCAGTATCCTTTCATCCACGCCTACAACATCGGCATGCGCAACGCCCGCGAGGTAGAAGAGAACCTGGGATTCATCATCAAGCACGCTCCCGAACTCTGCTGAGCCACGTTTCAGGTTCGAATTGGAGAGAAGGCATTCGAATGGGTTTTGACGGACTCGCCCTCAGGGCATCAGTCTCACAGCTGCAGGCGCTGGTGGGGAGCAAGATCCAGAAAGTGTACGAGACCCGGGGCGGGCATAGCATCATCCTGCACCTGTATAAAAGGCCAGGAGTGCACCGGATCCTGATCTCAGCCGACCGGGTGGGGGCCCGCCTGCACCTGACGAGGCGCAAGCTCCGACACCCGGACAGGCCGAGCAACTTCTGCATGAGCCTGCGCAAGCATCTCTCCCCGGGGATCATCACATCCATCGACCAGGTCGGCCTGGACCGGATCACCCACATACGGGTGGATTCCCGGGACGACCTTGGCCGAAGGCGATGCCTGAACCTGATCGCCGAAACCATGGGCCGTTTCAGCAACATCATCCTGACCGATGAAGACGACGAAGACAAGATCCTCGCCGCCCTACGGTTCTCATCTCCCGACAGGAATGCCCACCGCACGGTGCTGACGGGCCACGCTTACCGTCTTCCCCCCCAGAAGGAAGCCCTTTCGCTCCTCGACGTATCCTCGGAGGATCTCCTGGCCAAGATCCCTTCTGCCAAGGAGAAGCCCCCTCCAGCCTGGCTCTGGCTGGTGCAGAACGTATCCGGGCCGGGACCCGATGAGGCGCGACGGATCCTCAGGGCCGCAGGGATCCCGCCCGGCGATCACCCCCCAGCGAGTTCGGACCTCATGGACGCCCTTGCAGGCGAGCTGAACGGGTGCGGCCGGGCGATTGCCGAAGAGACCTGGAAACCCTACATGATCCTCCGTGACGATTCGGATCACCCTTCCCCCCTCCCCTACCCGGTGAGTTTCGGAGTGATTCCGACAGATGACGGGTCAGCTGGGACGATCCGCACCCTGCCGTCTACGGCCCATCTCCTGGACGCCTTCTACGCTCTCAAGGAAGAGCGCGAACGGTTTGACCAGGTGAAAAAGGAGATCAACAAGTCCCTGACGTCAACGGCCAAGAGCACCAGGAGACGCCTGCAACATCAGCAAAAGGACGTGGCTAGCGCCCGGGACCGGGAAAGGCACAGACGGTTCGGAGAGCTATTGACCACCTACATGCACCTGGTCTCGGGCGGCACCTCGGAGGTCACTCTCTCCGACTACTATAACGAGGGTAAACCGGTGACGATTCCCCTGGATCCGCAGAAATCCCCGGCCAAGAACGCCGCAAGGTACTTCAACCGGTACCGCAAGCTGCAGCGGGCCGAAGTCGTGGGAAAAAAGAGATTGAGGGCAACCCGGGTGGAGCTCCAGTACATCATGAGCCTGCTCGACCAGGTCGACCGGGCCGAAACGATCCATGAGCTCCTCGATATCCGGTCAGAAGCGGCCCGGGCGGGCTACGTGAAGGTGGACAAGAAAGAGGCGGGCAAGGGCAGAAAACCCTCGAGGCGAAGCCCCTACCGCACCTTCCTCACCCCCTCGGGGACGAAGGTACACGTGGGACGAAACAACCGGGGCAACGACCACCTGGTATCCCAGGTGGCTTCAAAGGATGATCTGTGGATGCACGTCAAGGACATCCCGGGATCGCATCTCATCCTGCCCGGCCCCTGGGACAACGATGAGATGCCCGAGCTCGAAGTTCTCGAGGAAGCTGCAATCCTGGCCGCCTATCACTCGGCTGCCCGACAGTCCAGCAACGTGCCCGTGGACTATACGCTGGTCAGAAATGTGCAAAAACCCCGGGGAGGAAAACCCGGAATGGTCACATATCGCGGCCAGAGGACGCTATATGTGACCCCTCCAGGAAAGCTCACCGGTTACCAGGAAATCGTACACCGGTAGCGCCCTACATCCCCAGGTCCTTCGGATAGACCAGGGGTACGCCCTCCCTGCAGAGGGGACAAGTAGGAGGCGAATGGGACGGTATGTCCATGGTCAACACCGAATGCAGGGGAACCCCGAAGTCCGTGCTTCCTCCCGTCCGGTCCACCAGGACGCTGACTCCCACGATCTCAGCCCTCAACTGGGAGAAAATCTCCATGACCGAGTTCACCGATCCCCCGGTGGACACCGCGTCCTCCACCACCAGCACCCGGTCCCCGGGCCCGGCCAAGAAACCCCGCCTGAGGGCCATGTGTCCCTCGGCCTTCTCCACGAAGAGAGCCTCGGCTTCCAGGTGGCGGGCCACCTCGTAGGAGAGAATGATCCCGCCCAGCGCGGGCCCCACAACTTTGTTCACCCCGGCGTCCCGGAAGGGATCCGCCATCATGCGGGTCAACCGTCTTGCATGCTCCGGAAACCTCAGGATCTGGGCACACTGCAGAAACTGGGGGCTGTGTTGGCCCGAGGTCAACCGGAAATGACCATCCAGCAGGACACCGGTGTCCCGGAACAACTGCAGAATCTCGTCGCGCTTCATCGTTTCCGAGGTGTTCACTGCTCATCATCCTCCCCTTCGATCTCGTTGACCACGCGCCTGACGGCCTCCCGGGGATCCGCGGCTCCCGTAATCGGGCGCCCGATGACCAGGTAATCCGCTCCCCGCTGAAGGGCTTCACCCGGCGACGTGGCCCGGCGATGATCCCCCATCTCCGACCAGGCCGGCCGGATCCCAGGCGTGACCACCAGGAAATCGCTCCCGACGACGGATCGGACGGCCTCGATCTCCCGGGGAGAACAGACCACACCGTCTAATCCCTCCATCTCGGCCCTGTGAGCCCAGCGGCTGACGGCCTCCTCGACGCTCGCCTGGATCCCCAGGTACTCGGACAGGACCTCCTGGTCCAGGCTGGAAAGCACGGTTACGGCCAGAAGCAACGTGTCCGGAAGGGCCTCCCGGGCAGCACCCATCATCTCAGGTCCGCCGCTGGCATGGAGGTTGGTCATCCAGACCCCGGCATCGTTGAGGGCCCTGCCCGCTCCTGATACGGTATTCGGAATGTCGTGCAGCTTCAGGTCTAAAAATACCCTCCCACCCGAATCGCTGATCTCGTCAATCACCCCGGGACCGGCGGAGCAGAAAAGCTCCAGCCCCACCTTGAACTGCGAGACCCCCGGCATCAGGGTAGAGACATATCCGAGGGCAACCTCGCTGCTTGGCGTATCAAGGGCAACGATGATTCGATCTTCTGCTATCATGGAGTTCCCCTTTCTATGTGCGCATCGCCGACGGGCCAATCGCGCCCGTCCGCGCGGTACTCGCTCAGCTGTGCCAGGATGGACCCGGGCAGCGATGGATCCGAAAAGAGCGCGGTACCAAGGCCCACTGCAGACGCCCCGGCCAGCATGAAAGCGATCACGTCCCGGAAGGAACCCGCTCCGCCGAGGCCTAACACGGGAATTTGCACCGCTTCATAAACCTGCCAGACGCAGCGCAGGGCCACGGGACGAATCGCAGGACCCGAGAGTCCTCCGAAGACATTGCCCAGGACGGGCCGCTGTGCCTCAACGTCAATCTCCATGCCCGCCAGGGTGTTGATCAGGCTGATCACATCGGCCCCGGCCTCCTCCACCGCCCGGGCCAACCCGGCGATGTCTGTCACGTTGGGGGTCAGTTTCACCAGGAGAGGCAGGTCCGTCACCGCCCGGACCGACGAGACCAGCTCGGACGCTGTGTCCGGGCAGACGCCGAAACTCATGCCTCCAGCAGCGACGTTGGGACAGCTGATGTTCAGTTCGAGGGCTGACAGCCCCTCGATGCCATCCAGTTCCCTGGCCACAGCGACGTACTCGGACACGGTCTTTCCAACCACATTGACAATGGCGGCCGTGTCGCAACGCAAAAGAGGCGGCAGGTGAACCTCGATGACCTCCTGCACTCCCGGGTTCTCCAGACCGATGGCATTGAGCATGCCCGAGGAGGTCTCAACAATCCTCGGGGGAGGATTGCCCGACCACGGCTGCAGGGATGTGCCCTTGACGATCACCGCGCCGAAGGTCTCGGGGGGCAGCATATCCCCATAGTCTGATCCAAATCCGAAGGTGCCCGAGAGGGCGACCAGGGGGTTCTTCAGGGACAATGGACCCAACTGCACACGCAGATCAATCATCCGAACACCACCTCTTTCAGCGCAAATACCGGGCCTTCCTTGCACACCCTCGCGTATCGCGGGTGACCGTCGGAACCCATGACGGCGATGGAACAGCCCCTGCAGGCACCGACGCCGCAGGCCATGTATTCCTCAAAAGAGCCGAAGGCATCCGTCTCAGGGAACATCTGGGCTATCTTGGCCAGCATGGGCCGAGGGCCGCAGCTGTAGACGGCTGCGATGGGTTCTCCCCTCTGCAGATGACGGGCCAGAACATCCGTGACCAGGCCCTTCTCACCGGCCGACCCATCATCGGTGGCGATCGACACCACCGCGCCTGCGTTCTCAAAGAGGGCGGTCCCGATCAGGTTCTTCTCGGTCTGGGCTCCCAAGAAAACCTCCGGGGTTAGCCCCGCCTCGGTCAGCTTGCGAGCCGACAGGATCAGTGGAGCAGCCCCCACACCCCCTGCCACCAGGACGCATCTGCCGTCGCCGCAGGGCAGGGGGAAACCCTGACCAAGGGGCCCCATGCAGTCAAGAACATCGCCCGGGCCGAGCTGGAACAATTGCGATGACATCCGACCGACGGGCCGGACGAGCAGGTGCATCCGGTTTGCACCCGGTTCCCAGTCGCTGACACTGAAGGGACGCCGTAGAAGCGGATCCGTCCCCCCAGTGTCCGCAGGCCTGACGTGCACGAACTGACCCGGCGCGGGTTCAAATCCCGCCTCGGGTTCAAGGATCAGGTGGGCCGCGTCGCCCTCACGGCGACGCTCATAGACCACCGCACGGAACAGGCCCTCCGATCCACTCAGCATGTCAAAGCACCATCACGAAGAACCGTCTTGCCGCCGACCAGAACCGTCTCAACGGAACCGGTGAGGCTCCATCCCACCAGGGGCGTGTTGCGGCCCTTCGAAGCGAAATCCGCCGGGTTGACCGCCCGTTCCCGATCGGTTCGTAAAATGGCGATATCAGCAGGTTGTCCGTCCCCCAGGGTTCCTCCGGGGAGTTTGAAAATGGACGCAGGTGCCCAGGTCAACGCCTCGATCAGCCGTCCAAGGGTGATCTCTCCCCTCATGACCAGCCGATCGTGCAGCAGGGAAAAGGCCGTCTCCAGTCCGGATATGCCGAACTCCGCATAGAGGTATTCCTGGTCCTTGTCGTCAAAACCGTGGGGAGCATGATCGGTGGCAATCGCGTCAATCACTCCCTCGTTTAAGGCATCGACCAGGATCTGCCGATCCTCCTCGGTGCGCAGGGGCGGGTTGACCTTGGTGTTGGTATCGTATTCGCTCTCCCTGACCAGGTCCTCGGTGAGGGTCAGGTGATGGGGCGTGACCTCGCAGGTGACATGCAGGCCCTCGGCCTTCGCCTGCCGGATCATCTCGATTGAGCGGGCTGCACTGACGTGGGCGATGTGAAGATGCCCCCCAACCATCCGGCACACTTCGAGGTCCCGCGCCACCATGGCACTTTCTGCGGCGCTGGGAATCCCGGGCAGACCCATGATCGTCGAAATCCGTCCCCAGTTGACCACTCCACTGGCACTGAGGGACGGGTCTTCCTCGTGTACGCAGACGGGGACACCAAACATCCCGCTGTACTGTAGGGCCAGCTGCATCACCTTTCCGGAGGAGATGGGATGCCCGTCGTCGGAAAAAGCCCTCGCCCCCGCCTCGATCATGATGCCCATCTCGGTGATGTCCTTGCCCTTCTGGCCCCGGCTGACCGAACCCATCGGGTATACTCGAACGACGCCCTCTCTTTCGGCAACACCCGAGATGAAGCGAACTCCGGCCTCATCATCGATGACCGGGTCTGTGTTGGCCATACTGACCACTGCCGTGTAGCCACCCCGTGCAGCTGCCCGCGTGCCGCTGGCGATATCCTCTTTGTATTCCAGGCCAGGCTGACGCAGGTGGGTGTGAATGTCGATGAAACCTGGCGTCACGATGCATCCTGTGGCATTGATGACCTCTGCCCCATCCACAGACATGTTGTCACCAATGGCGGCAACCTTGCCTCCCTCAAGGAGCAAGTCCGCGATTCCGTCTCGTGAATTGGCCGGGTCGATAATGCGTCCGTTCTTGATCAGCACCCGTTCCATGTCAGTTTCCTCCTCCGAGCAGAAGATAAAACAGAGCCATCCGGATTGCGACACCGCCGGTTACCTGTTCCAGGATCACCGACTGCGCCCCGTCGGCCACCTCGCTTGTGATCTCGACTCCCCGATTCATGGGGCCCGGATGCATCAGCAGGGCATCAGGACGGGCGAGGGCCAGGCGCCTGGCATCGATGCCGAAGAGCTTGTGATACTCCCGGACTCCAGGGAAGAGGTTGCCCTCCTGGCGCTCCTTCTGGACCCGAAGCACGTAGACCACATCCGCGCCCCGGACGGCCTCGTCCACGTTGTTGGTGACGGTACATCCGATCTCTGTGACGAAGGGTGGGATCAGGGTGGAGGGTCCACAGGCGACCACTTCGGCCCCCATCTTGGCCAGCCCCCAGATGTTCGACCGTGCCACCCGGCTGTGCAGAACATCGCCGATGATGGCCACTTTCAGGCCGGAAAGGGCGCCCTTTCGACTCCTCATGGTGAGCATATCGAGTAGTCCCTGGGAGGGATGCTCGTGCTGGCCGTCTCCGGCGTTAATGATGGAACTGCTGACGTTTCTGGCAAGGTAGTGGGGGGCACCTGCGGAGGGGTGCCGAAGGATCACCATCTCCGGTCCCATGGACTCGATGTTAAGCACCATGTCCCGAAGAGATTCCCCCTTAACCGCACTGCTCGTAGCCTTGGAGACATTGACGACGTCCGCACTGAGGTATTTGCCCGCTAGAAGAAAAGAAGTCTGCGTACGGGTACTGGGTTCGTAGAATAGGTTGATCGCTGTACGTCCCCGCAGTGTGGGGACCCGCTTAATGGTCCGATCGAGGACATCTCGCATCGACTCAGCGGTGTTCAGCACCAGCTCAATATCATCGGTGCTCATGGACTCGATGTCCAGGACATGCCTGCTGCTCAGCTCGGGCAACTTCGCTCAGCTCCTTCAGGTTTTTCCATGATGACCACTTCCTCTACGGCGTCCACCTCTTCAACCCTTACCTCTACGAGCTCATGCTGGGAAGTCGGAACGTTCTTGCCCACGTAATCGGCCCGTATGGGCAGTTCCCGGTGGCCCCGATCAACGAGGACGGCCAGCTGAATCGTCGAGGGCCGGCCCAGGTCGATGAGGGCATCCATGGCGGCCCGCACCGTTCGTCCCGTGTACAGGACGTCATCGACCAGGATCACGGTTCTTCCGGTGATGTCGAAGGGGACGTCGGTTCGATGCAAGGTGGGATGATCATGGCGCAAGGTCAGGTCATCCCGATACAATGTGATGTCAAGGGACCCGCTGGGAACGGACACCTTCTGGAACTCCGCAATGATGGTCTTGAGCCGCTCGGCCAGGGGGACACCCCTCCGCCGGATCCCGATCAGCACGATATTTTCTGCGCCCTTGTTTCGTTCCACGATCTCGTGGGAGATTCTCACGAGAGACCGGCTGATTGCCTCTCCGTCCATGATCCGCGCCTTCACTATGAGGCTGTCCTCATTCATCGCATGTACCCCTTTCCTTGTGGGCCCGTGTGAGCTGCCCAAAAAAGCTCACCAAAACCCCTCGCCCGACAGACATGCTGCTGCGGAAAAAAGAAACGATCGATTGCAAATGACTTGTGGATGGTGTGGGAGATGCTTCGGACCAGAGATGCTGCTGAAGTGTTCACTGCGGTTATTGATCTACCCTGTGGCACCAACGCCACCGCCTCCTTGTCGACCTCTCTGGATCGAGTTAAAGGATATGCTCTCATCCGCGCCCAACTATAGCAGACGGCCTGTACCATTGTCAATCAGCTCTTCCGATTCAGTTCACCTACTATCATTTTGCACCGGGAGCCCGCTCCGCAATGCGCAGGCGCCGTGGATCAGCGGCTGCCTGGGCACAAACCAACGGTGACATCAGATCATACCGAGAACCTGGGCTGCATGTTCAAAAAAGAGCCCGACGGAACACTGCTGGCCCTACACGGGGGCGGTACATCGCGCAGGAGAACAGGTTACGCGGGAGACTGCACCGGGGCAGAAATCATGAGAACGCTGCGAGATGAACTGAGACATCACTCCGAACCTGTCGTAAAACGACCATCCTGGAACGGGTGGATCGCGCCGACTGCACACAG
>PXCI01000069.1 GCA_003566675.1 Clostridia bacterium
CCCCGTAGCGGTTCAGGAGACGCTGTCGCTCATCCTGATCTGCATCCCGGGACATCTCCTCTTCCATCTGCCGCATCTGTTGTTCCATCTGCATCAGGTCCCCGAAGGACTCCATGGCCACATCGATGGCCCGCTGCTCCTGCTCAAAGACAGGGTCCTGATCCAGCGTAGCGATAGAGGGTTCGCCAAAGGGGGTGACGTCTCCCTCGTCGGCCTGCAGCTCACCGTTGACCAGGCGTAAGAGCGTGGTCTTGCCCTCTCCGTTCTGACCCACCACGCCAATGCGGGCCTCTTTTCCCACGGTAAAGGACACATCCCGGAATATGGGCTCTCCGGCAAAATACTTCGCTACAGAACTCACCCCAAGGACGGTCACAACTCACCCTCCACTCATCTCACGAACGCAGTTCAGCCTCCAACGTTTTCGCCAGTGCATCCCGCACCCGTCCATGGGACCTCTCGACCTCGGCATCCGTCAGCGTACGATCAGGGGCCCGGTAGGTCAGGCTGTAGGCCATGCTCTTTCGGCCTTCCTCCACAGCGCCCCCTCGATACACATCGAACAAAGAGATGGAATCCAGGAGATCACCTGCCGCCTGCCTGATGGTCTGTTCAACCTCGACATGTGTCACCGATTCCTCAATCACAATGGCGATGTCGCGAACGGAAGCCGGATAGGCTGGCAGTGGCCGGGTCTTTGGAGCGAGATCCCCCGCCTCGGCAAGGCGCCGAATCTCAAACTCGGCCACATAAGTGCGGCCAGGCAAGTCCAGTTCGGCAGCAGCCTCTGGATGCAGTTCCCCGAAAACCCCGACGGATTGGCCCCCGATGATCAGCTGAGCGGCCCGACCCGGGTGCAGGAAATACGATTCCGTCGGCGCGACACTCCACCCATCGATGTGCATAACGTCCATGATCCCCTCGACGACTCCCTTGAGATCGTAAAAATCCAGATCGGTGGGATCGTCACCCTGCCAGAAGCCGGACCTCCGGGGCCCAGTCATGACCAGCCCCACGCAGTCCACTTCATCCAGCAACCCCTCGGGGGGAAGCTTCTCTGATCGGTAGATTCTTCCGACCTCGAAGAGTCTCAAGCCGTCCTCTTTCCCGTCCCGGGCCAGGTTTCGCTTGAGCACGGTCAACAGCGAGCCGAGCAACGTGGTGCGAAGGTGTCTCTGTTCCTCGCGCATCGGGTTGGAGACCTCGACGGCCAGACGATGCGCGTGCCCTTCCGGGGCTCCCAGACGATCCAGCATCCCAAGGGACATCCACGAGTAATTCACCGTCTCAAAGAACCCGGCTCCTACCAGGAATTTTCGCATCCGCTGTGTGAGCTGTTCGCTCCGTGGCGGGCGATACCCGGGAACGGGAGTCAGGGGTTTAGCGGCGGGAATGTTGTTGTAGCCGTGCAACCGCGCAATCTCCTCGATCAGTCCCACCTCCGCCTCGACGTCGGCCCGCCAGCTGGGGACCATCACCTGGACGGTGTCCCCGTCGCCCTCGATGTCAAAGCCGAACCTCTCCAGGTACGAGTACATCTCCACTTCATCGAGGTCGGTGCCCAGCAACCGGTTGGCCTGCTGCGGACGGAAACGGATCCTCCGCCTGGGAATCCTCTCGGGATACACATCGATCATGCCGGCGGCGGGCTGCCCTGCCCCCAGCTCCTGGATCCATCGCAGGGCCCTCAGCGTTGGGCCGGCCGTCCCCTGGGGATCCCTGCCCTTTTCGAAGCGAAGCGAGGCCTGGGTGCGAAGTCCCAACCTCTTAGAGGTTCGCAGGATGCTGCGCGGATCGAAGTAGGCCGATTCCAGCAGAACCCGTCGCGTAGTCTCGGTAATCTCCGAGTTCTGCGCGCCCATCACCCCCGCAATCCCTATGGCCCGAATCGAATCCGCGATGACCAGATCCTCATCCTCCAGGATCCGCTTGTGACCATCGAGGGTGATGATCTGCTCCCCCGGACGAGCGCGCCTGACGACGACCTCTGAACCCTGAACCCGGTCAAGATCAAAGGCATGCAGGGGCTGACCGTACTCCAACATGACATGATTGGTAATGTCAACAATGTTGTTGATGGGCCGGATGCCGGAGGCGATCAGATCCCGCTGCATCCACCAGGGAGAGGGGGCAACCTGGACCTCGGTGGCCAGGGTTGCTGTATACCGGGGGCACAGATCAGCGTCGGCCACCCGGATCGAAACAAGCTCACGAATGCCTGGAGCATCGTCGACCGCGTTCGATGCCTCCCGTGGAGATGCAGCGGGGCCGCCCCCGGCCGCACGGATTTCTCGCGCCACCCCCAGTACACTCTGACAGTGAACGGCATAGTTGGGCGTCAGATCGAGATCCAGGACCCAGTCATCCAGGCCCAGTTCACTCCGAGCCGGGGCTCCGGGCCGGGCCTCCTCGACCTCCAACAGGTAGTCGGCGGTACCCAGATCCAGGCCCAGCTCCCGTGCAGAACAGAGCATCCCCTGGGACTGTCTTCCCTGCACCGAGCGGGTCTGTATCGTCGTACCATCGGGCAGCTCCGTTCCCGGAACAGCAAGGGGCGCATAGATGCCCGGGCGGGTGTTGGGCGCCCCACTGACCACCTGGAACCGACCGGCACTTCCCGCATCGACCCGACACAACATCAGATCGTCTGCGATCTCCTCAACCTCCAGAATCCTCGCCATGACGACACCGTCCAGACGGTGGGCCAGCACTGGAGCCACTTCGTCAACGTTCAGACCCAGGAAAGTCAACCGGTCAGCGAGGTCTTCGGGCGACTCCTCGAACTGGGCGTGGCGTCCGAGCCACTCATAAGATATCCACATTTGCATCCCCCCCTAGACCTGTTGAAGAAATCGCACATCATTTTCGTACAGGTACCTTATATCCCCGATGCCGAACTTGAGCATCGCAAGGCGCTCAATGCCCATGCCGAAGGCAAAACCCGAGACCTCCTCGGGATCGTATCCTCCGTTTTTGAGAACCTGGGGATGGACCATCCCGGCCCCAAGAATCTCGAGAAATCCACTGCCGCTGCAGGTCGAACAACCTCTTCCCCCACACGCAGTGCAGCTCACGTCCACCTCTGCCGAGGGCTCGGTGAAAGGGAAGTAGCTCGGACGGAAACGGACCTCGACTTCGTCTCCGAACAACCTGCGCGCAAAATCCATCAGGGTGCCGCGTAGATGGCCAAAGGTCACGTTGCGATCCACCAGCAACGCCTCGCACTGGTGAAAGACAGGCGAGTGACTGACATCATCATCGCCCCGGCGGTAGACGCGACCGGGACCCACGATCCTCACGGGCAACCGGGGCGCAAACCGCTGCATGTATCGGAGCTGGATCGGTGAGGTCTGCGTACGCAGGACCAGTTCATCTGTGACATAAAAGGAATCCTGCATATCGCGCGCAGGATGGTCTGCGGGAAGGTTCAGGCCCGTGAAGTTGTGCCACTCGCTCTCAACCTCGGGCCCACGCGCCACCGCATAGCCCATCGCCACAAAGACCTCCAATACTTCGTCCAGCGTCTGCATCAGTGGATGGTAGCGGCCCATCGGCATGGCCCTTCCGGGAGCTGTGACGTCGATGCCCTCACCGCGCAGCTGCTGATCACGCTGGCCGGCCCGGACCCGGTCGCGAGCCTCTTCCAACTGAGACTCCACATCCCCCTTTACCCGGTTTCCAAGGCTTCCCACGTCCGCCCTCTGTTCGACCGGAAGGCTCCCGATGCCCCGCAGGATCCCCGTGAGCAGGCCCTCTCTGCCCAGGAAATCCACCCGCACCTTTTCCAGATCCTCTTCGCTACTCGCCGCCTGCAATCTCGTCCGGGCCTCGTCTTTCAGTTCGGTCAAACGTTTCAGAACATCCATTTTAATCCCCCCAATTACGCAAAAAACCCTCGCCCCCAGGGGCGAGAGCCTGAACTCACGCGGTACCACCCTGCTTTGCCACCATAAGGTGACCTCACACAACAAAGGTTTGATGCGGTATTCGCGTTAACGGTGCGAAACCGGCTTCGCCTAATTCCATTCGGTTTCAGCGAGCGACTCCCGGGGGAAACTTCCCTCTCCGATCTGGGGAGAACTCTCAGCCCCTGGTTCTCCTCTCTGGCCCAGACCTGGGGAAAGGTACTCTTCCCGTTCATCATCTTTGCCTTTATGGGTTAACTCCCACACAACAACCGGTAGACAACATAGGCCTCAATGGAGCCGGTCAGTTCAAACACGTACCAGAAGAACTCGGGAGTAAAAATGGTGGTCACTCCCCTTCCACTGCTCACACGGATTATATCATGACAGGGAGGGCGGGTCAATTTTACAGGGCCCAAAAATGGGTTCTGGACAGACACTTCCTTACAGCATGGAACCTATGCCCGAATGTCTGCGTCCTTTAACCAATCACCATCCAAGGAGGAGAGCCATGAGAAAAGGGCGCCACACCGTACTCTACGACGTCTATTTCCCGATCTGGGTGCAGTTTCTCGTTCCCCGGGTCCTAATCTCCGTGCTGATCGTCAATTTTATCGTCAACGGGGCGGTCGTGAAGGCCACCCTACACGTCATGTCGGTCAGACACACCTTCCGTGATCTGTATCGCTATGCCGGTTGGGCCACCGTCCTGGGCCTGGCTGCAGATTTCGCCGGTCTCTTTGTGTATGACCTGCTGCTCCGGAGCCAATACACCATAACGACGGCCTTGAACCCCCTTCTTCTCAGCATCATTGCCGTCGCCGCGCCCCTCATATTCGCAGCCAACTTCATGCTCGCCCGGAAACTGCTTCGTCTTCCCGGGAAACAGAGCCTCCTTCTGGCCGCGGTCATGGCAATCGTGACATCGCCATGGCTCGTCTTTTTGGACAGAAGCCACCTGGTCTGAAGGGCCGTACCCGCACACCGATAACCCCCCACTCCCCCCCAGCGGGGTGGGTTTTACGTGCATTTCGTGTGATAATACCATGGGAAGTAGAAACGGGAGTTGAGTCTTGATAGGAGGCTTTAAAGTGCAAAGAACACATGTGGTTGGGGCAGCCCGCACTCCTGTGGGTTCCTTCGCCAGGTCTTTGAAGGACGTGAGCGCTGTAGATCTGGGAATAGCTGCCGTAGTTGAAGTCCTCAACCGGGCCGGTACGGATGCAGACGCTATCGATGAGGTGATCATGGGGAACGTTCTCAGTTGCGGACTGGGCCAAAACCCCGCTCGTCAGATTGCCATCGGCGCCGGCATCCCAGAGAGTGCCCCCTCCTTCACGGTGAACAAGGTGTGCGGTTCGGGATTGAAATCAGTCGCCCTCGGAGCCCAGGCCATCATGCTGGGGCAAGCCGACGTCATCTGCGCTGGTGGCACAGAGAACATGAGCAGGGCCCCATACTTGTCCGACGCAATGCGCTGGGGCAGCAAGATGGGACACGCCCAGATGAAAGACTCCATGATCCTTGACGGACTCTGGTGTGCCCTTGAGGACACCCACATGGGCCTGACCGCGGAGAACATCGCAGCGACCTACCAGATCGACCGCCAACAGCAGGATGAATTCTCCCTGAGAAGCCATGAAAAGGCAGTGAGAGCCCTTGATGATGGGTCCTTTGCCGATGAGATTGCCCCGGTCACGGTGGCAAGTCGGAGGACCACGTCGGTAGTGGACACCGACGAGCATCCGCGCAGGGACACCAGCCTGGAGAAGCTGGGTAGATTGCCGCCTGCATTCAAGCGGGACGGAACGGTCACCGCAGGGAATGCCTCGGGCATCAACGACGGGGCGGCCGCTCTTGTGCTGGCCTCGGAACGAGCTGTGAAGGACAGAGACCTGAACCCGTTGGCAGAGATCGTAGGATTCGCCTCTGCAGGCGTCAGTCCCGGCCTGATGGGCACGGGCCCCATCGCCGCCACCCGGAAACTTCTCAGCACGTCGTCGTGGGACCTGGATGATATCGACGTTTTCGAGATCAACGAGGCCTTTGCGGCTCAGGCGATTTGCGTCCTGCAGGAGCTGGATCTCGATCCCGAGAAGGTCAATATCAACGGCGGAGGGGTGGCCCTGGGGCATCCTATCGGCGCCAGCGGGGCCCGGATCCTGGTGACGCTACTGTATCAGATGCAGAAGCAGGGAGCCCACCTGGGCCTGGCATCCCTTTGTATCGGCGGAGGACAGGGCATTTCCATGCTGGTCAGACAGCAGTAATCTGTGCACCTCTTTGGGCGGGGCTGAGGTGACGACTCATGCCCCGCATTCCATCCACGATTCTGCAATCCGGCTGAAACCCAATCCGAACAGAGGGGCATAGAACTATCCAATACGTCCCCTTGGCATGCCGTATCGGTTGTAGTAGGGAAGCAACCCGCCCTCGGCCACCACCTGAACGGCGAAGTCGGGGACGGATCTGCAGTTCAGATCGGAACCGCTAGTCCTGTTGGCAACGGCGGGCCTCCGGTCAAAGACGATGCTGAGGAAATCGCCCTCCGCCACCTCGCCCCCGGAATAAAGGATCACGGGTAATCCTGCATTGATCGCATTGCGGTAGAAGTTCCGCGCGACGGATCGGGCCACGATGCAAGGGACCCCAACGGCCTTGAAGACATCAACGGCAACCTCCATCGCTGACCCACAGCCGAAATCTTCGCCGGCGACAACAACATCACCCCGGATGAGGGGGCCGTTTAGAGGCCTGGGCAGATCCTCGAACACGTATTCCGCCAGACGCTCAAGGTCGGCAATCTCCCGTTTACGGCGGGAGCTGATGATATAGTCAGTATTCACCGCATCCGGAAGGATCCGGGCCCGCCCCCCTAGCTGCATCGGCATCATGTCAGCATCACCTCCCGCGGGTCTGTGATCTTCCCGGCCACGGCCGCCGCCGCCACGGTCAGGGATGAGGCCAAAAACACATCCGCGCGGGCATTGCCCATCCGCCCCCGGAAGTTCCGATTCGCACTGGACATCACCGACTGGGCATCGCCGGGAATCCCGTTAACGGCCCCACAGCAGGGTCCACAACAGGGAGGTAGCACAACGGCACCTGATGACACTAAGATCTCTATGAGCCCCTCGCGCACAGCCTGGAGATAGGTCTTTCGCGATGATGGGGTCACCAGGAGCCTCGTACCCTGATGAACCTGCGATCCCCGCAGTACACTCGCCGCCTGCCTGATGTCGGACAGCGTCCCCCCCGCACAAGTTCCCACAAAACAAAGATCGATCTCAACATTTCCGGCTTCCTCCACGGGTACAACCCGGTGCGGCGAGTGCGGCAGCGCCACGGTGGGCCCGACCTCTGATAGATTCACCCACCATTCCCGGGCATAGCAGGGACTGGAAGGGAGAGTGTCCTGGGCCTTCTCTCGGACAATCGCGGCCTTTGCGCCCCACTCGACCGATGTGTTTGCGATGGCGGCCAGGTCATCGTCGGTGAGACAGGAGTTCGCAGTGCACAGTTCGACGCATTGATAGGCAGCACCGGAGTTTCCCATGAGCCCGTTGAGGTGTAGTGCCACGTCTCTTCCTGTCGTGCCCGGGGACAACGGACCCGCGAGGTTCAAACGAACACTCTCTGGAACCTGAAACCACAGCCTTCCCGAGGCCATTGCCACGGCAGCGTCCGTGGATCCCACCCCCGTGGCCAGGGCGCCCCGGGCCCCATAGGTCACCGTGTGCGAGTCCGCTCCCACCACCAGGCCCCCCGGTTTGATCAGCCCCATCTCTCCCAGGACCTGGTGGCACACGCCCTCTCCCTCATCGACCAGCAGGCAACCTGTCCTGCGAGCAAAGTCCCGCATCCTCTGGTGAATTCTGGCGGCGGATGCGGTCGGTGCGGGGACGTAGTGATCGATGACCAGGGCCACCCTCTCAGGGTGGGCCACCAGGTCCCGGTCCCCGCAGGGTATCCGTTCCAGCTGGTCCAGAACGGATGAGGCCGATGCATCGGTGATGTACACGAGGTCGACATCAGCGCTGACATGAACCCCTGGCGAACACCTGGATCCACAATGATCTGAAAGCACGGCTTCTGCCAATGACCTTGTCACTTTGACCCTCCTTTTCACGGACCAGCAGGAGATAAAGGCTTAGGGATTACGGAAGTCACAGGGAATGCGCGAATCCTCTCAAGCCCATTCGATACTCCTGATGCTATCAGAGAAGAACTCCCTCTAACCCACTATTCCCAGGAAACCCTGAAACAGTCAGATCGTCGGTCCAAAAAACGATACAATTAAGAGCAAGAGGAAAGGAGTTCTTAACACATCGAAAAGCGGAATCCACCATGAGATTGCTCCAAGATTTCGACACTCGTTCAGTTGGCCAAGGTCCGAATCGAGAACTGCATCCATCGCTAATCATCATAGCATGTCTGATTGCTGGAAAGGCAAGCCCTTGGTCTGCTCCGGCGAAAACGACCCCACCAAGTATGAAGATGCACTGCCTAGATAGAACTGCCCAAATCCCCACTCTCCGGACAGCGCACAGGTTTCCATTTATTGCGAACGTGCGCATGTCCAGAGGGCACAGTGGATCCGGCGTAGAACCCCAGGCTAATCTACTTCAAACACAGGCCTAGATGAACCGAACAAGCAATCAGCTGGCCGTTGCCGACTTCTCCTTAGACTCCGTTCTTTTCTCGGCTATCCGGAGCCAGGGCGTCCCTCAGACCGTCACCGATGAGGTTGAAGACGAAAATGGTCATAAGGACGGCGACGCCCGGGGAAACCCCTACCCACCCTTAGGAGGTGGCGACCCTGACTGATCATTCCACCCCAATCCGCTAGAGGAGGCTGGGCGCCCAGGCCCAGGAAACTAACGCCAGCGGCCTGCATGATGGAAACGCCTACCCTGAGAGTTGCGAAGACGATGATCGGACCAGCCAGACCAGCTCGCACGAAATCGGCATGGTGCCCACCTCTGGGGACCTGCTCGAATATGCCAGCACTCAGCCTACGATCCGCGTCTCAGCCGACCCTTCACCGGACCTGCAAGCAGGAAACTGTCTCACAATGTCAAGATCAATGTAACCCACACCCCACGGAAGGGGTTTCACACCCGACGTAGAATACGATGGGGGTACTTCAGTGGCCACGTCTCGACAGCACCTGGAAGGAAGGTCATGCAATGGACAACCCTCAGGAACAGCTGTTTCGCCCCCCGTTATTACAGGATATCCAGTCCCGTTTCGCCTTTGTTGACAGATGCCCTTTTCTGGGCTCACGAACCTTCTTGGATTCGGCCTCGGGATCGCTCCGGCTCAAGGAAATCGGCAAGATCATGGAGCAGCAAGCCTGCATTGCGGACCAGATCAACCGGGACACTCCCGGATCCCGTCACGTGATGGACACGATCAGCCGGGGCGAAGATGATGTCCGGACATTCCTCGGTTCCTCCGGCACCGTTGTTGCTGCCCTCACGGCCACCGCTGCCCTGTCTCGCACCATCCGGGATGCCGTCGCCCATTTTCCAGGCTCAAACGTGGTGACGACGACACTGGACCACCCTGCCACCCATGATTCCCTCTACCGGGCTGCCGAGGTCTTCGGCAAGGAGTTCCGTACCGCAGACCCCTGTCCGGCGACTGGAACAGTCCAGGTGGACACGATCCTGCAAGAGATTGACGCGAACACATCCGTGGTTGCCCTGATCCACGGCTCTAATGTCACGGGCGCCTACCTTGACGCAGCCTCCATTGTACGACAAGCCCGAAAGATCAACGAAGACATCTGTGTGATCATTGACGGGGTTCAATATGCACCCTACGCACCCGTCGACGTGGATGAGATCGGGGCCGACGTTTACGTGTTTGCCCCTTACAAAACGTACTGCAAAAAGGGGATCGGCTTCGCTGTTCTGTCCGAACGATTCTCCCACATCCCCCACGACAGGGTCCTGGAGAAGCCCGCAAATGATTGGAGTCTTGGCAGCGCCGACCACATTAACTACGCCGCATGGTCCGCAGCCGTTGACTACTTTGCCTGGCTGGGCGGGCATTTCACAGGGTCCGATTCGAGACGAGAGCGGGTCACAGCCGCCATGTCCGCCATTGAGTCAAACATGACAGGCCTGCTGGACAGGGCGGTCAACGGTTCCTCCGCGGCTGAGGGTCTCAAGACGCTGGAAGCGGTGACCCTCTACGGCCTAGAGGGGTCTCTCACGGAACGAACCTGCGTTGTGCCGATGAACATCCGTGGAATGGACTCGAAGGAGGCAGCAAAGATCTACATGGAGCAGGGTGTCGTTGTCCAGGCCCGCAAGTCTGTCATGTCAAGTCGCCAGCTCCGGGGCATGCAGATCGCCGAGGAGGGCATTGTGAGACTCTCCGCCGCCCACTACACCTCTCCGAAGTCCATCGACAGATTTCTTCAGATCACGGCAGAACTGACCGGAGGCGGGTGATCATACAACCGTTGGATCTCACCGGGACTGTCCGGGGGGCGAGGTCGTGCCGGGGAGGGGATCCCCCGATCCGGCAAGACCCCTCTCCCACAAAAGCCCCGTGGCCAGGGCACCTGCCACTCCGACAAGCCCGACCATCCAGAAACCCCAGGCAAGGTTCAGCACATCACTGACATACCCGACGAAAACCGGACCAACAAACATGCCCACCCCGTAGATGGCCTGGAAAAAGCCCATGGCCGTGGCCCTTTTCCCGTCGGCCACCGTCTTGATGCTTAATCCCATCAGCAGAGGGAAGATCACGCCGCTGGCAAAACCCCCAGCCACCTGCGTCAGGTAGAGCAGGGGTAGAGTCCGGATCAGGGGGATCGTCATGCAGGACAGGGCAAGGGCCACGAAACCCCACTGGATGGTCCTCCTCTCGCCGTAAAGCCTGGAGAACAGGGCGCCACTCAGGGCAGCTGCCAGGATCCGTGGCAAGGTGGAAAGGGTCGTCAACAGTCCCAACTCAAAATCCCCGGCCCCGATCCTCTCAGCAGCAATGGGCGTAAACCCATAAACGGTGGCAAAGGTGATCAGCTGCAGCAGGACGGCCAGAAACGATACAAGGAGGAGACCCCTGTCTCCTCCCAGGGCGATGAACTCGGACACGGGGGTCGGCTTTCGTTCAGCCTTCTTTTCCACCACTCCCAGGGATAACATCAGACCGACCATGCCGCCGACAGCCGCCACGGTGAAGGGGGCGCTGCGCCCGAAATGGTGGGCTGCAGTCCCTCCCAGCATCATTGCGGCCATCTGGCCCACGGCATTGAAAGCGCTAATGTAGCCGATGGCCCTGGGCGCATCCTCATCTGGGAAGTAACTGGAAAAGAGGACGGCATAGGTGACCCACGTAGCCGCCGCGGCTCCGGTCAGAGCGCGGAATCCGAGCAAGGATGCCGGACTTGGAAAGAGCCGCATTCCCACGGCGCTGATCACCGCGAGCACCAGGCCTGTGATAACGAAGGGCTTGCGACTGTTAATGGTGTCGGACAGAATGCCAAGGGGAATTCTCAGCAGCATCTGGATGAACCCGTAGGAGCCCAAGATCAGCCCCACCATCCGGTGGGTCGCTCCCAGGGAACTGGCATAGCCCGGGAGAGTGGGAACATACGCGTACAGGGAAAACCAGTACAGGCTCGTGACCAGGCACAACAGAATAATCCGGTAGTTCGTCCGCTTCATAGACCGCTCCACTCACAACGGGTTCTGTACACTACTGTAGTGCATTGAGCCCATCGCGAAAACCCCCATTTAATGATGATGTTGCAAAGATATGTGGGCGATACCGGAAGGTCATCGACAGGATCGGATGCTGGCGAGGACAACTGGCAGATCAATCGATCCAATGGGATGGACAGCCCTCGAGTACAACCATCGTATTCCTACCTCTAATTCACCCTCACCCTCACCCTCACCCTCACCTTCCCTGCCGGGCGGCCCCTGTTCCCACTGTCAGAACTGTGTGCTTGGATTGCTTCATCCCGTCTACCATACCAGGTGGGTAGTCCACTTCCTCATCCCGCCGATTATCGCATTAGCTCTGCGAGCCCTGGAGGTTTGCTGTTCCCGGTGGCCAAAAGGTCCATACAGGAGCATACCACGGAGAAAATCCATCGGAGGTGATCCCTGGTGCAGGTTCCCCAGGACGTGCTGGAAGCGGTTTTTGAGCAGCTGGATGACGACCGGGATCTTATTTTGAAGACCCTGACCAAACTGGTGAGGACGCCGAGCGTTGTGGGACATGAAGGAGAAGCGCAGAACCTCGTGCAAACCCTGTACCGGGAACTGGGGCTGGACCTGGATGTCTTTGAAGCCGGGGAAGTTCAAGGTCTGTACGACCATCCCGCCTACTGCGGATGGGAGGGGCTGCCCCCCGAGAAGCGGTATGATGGGCGCCCCAACGTGGTCGGGACCCTGCCCGGTGACAATTCTCATCCCTCTCTGATCTTGAATGGGCACATCGACGTGGTCTCCGCAGAACCGGAGGGGCAGTGGAGCCATCCCCCCTGGGAGGCTGAGATACAGGACGATCTGATGTACGGTCGGGGCGCCAGCGATATGAAATCCGGCCTGGTGGCAGCCTGGGCGGCACTTCGCGCCATCCTCAAGACGGGTCACCGGCCCACCGGAACCGTCGCCCTCCAGAGTGTCATCGAGGAGGAGGCGGGTGGCGGAGGAGGAGCACTGGCCTGCTTCCTGCGCGGCCACAACGCCGATGCCTTCGTGGCCGTGGAGCCGAGCGGCCATCGGATCCGAACGGGCAACGGTGGGATCCTCTATTTTCGTGTGAAGGTTGCCGGCCAGACCGCCCACGCAGGTAATGCGCATCTCGGCGTCAATGCCGTGGCCGAGATGGCTCCGATCGTCGCGGCCCTGTTCGAGCTCGATCGCAGGCGCGGACGCGACGTGACAGACCCCTTCTTCGAGGAAGGATCCATGGGACGTTCCTGTCACCTCAGCATCGGCACCTATCGCGCAGGGGACTGGCCCTCAACCGTGGCAGGATGGGCCGAGGTGGAGGCGAGAATCGGGTTTGTTCCGGGTGAGACCCGCGAGGACATCAAGAATCTGGTGGAGGACACTGTGCACGCGGCGGCAGGAGACAGCCCCTGGCTGACCGAGCATCCGCCAGCGGTGGAATGGTTTGGCTGGAACGCCGACCCGTGGGTGGAAGATGAGGACCACCCCTTCATCCGGCACATGCAGAATACAGCAGAGAAGGTGTTGGGTCAGAGGGTCCCGCTCTATGCTCGAACTTCGGGCGTCGATTCGCGCTTTGCTCACCTGTTCGACTCCGTTGGCGTCTGCTACGGCCCCACGGGAAAAAACAACCACGGAATCGATGAAGCGGTGGATCTGGAGAGTGTGTTCGAGTGCAGCCGCGTACTCGCCGCGCTGATACTAAGCTGGTGCGGCTGGAGGCGAAGCGCATAAAGACTCTTCCGGAGAGGGGCGATCGCCGATCGGTTCCCCTTCAACTCCTGAGAGGACTGAGATGGTGCAGGATGATCGCTGTGGCGGCCGCCACATTGAGAGACTCCACATTTGCAGCCGTCGGTATGGTAACTGTCACATCGGCCCTGGCCGCCGTGTCTGCCGACAGTCCCGCGGCCTCTTCACCCACAAGGACGAGGGTTCTGACGGCAGGGTCCAGGTCTTGCAGTGGCATTCCATCCCGGGCCGCCGTCGCCACCACCTGGTAGCCGTGAGACCTGGCGCAACCGAATACCGAGTCCGGGCAAACATCCTCCGCTCCCGGCAGGAAAAACGAGGATCCCGCAGCAGCTCTCACCGAGGCAGGGTTGAAAACCTCAACGGTATTGGGCGATGTGAAATAGCCCGCAGCGCCGAGACCGTGGGTTGTTCGTATAATCGTGCCCAGATTACCTGGATCCGACAGGCTGTCGCACCACACCAGCAGTGCCCGCCGACCCTCATGGACAGCCCTCTCAGCGCCGGCGATCACCTCGTCAGCCGTCCACACCGGCATGTTCACAACCCCGACAACCCCCTGGGACGAGGCAACGTTAGCGATGCGGTCCATGACCGGATCGCTGACGGAGAAGATCTTGGCACCCAGGCGCCCTGCACGAATCAACAGCCCCTTATGAGCCGGATCCTGCATAAACTCCTGAGAACAAAAGAGGGTGTCAAACTCGAGCTCCGCCGCCAGGGCAGAAGATAGAGTTCTGACACCCTCGACAAGGACCTGCCCCTTGGCCTTTCGGTGTTTCTTCATACCCAGTCTTCGGACCCGTTTGATCCGCTCATTCGTCAAACTGGTGATAACACCGGTTGTGAAATGAGACCCAGCGCCCCCAGATTCAGTCATCGAGGTTTGCCTGTGCCTCCCTGACCAGCGACGCAAAGGCCATGTCATCATTGACTGCCATATCCGCCAGCATCTTTCTGTTGACCTCGACACCAGCGTTCTTCAACCCGTACATAAACTTGCTGTAAGACAGGCCATGTTGACGGGCTGCAGCGTTGATCCTCGTGATCCAGAGGCGACGAAAATTCCGCTTCTTCTGTTTGCGATCACGATAAGAATACCAGAGAGCCTTCAGCACCCGTTCGTTTGCTACATGGAAGGTCCTACTCCCTGCGCCCCGGTATCCCTTGGCAAGATCCATGATCTTCTTGTGCCGTCTTCGCTTCGTCACCCCACGCTTTACTCGTGGCATCGCACTCTACCTCCTGCTGTTGTCAGGGTATCTCAACCGAGAATTCTCTTCAGACGCTTCTGATCCGTCGGAGATACAAGGGTCGAGCCCCTCAGGCGACGACGCCTCGAGCTGGTCTTTTTGCTCCGAAGGTGATCGTTGCCCGACTGGGCCCTCTTGTATCTTCCCTTGGCTGTCTTCTTAAATCGCTTCGCAGCCGCCTTACGTGTTCTCATTTTCGGCATATGACTCAACCTTCCTGATTCCGCTTAGGAGAAAGGACCATGACCATATTATGACCTTCAAGAGTCGGCATCCTCTCGATATCCGCCAACTCCTTCAACTCTTCTCGCATGCGCTTCAGCAGCTCCCGCCCGAGATTGGAGTGAACAATCTCACGCCCTCGAAACATGATGGTGGCCTTGACCTTATTACCACCGTCAAGGAATCTCTTCGCATGTCGTGTCTTTGTCATGAAATCGTGATCCTCAATATTTGGACGCATCTTGACTTCCTTGACCTGTACCGTCCTCTGATGCTTGCGAGCCTCTCGCTTGCTCTTGGCCTGCTCGTACTTATACTTCCCGTAGTCCATAATCCGACAAACGGGAGGATCCGCCGAGGCAGCAACCTCGACCAGATCGAGATCCTGTTCATATGCTGCATCAATCGCCTGAGGCAGTGGAACGATGCCCAACTGGTTTCCATCTTTGTCAATGAGACGGACTCTCTTGGCGCGAACCTGCTCATTCACGCGAAGCTCTTGATTTATCTCCCTTCACCCCCTAGAAATCATCAAAGCGGATGAACACAGCTCATCCGCTCGCTTGCCCATCCCCCTGTAGGGCCGGGCAAAAAAATGGCTCAGCCTGCAAGCAGCACATGGACACGCGCCAACAGGCGAGGAGCGGAGCTCCTACTTCTTCTCGACACTCAATACACCGGGCGAAGTATATCACAAGGGCCATGTAGCCGTCAAAGGGCCAACATTGACCGTCCGCGTGGTCTAACTGCTCATGGGGTAGGCATGGATCGACCTTACCTGTCAGATGATCGGCACATAGATATCGAGTTCTGAATCGGGGTCTTCAAGCCCTTTGAATCGGACAGGATCGTAGCGTTCAATGATGAAATCGTGGGACTGATGCAGCCCAGCCTCAGGCAACCACTTATGCTCTATGGCTTTGGGCCAATCACCCGTTATCTGGGCGCCCTTGAGCGCAAAGACGCCGTAGCGCGTCCTCGGAAGAACCTTCACTACGAGCTCTAGCGGCAGATCGTCTACGCAATCGATTTCCACTCCGACGAAGATGTACTCGCTCCTGTCCTCCTCGTTCTGCTTCACATCGAGCCAGAGTTCGTAACCGGCTTCAGAAACCTGGTGTTGGATGGCGCCCTCATGCGTGCTGCAGAACCTGGTAAACCGCTCCCATAGTTGTCCAATTGCGTTGTCCTCAGACCAGCCCCCTGCTGTTTCATACGGATAGCCGTAGAAATCCATCCCCGCCAGAATAATGCTCTTCTCCTCGATGATTCTGGGAACCACCATGAGTCCTCCTCTCCTCTGCCTGTCGTATGACTGATCCTTTCCCTACCTTACTTATGAATCCATTGCACGCATATCGGGCTTGCTGTCAGGGAGGTCCGTTTTCCTGTCCTGACTCCAACACCCTGAGAATGAAAGGTCCCCTACAGGCTACGTATTGCGTGGCGGAGGGCTCTTCTGACTGCCGAAGCTGTTCACGGTTGGCGGGGCCTATCTCTGCAGCCGGGTCGCACACAATCGCATCGAATCTAACCTCGAACGAGATCGTTGCCAATAACTCCAGAAGAGTCCTTAGGGGTTGCCACGAGGGTGAAGGGGGCCCAAGAAAAGGCCCCCGTCCCCTCCCTCACTATCCATCTGAGTCTTCGGATGCGATGATCCGCTCAGAGATATCCCGCAAGATCATCTCCCTGAACTCCACGTACGGCCGGGGGCCCAGGTCACCCTGTTGGCGGGTGCGGACCGACACCGTCTCGTCGTCAACCTCTCTGTCCCCTACCACGAGCATATAGGGAGTCTTCTGCATCTCTGCCGCCCGGATCTTGTAGC
>PXCI01000145.1 GCA_003566675.1 Clostridia bacterium
CGATACTGCCTAGCGGCAGTGCCTCGGAGGCATTCAACAAGCGAAAATCCTTGTACTTGGTGCCGATAATGGCCGGCACCTGACCAACGCCTGGGACGAAAACAAAAGCCTGTGACTCAAACAGCGACTCGCCTTGTGGACCCGTCAGCCGAAGGGCCCGCAAGTTATCTTCAACCGGCTCAAAATTGTCGCCGTGAATGATATCTTGCCAAGCTCTCAGCACACTCTCTGCCGGGCCACCAACATTCTGATTGCTAAAGTAGTCTTGTTCCTGTCCAGCAAGATAAGACGCGGAACAATCACTCGCGATGGCCGGGCAATAAACGTCGACCCCATCAAGAGCAGCCAACGCTTCGGTCCGAAAGTTCAAGCGGGCATCCCAAAGCACCCTCCTTCGCGCCAGAGCCGATAGATCGGGATCAACTTCGCTCAACAGCTCAAACTCCAGCGCCAAAAACTGATCACGATCAAGCAGCAGGTCCAACGTTGAATCGATGCCATCCGGCAACTCGATCAGGCCGTCAGTGATCGCCACCAACACATTCACCGAGCGCATGGCGACGTCCCCAGCCAGTGCCGGCCGCACCCGGAGCAAGCCTTCTGCATTCAGAGGCCACTCCAAAGCAGGCGAATCCTCCACATACCAGCGTAACAACCCGTAGACACTGGTACTGACGGCTGACACTGGCCCTGTCTGAAAGTGGCCGGAACCGTCCGCCTGCTGAATCAGGCTGGCACAGGAATCCACCACTCGGCTGGACCGAATATGCTGCTGCGAACCCTGACCACGTACGAACAGCATAACGATGGCATCATCATCCGCACAATCGATCGAAATATCGAATCGACCCCCGGAGTCGGTCGTCGACTCAACCACCGTCTGGCCAAAACGTACTTCCACCTCGGCCTCGGCCAGCAGCGGATGCATCGTCTGCCCGGACAACACCAGCCCGGCACCCTGCCCGCGCATCTCACCTGCAGTTGCAGTCATCGAAATCATCAATGCGCAACCCAAAAGGCCAGCTGAAAACCAGCGGTCCTTCATCTTGGCCAAAAATCCCTTCCCCATCTGCAATCTCTCCATGTTCATAGTCCCAGGCAAAATCATGACGCGCATCCAAATGACTGCGTGCACCAACCGCAACCTTAGTCCGACCAGCCTGAAGGAACAAGAGACGTATTTGAGCTGAAAAATGTTGCAAGAGACGGATTCGAATTCATCACAAGAATGCCGAGCATGCTGAGAACGGGCTTTATCCCCAGTTCTCCGGCTCCCACGGATTGATCAACCGCAAATCACAATCGGCAAAATCCTCCACATTGCGAGTCGCCAGGGCCATCCCCCGGCATATCGGGATACTCTAGGAGAGGCAATTTGTCGTTGGGCTAACACAGCTCCAGTGCAACTTGATATCCGCGATGTGCTGTGAATACCATCCAACGAGATGTAGGTTGGCGCTGGCGTTGACTAATCCCACTTACAGCTTGCTTTGTCTGATCCCGAGGGCTATTGCGATTGCACGTCGGTTCGGAAAGTTCAAAAACTAGGAATCAGATTGATATGAGCACGACACCTGATGCTAATTCTACTTTGTCACATTGAACTTCCATTAAATCAATGGGTTGGGTAGAATATTGCTCAAGGGGGCGATTTAGGAATGGAAACAGGATGATCTTCCAGAAATTCGCACAGTAACTCAAAAAACGGGATTGGTGATGACCAGTTATTCGACTGGGTTTCGGGTCGTTATAACGGTTTTTCAGGGCGGTTTGATGGGGCTTTTCGATCAGGTAACCACGATGTCAGTCATCAGACGTGGCAATATCTGTGTGGCTTGATGCAATCGCCGAAGAGAAACATGGAGCGCATGGCCGAAGTAGTTCCGGATAGTGACAGTCAAGTGCTTCAGAACTTTCTGACCCACTCAAGTTGGGATCATCGTGAGGTGATGGACAAGGTCGCGCGATCTGCGAATGACTCGGTCGGTGGTGATGAAGGTTCTGGTTTGTACATTGACGAATCGTGTTTTGCCAAGAAGGGCAAGCATTCGGTGGGTGTGGCTCGTCAGTGGAATGGTCGCTTGGGCAAGACGGACAACTGCCAAGTGGGCGTATTTGGCGCGTTAGGCAAGGGCCAGCACGTCAGCCTGATTGATGCCCGGCTCTATCTTCCGCAAGTCTGGACGGGCGACCCGAAGCGCTGTGCCAAGGCGGGCATTCCCCATCAGGCGCGTGTTCACAAGACCAAACCTGATCTGGCGATGGAGATCGTTGAGCAGGCGCGTAGCAACGAGCTTCGATTCGAGTGGGTGGGGATGGATGCCGTCTATGGCTCATCCATGGAATTGCTGCAAGGGCTTGATGAGAAAGGCGAAACCTTTATCGCGGATATTCGCAAGAATCGCCACATCTACCTTGAAGACCCGGCACCCTATGTGCCAGCCAGTCAGCCCGGCAAGGGTCGGCCAAGGTGCCGGCTACGCAGTGATCAGGAACCTGTCGAGGTCGGCGCATGGGTCGCTGACCAACCGGACAGTGCCTGGAAACGAACGACCTTGCGTGACGGTGAACGTGGGTCGTTGATTGTCGAATTGTTGGGCACCCGTGTCTGGATATGGGACAAGCAATCAGCGACCGTTCACCAGTGGCACTTGATCTGTCGTCGTGAAGTGGGCAAGTCGAATACGATCAAATACAGCCTGAGCAATGCGCCGGTTGACGTCAGTCTATCGAGACTGGGGCGCATGCAGGCGCAACGCTTTTGGGTTGAGCGTGCCTTTCAGGATGCAAAGAGTCATATGGGTCTGGGCCACTACCAAGCCAGGAAGTGGCTATCCTGGCATCGACATATGGCATTGGTCATGATGGCCCAGCAGTTCATGCTTGAGGAGCGGATGATCAACGCGGAGACCTATCCGTTGTTGAGCTGCTATGACATTCAGATCATGCTCTGTCATACATTGCCGGCGCGCCACATGGATCAGCAGACCATCAAGGCGCTGATGAAAGAGCGCCATCGAAGACGTCAGGCAGCCATTGAATCAGCCAGGCGAAGGTCGAAGCCAAAAGCCAGGCCAGAGGCGCCTGCAGTTTTAAGTGATTGATTTACCGTGGCTGAAACGTGACAAAGTAGAATTAGAAAAACCAGCGCCGACGAAGATGAAAGCGCCGTTGCCATAGGCCACACTCTGTGGTCGATCAGCCGAATCGGTTAAGCTAGAATCTCCTAATACCCAGTTTTCCCCATCCTGCGACCGAATTACTGTGCCATCCCATCCGACTCCGACTGCCCAGTCATTGCTGTTCGTCAAACCAAGAACACCTGATGTACCCTCTGCAACATTACCTGAATTTCATAGCGCTCCATTTCTGGAATAGTGAGCCTGAGCAGAAGTTAGGTTGTTGCCGCCTACTGAGACTAATTGCCCGTTGAAGCAGGCAACAGAGTTAGCACTATGATTTACCAATATAGGGTCGTAGCTTTCAGCGTATGCAACTGCGGGCACAAGCACGAATAAGGCAGCCACACTCAATATGTAACGACTGTTAACGACTTTCATCCTACGTGTCTCTCCTTGGTAAATTATTCGTATTTAGGGGCTCTTCCCGGTTTTGTGTGGGCTGACCAGTTCAGATAGCCTATGTGCTGGCCCCGACGAGAGTCCAGTCCATGCACGACCGCGAGCTTTACCGCCAGATTCTGGGTATCCAGTCGCCCTGGGAGGTTTCTGAGGTGGAAGTCGACCTGCCGGCAACCGGTGTGACCGTCCATATCCGACATTCCGGAGAAGACTTGGGCTGTCCGCAGTGCGGGGCGAGCTGTCCAGGCTACGACACACGGGAGCGCAAGTGGCGGCATCTGGATACTTGCCAGTACAAGACCTGGCTGGTGGCGCAAGTGCCGCGCGTTCGCTGTCCGGAGCACGGCGTCCACCAGGTGCCGGTGCCCTGGGCCGAGAGCAA
>PXCI01000247.1 GCA_003566675.1 Clostridia bacterium
GGACAACGACGTTTCTGCCGAAAGCGAAGATGAAGACGAGAACGCGCTGCTGGCCGGGTACCGCGATCGCGCGCTGGAAATCGTTAAGGATCGGATTAACCGGCTGGATTCTCGGGAAATGGAGCTTCTTGTGGCTGGCGTTCTGCGCTCAATGGGCTATAAGACGCGAGTAACGCCCGAGGGCTCCGATAGGGGGATGGATATCCTGGCCTCGCCAGACGGGTTCGGCTTTGAGTCACCCCGGATCATTGTTGAGGTCAAACACCGCACGGGCACGGCCATCGGCAGCAAAGACATCCGTAACCTGGTGGGTGGGCGCCACGCCAGCGACAAGGGTCTTTTCGTTTCCACCGGCGGCTTTACCAAAGACGCCCGCTATGAGGCCGAACGCGCCAATATCCCACTGATGCTCTGGGACCTGAATGATCTTGTCCAGGCGCTGGTCGAGAACTACGAACAGGCTGATCAGGAGACCCGCGCCCTTATCCCGCTGACTCGGCTTTTCTGGCCAGTTTGAGATAAAAGATATTCGATAGCTCTTGGTTCGATTATGAAAAGGGAAAGCAAATTAATCGCGCGGTTCACCGAGCCCCGATCCGCCTTTCATGCAGCATTCGAAGAGTTGATCGGAATTTCCTGGCCGCAAGCGCGTCGCGATGTTTCGGTGGTCTCTGCGGGTGTGCTGTCAATGTTGTTGGATGAGGATGAATTAACTCCAAATCAGCTAAGGCTACTTGCGAAAGTGAAGCGTTTGGCAGCTCGGCTAGATCCGCAAGAGGAGCCAGTGATACATATCTTTAATAACAAAGACGCTCTTAGCCCAAACGAATTCAAACGGGAAATAGAACGGCTGATAAGAGTTTCTTCAATGTCAAAGCGTGCTCAGTCGAAGAGCCGCGCGATAGAACGATTGCTTGATCGGTTTGAAATTGATCAAGCAAAAGCAATCTATAACAAGAATAAAGAGCATCTGGACTCTAAGTGGTTCGACAAATGTCTGAAGATCGCGGCAAAGCGAAAGGCAGAGGAAATCATCCTAGACCACTTTGCGACTTTTAATTTCGATGCGGCGAAGGCTTGTTATGAAGAGAATGAATGGCTAATACAAACAAGTTGGTTTGATGCCGAATTTCAGTCGGCGAAGCAAGCGCTGCAAAAAGAAGTGGATGCCAAGGAGCTTAGGCGCAAAATGGCGGAGGAAGAAAAAACTCGGAAGCAGGCGGCCGCGAAGGCAAAAGAGCAACTTCAGTCTGCTTTTGAAAGAAATTTCCTAACGGCACGGTTTGAGTATGAGCAGAAATTCAATGAGATCGTCTCAAGGAAGGAATTTCATGACATTAAAAGAGCATTTCTAGAAGATAAAATGCGGAAGTGGCTTGACTTTACTCCTGACGAGAACCAGATGGATGTAATAGGGTGGGATCTGGGAAATCTCCTGGTCACCGCTCGGGCTGGAAGCGGCAAAACATCAACTATAGTCAATCGAGTATTTTTTCTTATTCATCATTGCGGCGTTGACGCCAATTCATTGTTGGTCCTAGCCTTCAATAGGAAAGCACGAACGGAGGTAAAGGCAAAATTTTTGCAGCTTTCCTTGCGCGTTCATGGAAGAAATAATGACCAGAAGACAGTCTGGTCCAATCTAGAGGAGAAGAAGCTAGACCAATTGGCGGCACGGAACGGAATTACATTTCCGCATGTCATGACCTTCCATGCGTTGGCACGGTCGGTCGTTTTGCCAGATGGAGACATTATCTATGACGACAGCGATGGCGGTAACCTTACGCTGAGTCGCGCGGTCCAGAGGATGATCGATGATCGTCTTCATCTGGCGGGGTTCGAGGATCAACTGAAACGCGCAATGCTGTCTCACTTTAGAGAAGATTGGGAGAGAATTGCACTCGGTAGATATAGCCTTTCTCCAGAAGACTATCTCAGATATCGTCGTTCACTAACCCATGAAACACTGGCCGGAGATTTTGTCAAATCTCACGGCGAAAAGGTAATTGCAAATCTCCTTTTCGAGCACGATGTTCCTTACCAGTATGAGAGGGCGCATTATTTCGATGGTATCCCCTATCGACCTGACTTTACTGTGCCACTTAGCCCAAATTCTGGCTTGATTATCGAGTATTTTGGGCTTGCAGGAAAAGCGGCCTACGACCGACAAACACAAGAAAAAATAAAGTATTGGGAGGGCCGCAAGAATTGGGTACTTTATGAGGTATATCCCAAAGATATTCCGGAAGGTCCGGCACATCTTTGGGCGGGTCTTCGACAAAAGTTAGCAAATCTAGGGGGAGAAACAAAACGCCTTTCGGAGGAAGAAATCTGGGAAAAAGTTCGTGAACGTAGTATCGATAGCTTTTCCAGAACAGTCGTTATGTTCATTGGCAGAGCACAAAAGAAAAATCTTTCACCTGAGCAGATGATCAGCTTGTGCTCTCAGCATCAAGCAGGTGGCGCAAATACCTATGGAGAGAGAGAGTTTGCGGAAATTGCCTGTCAAATTTATTCCGATTACCTAGCGTTCCTTAAGCAATCTGGAGATACCGATTTCGACCGGCTTCTTTTCGACGCTGCAGATAAGGTCAAGCATGGTAAAACTATATTTAGGCGGGTGGAAAGATCGGGCGATTTAAGCCGGTTGAATTTCATCTTTATCGACGAATATCAAGATTTTTCTAAACCATTTAGCCGTCTAATGTCTGCGGTAACCGAGGTTGCTCCGCAGGCACAGGTTACTGCGGTGGGTGATGACTGGCAGGCCATCAATGCTTTCGCAGGATCTGATTTGCAGTATTTCCATGGCTTTGAAAAAGAATTCCCAGGCGCTGAACGACGCCCTCTGTTATACAACTACCGGTCTGATCAAGCTATAGTGCAAGCCGGAAACGCAGTGATGTCAGGTCTCGGAAAGAAGTCCGAGTCCAAATCACAAGAAGTCGGGCGAGTGGCTTTTATAGATTTAGGTCTATTCAGCCCGAACGATCAAGAACGGGCAATCCATAAGGGTGATGTAATAAGTCCCTTGCTTCTTCGCCTTATACAGGAGGAATTAAAGGTTTCGAAGGGGATAACACTTTTAACGCGGCGTAGAACAGGACTTCCGTTTTTCATGGGCGGTCTTCCTAATCTGGAATCTTTGCCGTATGTTGTGTCTATGGAGAGGAAGCTAAGAAACTATTTCGATGAAAATGACAGGCATCGAATAAGCGTCCATAATGCTCATCAATTCAAGGGCAGAGAGGATGATGCCGTTATCATCGTTGATGCAGTTGAAAGGTCCTATCCGTTGATTCATCCTAATTGGGTTTTCTTCAGCGTCTTTGGTGACAGCCCTTACTCCATCACGGATGAAGAAAGGCGGTTATTCTATGTTGCTGTTACTCGTGCACGAATGTCATTATATATAGTTACAGAGGGGGGGAGCTTCAGCCCGTTTTGCGCCAAAATTCAAGAAATGCTTGATCCGGAGTGGATTGATGTTTCGTCTCTGCCAGCACTCATCAAGTCTGGCTCGGTTTTTATTTTGCAGGTTGGGAATGCTCTAGATAAAGCGGGCCGAGGAGGGACGTTTGATCTCAGGTTCCTGCTCAAGAGCGCTGGTTACCGGTGGTCGCGATTGAACTGGCCCTGTTGGCAGAAAAGAATTAGGAATATTGATGCGCTCGCGGAAATCAAGAACGAATTATGGGTTCGGAATGCGGAGTTTATTGAAGTTAGAGTCGTTGATTCAGAAGATAAGGTTGTTTATAAGGCGCGTGTAGATAAGGGGACATGGGTTCCGCACTAGTGTGTCGACCTCCCCAACTCAGTACCACCCATAGCTAGAAATTTCGGCATGACCTCGGTCGGTTAGAAATTCGATGGGGGAGATGTCACCCAGTGACTCATGGGGACGGAAGGTGTTGTATTCCTTGA
>PXCI01000076.1 GCA_003566675.1 Clostridia bacterium
CAACCGATCGAGTTCCCCGACACTCAATTCCCTGACGTCCTCACAATCTCCCAGGAGCTCGGCGCCGCGATCCGTACCCACGTCGACCACCCAGGAATCCCCCAGGCCGCTGAGCATCAGGTCATAACCTTCGGTCACGTCCAGGGCCCCCATCGCAGCACAGAAGGCATGTTCGTCGCAGGGTGCGAGGCAATTCACGCCGATGACGGTCGCCCGTTCTCGCTTCTCCAGGTAGTTCTCATCCCCGTAGGTATCCGCAAAGGCCTGGTCCATGAGTCGGATGGCCGTCAGGTCACAGGGCCGGACGCCAAGGAGAACCATGTCGCTGCTCTGCACCTCGGGCGCCATCTCCACATCCCCTCCGGCATCGACACGCTCGCCCGGTGAAGCCTGGAACCGGAGCAGGACCTCCTCTGGCGGGAAGAAGTACTTCTTGGGAGAGCTAAGCGTGGGTATGTAGTCCGCCTCTAGGGACGAGGCATCCCGAACCTCTTCAAAGGAGAAACTGCCTCCCTCCCGCTCAACCGGTGCGACGACGCGGGTCTTTTCTGCCAGGTGCTCGATGAAAGCGTTGAAGGCCTCCTTGGAGACAATCTTCAGTGTTCTCACGGGCTCCTACCTCCCTTACCTTGAGACTGTATCTTCATCAAAGATTGTCCCTCATCGCCCGCCGAGACATACAAAGCATCTGGGCAGGGATGGGCAGAGTGAAGAGTACGACCGTCGACAGCAGTGACGGCAGGACTCTCCAGGATTTTCCACGAGATCTCCCATGATTGTCGGAGTGTGAAAGGGCAAGGGAATGGGACCCGGTCAACCTTTGACGGATCGAAAGAAAGATGCACCTGACCGGTCGGCTGCGCATCCATGGATCGAGCAACGAATCCGGCAGAAGCGAGCGGAAGGGACCTGCAGGGGGATCAGGGACGGCGTTTTCATCACAGGGCATCCTACCGCTCCCGATCGCTAGCAGCCGATCAATACAGAGTTCATCAAGTAAAATCCCACTTCCTAATCTTGATCAGACAATACAAGCGCTACAATAATCGCCCCGACCGCCAGCAGCAGCGCCCAGACGCCCGTCCAGTTGACGGGGATATCGCTGCTTCCGTCGGGAATTGGAGGCGTCTCCGGGTCGTAGTACGCGTAAAGGCGGTCACAGATCGGGGTCTCGATGCCTGCATCGTGAACCAGCTCGAAAAACCCATCGATCAAGTATCTCATCTCATCAGGTGCCGCCTTCAAGTGTCCCTCGCCGCTGGTCTTCATCATCTGTGTTTTCAGCAATCTCTCGAATCGTAGGATGAGAAGGGGTTCGGGAAGCCAATGAATCACCCGAAGGATACCTGGGCTCTCCGGGTATCCTACCCTACGCAGACTGCGAAGGGCCTCTTTCATGCCGCGAACGGCGAGGACGACGGCATCTCGGGTGCGAGCCATCCGCCGCACGTCTGTGTTTGCAGCGTAAAGTGCTGGACTGAGCCCTGGTATCATCAGGGCGACGTGATATTTCAACCATCGGTCCATGTCTCGACGAACCTGGACCTTGTAGGCAGGCATCTTCTGAAGTGCCGCCGCGACGGCCCGGGTCCGCTGTGTCACCCGTCCACCTGCCTCTCCGATGGGAAGGATCCAACGGTTCTTCTCATCCGCAGTCACGACGCGGGTGACAGGTCCATCTTGATACCCACCGGGATAAGGAAAACCCATCATGACCCGGTCCTCACCCAGGGCGTCAACCAACCGTCCGGGGCCCTCAATGCTGTTCATCAAGAACAGGAATGTGTTGACCCTATCGTTGGCGGCCAGTGTGGGCAGAATCTCGACGGCCTGGTTCATGCGCATGATCACCATCACCAGGTCATCGTCATCTTCAGGGCCAAAGGTCTCAACAGTATGGACCCGCGTCACGGTCTGTTCGCCTGTGATGTGGTCTTCGAGAACGATGCCGTGTTCCCTCAGGTCAGCCAGGCGCCGGTTCCGCGCGAGGATGGACACGTCGTGACCCGCCCACTGTAGGTGACTCGCGAACAGGCTGCCCATGGGACCTGCTCCGTAGACCAGTATTCGCATCGATGCCTCTCCTCTCAGATAGAATGAGATACCAGCGAAAAGCGTCTCTGATGACCCTGCAGGGCAATGACCCAGTGGTTCATGTGCCTACCGTTGATCCCACCGTGCACGGCAGACTCTACCCTGCCAGAATGCCGGGGGCGTCTCCCGGTGTACCCAGGACCTGAATGCCCTGGGCTGACGATGTGCCCTCCGAACTCCGAGGGAAACGAAACCGGTCCTCCCCGGCACAGAATCCGTTCCGGCATTGCCGTGATAAACGCAACCGACCATCGGATCTGCACGCGGGGAGCACCGGCCATGGACAACGATCCACCGTTCAGGTTATCCGAGCGCCCTCTGTGCTGCGGCGAGCCCGGCACCCGGCTCGAAAGCGTAGCCAGCCCTGGTGAGGGCCCGCTCTATCGCACCGAGGGTGGCCAGGATGTCTGCGGCGTTGCAGACGCCCATATGCCCCACGCGGAAATAGGCATCCCTGATCTCGGGATGCAGGCCGCCGGCCACGATAACGCCTTCCTCCCCGATGAGCCCGGGCAGGGTCGCATCGGTGCCCTCGGGATAGTACAGGGCGGTCAGGGTCGAGGAGGCCTTCTCCTCGCAGGCCGGGACCTGCTGCAGTCCCAGGGCAGCCGCACCAGCCCTGAAGGCCCTGGCGAGCTTCCGGTGACGCTCGAATCTCACCTGCATGCCCTCATCGAGAATTTGGCCCAAGCTGACCTGGAGGGCATAAATCAGGTTCACCGCGGGGGTGCCGAAATACCCTCCCCGCCTCTCCAGGTAGGCCTGCATGATCGGCAGCCAATTGGCGAAGTCAGCGTAGTAGTTGCTCACGGGATGCTCGCGGTTGGCAAACACCTCCATCGCCTCCGGGCTGACGGTCAGAAGCGCAAGCCCGGGTGGAACCCCAATGGCTTTCTGGGACGCAGTCAGGTAGACGTCGACGCCCCACGCTTCACTGTGGCACACCTCGCCCGCCGTTGCACAAACCCCGTCGACGATCGTCAGGCACCCGGCCTCCTTGGCAACCCGGCAGAGGCCCTCGATGTCGCTGCAGACACCCGTGGACGTGTCGACATGGGTCATGGCGACGATCTTGTAGTCCGAGGCCTTGAGGGCCTCTCTCAACTCCGGTGCCCCGGGGACGTCTCCCACCTCGGCCCTCAGGTGCGTGACCCGTCCGCCGTAACGCTCGATCAGATCGCCCATCCGGTCGCTGAAGTAACCAGAGTTGACCACCAATACCCCATCACCGGGTTCAACCAGGTTAGCTGCAGCAGCGTCCATGGCGAGGGTCCCTGTACCAGCCAGGACGAAGGGCTGGGCCGACGGAGCCAGAAAGACCTCCCTCACCCTCTCAAGGGTCTCGCCGAAACACTCGATGAAGTCCGGCGCCACGTGGCTGGTCGTGGGTCTGCCCAGAGCACTCATGACCTCGGGGTCAAACTCGATGGGACCTGGAATCATCAACAGTTTTCTACCTTTCATGTACCCTCTTCCCCTCAAAATCGGTTTCGCAGTTCCTATGTTTTCGTGTCCAATGCGTTCAACCCTGGCTACCACAGGACCACTCCCGTGATCGACCGTTCCCGCCAGGTGCCCTGTGGCCACTGCGGTGTCCCTCTGGATCATCATCGATGATGACGGACATGATAGGTGCTCTCCCCTACAGTACCGTGTCTACACCAACTCCGTTGGCCGTCAGAACATGCAAAGATCCAGTTCAGCTTTAACCATATCACAATCTACCTGCTAGTCCACCAGACGGTCATACACAGGCCCTCCCGGCGGATCGGCTGTTTTCAACGG
>PXCI01000216.1 GCA_003566675.1 Clostridia bacterium
CGGCGGACTTCCGCGTGGTCTACCTTCGGGACGCGTTTCCCGAGGGCCTGCTCAATGCGCTGGTCGGTCAGCCGGAACTCGATCTGAGAATCAGGTAACGTCGCAGGATGACGAAGAAAGAACGGGGAGATCGTGAGATGAACCGATGGACGAAAGTAGTGATGGGCGCCGCGATGCTGGTCTGCGCGGCGGGGATGACGGGCCGCGCGAATGTTGCGCTCGAGGACGCGCGCGATCAGGCGGCGCAGGGCGCGGTGGCGAAGGCGCAAACCGCGTTGGCGGGCGTGACGGCGGCGCGGGACCGCACGGTGGCCGTCCTGCCTATTGCCGGCGGTCGCGATCTCGGCATCGACGGCCGGCTGCGCGCTGCGTTGACGGCGGCCGGCTTCAGCGTGGTGGATGCCCGCGAAGAACTCTGGGACGAGATTGTCGAGGCCATCGAGCGCGGCGAGCGAAGGTTGGATATTCTCGACGAGCGCACGCTGGTGCAGTTCGGCCGGCTGCGTGAATACCAGGTGGTGCTGTACGGCCAGGTCGTCGAACGTATCGAACCCGGCCGCATGGTCTATGCCGAAATCGAGCTGCACTTGAGTTCCCTCGAAACGCGCGAGCACCTCTGGGGCGACCGCTTCGCCGAGCGTATTTACCTGGCCATGGACATGCGCGGCCCCGTCGCGCTCGACGCCCTGGTCCGCAAGGCGCTGCAGGCGGCTGTCGTGGAAGCCACCGACACGCTGGCGCGCGCCCCGGAAGGCATTTCGGCCGCGCTGTTGCCGCTGGCCGGCGATCTCGACAGCTATGCCACGGGGCTGGTGCGCGACGCGTTCAGCGCACTGGGCACAGTCACGTTGCGCGAGCACAATCTTCGCACACGCGCCGAGGCGCGCAGTGTGCTGCGCGACCAGCCGTCGATGGCCGATGCGGTACTCGTCGGCGCGGTGCGCGATTTGACGCCGCGCTACCTCGTGCGCGACGAGATCCTGCGAAAGGTCTACCAGGCCGAGGCGGAAATCCAGCTCAGCATTGAAGGGCGCGAGGCGGGCGATATCCTCTGGAGCAATACCGGAAGCAGCGTAGTCGACGAGGTTGTGCAACGGACCATTCCGGAAGTGATCTCTAAACTCTGGGAGGACTATGCCCGGGTATTCATCGGACTGGGCATTATCATCGCTATTGCGCTATTCTGGAATGCCCGCAAGCGAGTGAGGTAGTAGAGGGTCCTGGTGATCTTGCGTATCGTTCCGGAGGGCAGCGCGAAGACGTGGGTTGCCAATCGTCACGGGTGTTGGGGTAAGGATGGCACATAAGGGATGCTCAAGAGAGTCCACCGCGCTGGGTTGGGTGCTTGATCGGCGGCCGGGAGGTCTCCGGGCATGACGGCTCCCGTGGAAGTCAACCGGGAGGCGCCCGGACAATGAACTGCCCGAAATGCAAAACAGAAATAGCCGACGGCTCTAACTTCTGCAACAAGTGCGGATCGAACGTGTCGGGCCTGTCCGGGCAATCAGGTCTCGAGTCCGGAGAGAGCGGCATGAGCGATTTCAGGACGATGGAGGAAAAGCCGTTTGCTAAGACGGGTCCCGAAGCTGGGGATCCCGGGCCCGCGGGACAGGACAGCGGCAAGCCGCCGGCGGCCGAAGGGCAGCCGGACAGGGATGCCGTTTCCCTTGGCGAGATGAGGACCATTCCGGGCGCCCCCGCCGCTCCCCATGCCGCGGATGGCACGGCGAACAACCTTGAAACGATTAAGCTGGGCAGCCCGGGTGACGAATCGGCCGGAGCGGCGCCGTCCCGTGCGCCCTTGTCGGAACGCTACGAACTGGGCGAAGAAAAGGAGAGCAAGAGCGGGGGCTTCGCCCGGGTCTGGAAAGGGCGCGACAAGAAGCTTTCCCGCACCGTGGCCATCAAGCGCCTGCTCCCGGAGGCCTTGAAGAGCGCGGTGGGCGAGCAGACGCTGGCGCGGTTCCGGCGCGAGGCGCAGGCCATCGCCATGCTCAATCATAAGAACATTGTGTACGTCTATGATCGCGGCCGTGACGCCGAGGGCGACTACATCGTCATGGAATACGTCGAGGGCGGTACGCTGGGCGACTGGCTCAAGTCGCGCAAAGGCCCGATCGACATGCGGCAGGCGCTGGACCTGGCCCGGGGGATCGCGCAGGGCCTGGCTCACGCGCACCGCAAGAACCTGGTGCACCGCGACATCAAGCCGGCCAACATTCTTCTCCAGCGCGACGGCGACGAGCTCGTGCCCAAGATCGTGGACTTCGGCCTGGCCCGCATGGGCAGCGAGAGCGAGGTCTCGATGACCGGCTACGGCATGGGCACGCCGTACTATATGCCGCCCGAGCAGCGTCGCGACGCCAAGAGTGTCAATCACACAGCCGACATCTATGCGCTCGGCAAGGTCATCTACGAACTCGTCACCGGCGAAATCCCCGACAACGTCGATCCCGAAAAGATCCCGAAGCGGCCGGGGTTGTCCGAGTGCATCTTCAAGTGCATCAAGAGCAATCCCGAGGAACGCTATTTCAGCGCGAACGAGGTGATCAACGCGTTGGACAGGGTTGGCCTAGGAAGTGGCGGACCGGATCGCCCCCGGGGCGCCAACGTTTGCCCGTCCTGCGGAGCGGCGAATGACGCCGATGACAAGTTCTGCGAGTGTGGCGCGGGGCTGACGCGCATCTGCCCCGAATGCGAGCGCGAGAACTCGATCCACAGGAAGATCTGCGGGGGCTGCGGCACGGATGTCGAGGGCTTCTTGAACTACCAGGAAGCCCTGCCGCGGATGGAGAAACAGGCCGCGGACAAGCGCTGGAGCCGGGTTCTCAAGGAGCACGGCCTGCTGCCGTCCGACGCCAGGCTGCCGGGAGAAGACGGCGGCAAGCTGCGCGAGCAAGCGGATGGCCTGCGCCGACAGGCCGAGGCGGAGCTGGAGCATATCAACGCCGCGAAGGCGGATATCGAGGAGGCCGAGTCTTCGCAGGACTGGGCACGGCTGGAGAAGGCGCTGATCGCCTACGGCGAGCTGTGCCCGCACGATGCCGACGTGCCGGGAGAGCTGGAGGAGACACGCAGGAGAATAGACGATGCGGCCTGGGCCCATGCCCTGGAGCAGATCGAGTCCTGCAACGCCCGGGAGAATTACGCCGACGCGCTGAAAGCTTGCGAAGCCTACCTCGAAGCCTGTCCCGAGGGCGCGCACGCCGAGCAGGCGCGGGATCGGCAGGATACGGCCCGTAATCGGCGGGTCGAACAGTTGAAGCAACAGGCGGCGCGGTTGGCGGGATCGCAACGTTATCGCGAGGCGCTGCCGCTGGTGGTCGAGGCGCTGGGGTTGTCGCCGAACGATGCCGAATTGAAGCGGACGGATGAAACACTGAGCACACGCATCAATCAGGCCGATCAACTGCTGGCCAAGGCCGGAACCCTCCTGGAAGCCGGTCGCTATGCGCAAGCGCTATGCGAACTGGGTAAAGCGGAAAAACTGGTCGGCGCCAAGGAGACCGAAAATCTGACGGCCCAGGCAGAAAAGGGGATTCGCCGCAAAAAGGCGAAGCGAAAGCTGATCGCCGCGTCGCTGGTATTCATCGCGATGGCTTCCTGGATTACGGCCAGCTTATTGCAGCATGACAAGAACAGAGCAATCCTTCGGTGGGCCGAACAACGTGGGCGGCGCGGCGATTTTTCGGGAGCTATAGAAACCCTGTCCGACCAAAGCCATGTACCATGGCTGCTCGTCTTTCGGCGTACTGTGCCGCCCGAGTGGGAGTATGAACGAGCCAAGCAGAAGTATGAATTCGCCTTGTCATCTTCTGACAAGGAACTGCTCGACACCTATGACAGCAAACTCTGGCACGAGGTCGCAC
>PXCI01000042.1 GCA_003566675.1 Clostridia bacterium
AAAGGGCCCAATGGGAATATCTCGGACCTCCCGGGTCTCACGCTTCCAGATCCTTGTGCCCAATGCCTGGCATGTGCTGCACCTTGGCCTGAACCTGCGATCCGGCCGTACGATCACCCGAAGCTGCTCCTCCCCGTCAACCAGCGTGCTCTCAACGACTTCTCGACGAAAGGGAAATAAACTTGCTATACTCAGCTGGGACATGCGGCTACCTCCTCGGAGTTGTTTTGCTGATTCCAAAACACTATTCCACGGAGGTGTTGCATGTCCTCTCTATGTCCCTACGGCTACTCGCGACCCGCGATCCTGCCAACTCAAATGGAGAAGAACCGCAAAATTCACAATGGGGATCTTGAAAGACGCCAGCTGACCCCATAACACAAGATAACTGAGACAATAGTCACAACAAGAGACGTAGTGACTTTCCTGGATTGTTTCGTCCTTTCTTTCCCCGGTTGCTGAATTGTGTCCCGCGCGATGTTAGCTCCAACGCCTTCATGCCCGCCATCTGGTATCATTTCTGGACACCTCCACTACTCGCTCAGGGCAACATGTCTATTGCTCTCCCCCGTGGAACTGGTTGAAGACAGCGATGAGGTTGTGCCCTCAGCAGACACGCGCAAGATCACCATGTAAATGACCATCTGAAACAGGTGGATAAGGGGGCTGTTACAGCAGGAAGAAGCCCGATAACGTGGCGACCACGGTATCGATTAACAACTCGGGTAGTATTCAACACCATTGCGGGATGCCTTCCTTATCGGTAGGCTCGACCGTTTTGCCAAGGAGGCTTTTTGCAGTTCATGCTGGGAGTTTCGATGCTGCAGGTGGTCCTGGCCATAGGTGCTTCAGGAGACCACCCTGACTTGCATGGCTCGTGGTAAACTAATTCGCCGCTCCAGGAGCAAACCCGGAGCGGCGGCAGATTCAGCGGGTCACTTTGTTGGCGGGAAGGGCCTCTTCCAGGCGCGGAAACAGCCAGTACAGCACGGCAAACGTTATGAGAGCCTCGGGTAAAATGAACGAGATGTTGTAGATGAAAGTGTACACAACCACGGGAGTTCCCTCGGGCGCGAACTCTGCAAAGAACACGAGCCCGGCAGCGAAATGACAGATGAAACGCCCGAGATAACCAACACGACGCCGAGGAACTTGCGATTAGGGAAGAATCCGGCAAGCCCGACAAGTCCGAAGGCGAGCGGGTAATCCAGTATGAACTGGGCCCAGTGAACAACGTAGGCATCCAGGGTCAACCGCAGCAGCCCAAGGGCTATGCCCGCCATGAGGCCGGCCCTCGCCCCCCGGCGGTAGGCCAGTACTACCAGCGGAACCATAGCCAGAGTGACCGAGCCTGCCTGGGGCAACCGGAACAGCCTGATCTGGCTTAATGCCAGAGCCATCGCAATAACCACAGCCGACTCCACGAGTATGAGTACCCTCTTGTTATCCATAAAGTCTCCTCCTCTTGCGGGGGGAGGTACATCGAGGTATGAAAAACAGAAGCCGCTGCATGAACAGCGGATGCGAGACACCTGACACCTTTCCTGCGCTGGCATTACCCAGATCAGGTTCCAAGGGTCGGAAGGCTTGCCTTCCCTCTCAGCATCTGCAGCTCCCCCAAGCATCGATTAAGTGACCTTTATCTCAATCATGACACAGCTAGGCCTCTCCGGACAGACGGTCCTGGTTCAGCGGCACTTCTACTGATCAGCTCGATCACCGTTACCATCCACGGCCAACCCGCCTCATCGACACACAAGACTCACCTACTGCAAGTGCGATGGCCTATTCCGGGTCCGGGAGGAGTTGTGAGTTTTGGACACGGTGCAGTGTGGAGAGTAACCCACTCTGCAATGCCGCACCAGGGGATCGTCGCTCCCCCCGATCTCTCCCCAGGAGAACAGAGTCCAGGCCACAGGCCATGCCAAACCCATCAGCAGGGATCCGAAGCTGCCTGGTGAATCTGGATGTCCCAGGTGGCTTGCTGATCTCCTGCCGCCAAAGAAGTTCGCCCGCTTCCTTGACAAACGTCCAGAGTTCGCAATACAATGCATTCTATAGGATACCCCGGTAGGGTATCTAGCGTGCATACTGTTGATTCTACTTTTTGGGAGGAGGTGCCGGAATATGCCCTGTTGCTCCCATGATTCCTACGGACATAAAGCAACCTATACAGTGGAAGGCATAACCTGTCAACATTGTGCGATGAGGGTGAAAACTGCGCTTGAAACCCTCGATGGAGTAAATGAGGTGCAGGTCTGTGTTCAAACCGGAACGGTCACGGTGCAGTCTGACGCAGAGCTCTGCCAGGGTGAAGTTGCCACAGCCGTACAGGAAGCAGGTTACAAGCTAGCATAGGTCATCATCTCGTACCATTCCCTCCCTTGCCCGTGCACATCAGCAAGGTGCACGGGCACAATACGTCACGATGACCTGCGGGCAGACCGATCTATACAACCGTGATGAGATACAAGAGGCAACAGGTAGAGGGGGAGTAAAAGGTGACATATGACTACAGTCTCTGGATAGTCGTTCTGATGAACGTCGTCTTTTTCGGTATGTTCATATATGGTTTTTTGAAACCGAGGAAAAAGACCGAGTGGCGATCCATGGGAGTAGTCACCGCGTTCATCGTGGCACTCTTTACCGAAATGTATGGATTCCCCCTGACCATCTACCTGGTGGTGTCCTATTTCGGCATCAACCTGGGGCCAGCGGAACCCTTTGCCCACGTGCAGGGGCACATGTGGGGTACCCTGCTGAGATTACCCGAACTGGGAACACTGCTGGTCTGCCAGATCGGCAGTACCGTAATGCTGGGTGGGCTGATCGTCATGGGGCTAGGATGGCGTCAGATCCACAGGGCCCGCGGAGAATTGGTCACCTCGGGACTATACCGTTACATCAGGCACCCACAGTATACTGGCCTGTTCCTAATCACAGTAGGCATGCTGATACAGTGGCCGACCCTGATCACAGTCATTATGTGGCCCATTCTCATGGTTAAGTATCTGCGGCTGGCCAAGAGCGAAGAACAGGATATGATCGAAGCATTTGGTGAGAACTATGTGGAATACCGAAAACAAGTCCCAGCCTTTTTCCCAAGCCTATCACGTCGTCTGGATCGTCACGCTACAGCATTCACAGAAGGGGAGTAGTTTTCCAGGGCAGGGAGTGCAAACCCTCGCGAATCGATGGGCCGCTTGCCTAAAACAGGCCTTGCTGCAGGACCCGGGCCGGATTACCGTGTATCTGTCAATGTGGATCGTTACTACAGGGAGGGGTATGTATATGCAGCAGGAGGATGTGCTTTATCTTCACTACGGAGCTCAATGCCCGGGCTACCGCTACATGGGAGAGCAGGGACAGAAGCTGGCCGCGGTGCTCGGACGGCCCTGCAGGTGGATCGATGTGGCCAAGCGGCCCGAGTATGCCGAAAGGCATTCTATGTTCTTCCCAGGTATGATCGTTATAGATGACTTCAGCCTGGTCTACCCTGGTCGTGTGAACCAGATGCTGGACAGCTACCGTCGCCGGGGTCCGATTCCGGGAGAGACGGATTGGGCTGTGAAGCCTCGGCTGGAGCCTGATGAGATCCTTCCCCTCGTTCCTGGGGGGGCGGGTGAGGCTGCCTCCATCTGCATCAAGGGAGCTTCCTGCGTTGAAGACAAGAAGAACTGGCTCATAAAAGAGGCAAGGGAACTTGCCGGGGGCGAAGTGGGATACCTCGGGCGAGTTGGAGGGCAGGCGGTGGCCGCAGTGGAGTTCGTTCGGGAGGATCGGGTTCCCTATCCCCTTCCGCGAAGGTCCGAGGGTTCGATCTTTGTCACCTGCCTGTACAGTGCCGCTTCGGCGG
>PXCI01000055.1 GCA_003566675.1 Clostridia bacterium
CCAGATCCAGTGCTTTTTGCAGGCCGGTGGAACACTGGCCTGGGGGATTGTGCCCGTCGACGACGACGTCTACAAGATCGATGCTGGCGACCTGGTTCGCAGATGGAGGGAACTTGCCGGTGAACTGTCTTCTCGAACCGGTTTTCCGATCGATGAGGTGGCCCGCTCATCCCTGCTCACACCGGCCTGCGGTCTCGGTCCGGCGGATGTAGCCCTGGCAACCCGGGTGTTTTCGCTTCTCAGGGAGAGTTCGGATCGTCTTCGGGCGGAATACCTCAAGTGACATCGGAGGGACGGCATGGAAGATCAGCCTCACGGGGCGGTCGTGGGGCCTGACATGATTATGTCCCCCGCTGCTGCCTGATGCTCCGTGTGCATCGCCTATCTGGAGCCGCCCCCTCACCATGATGGATGTTTCCCTGCGAGCATGTTCAGCGTCTGCATTCGTCCTTTCGCAGGCGCTCTATGACACGCTCCACGTCCCCAGTGTTGACCTGGTAGTGAGTCACCAACCGTATGCGGTTGCCCGAGGCCTTTGCCATGATACCCAGTTCGGAGAATCTTTGCGCCTGCTGCTGTGCGGCCCGGGGAGTGGGGAAGCAGATGAAGACGATATTGGTGTCTACCAGGTTCGTGTCAACATCAAATCCCAGATCAGAAAGGCCCTCGGCCAGGAGCCTGGCGCTTTCATGATCCTGTGCCAGTCGGTCAACGTGGTGCTGTAGGGCCCAGATGCCAGCTGCTGCAATTACTCCGGTCTGCCTCATCCGCCCTCCCAGCATGTCCCGCATTGCCCGGACCTCCTGGATGAACTCGGCAGTGCCTGCGACCATGGACCCGATGGGGGCTCCGAGTCCCTTGGAGAGGCAAAACATCAGGGAGTCGACGTACTGGGTGATTTCCCTGACGTTCACTCCCGTCGCCACGGCCGCATTGAAGACCCTTGCTCCATCCATGTGTAGCGGGATCTGAAACTCATCGCAAGTATCCCTCAGGCTGCGCAGGTTCTCCAGGGGCAGGGCCACGCCTCCAACGCTGTTATGTGTGTTCTCAACGCACACAAGTCCCGTCCGAGGCCGTGTTCCCGGCGGACGGCACAGGGCTCTTACCTTATCGGGGGGCAGCATACCCCTCTCTTCGGGAACGGTGCGGACCAGGCAACCGGCCACGGCGCTGATTCCGCCCTTCTCTGAGCAGAGAATGTGGCTGTGATGGCCGACGATGATCTCGTCTGACGGCGAGGTGTGCGCCATGACGGAAGCCAGGTTCCCCAGGGTTCCGCTTGCTGTGAATATGGCTGCCTCCTTGCCCACCCTGGCCGCTGCGAGCTCCTCCAGTTGGTTCAGTGTGGGATCATCCCCGTAGCCCTCGTCTCCCAGTTCGGCATGGCGCATCGCATCGAGCATCTGGCTCGTGGGTTGCGTGACGGTGTCACTGCGAAGGTCGATCGATTTCACTGGAATCATCCTCTCCCGTTTTCGATGGGTGCCCATTGGCACAGGCGACAGCGTTCAGCCCTTTGTGCAATCTCGGGCTTGCTTCAGAGCCTCCAGGATGGCCTCCACATCGTCGGTGTTGTTGTAAACATGGAAGGATAACCGGAGTGCATCCCTTCTGACCGAATGGCGAATCCCGTTCTGATCCAAACAGTTCGATAAACTCGTCACCGACGGCATTCCCTCTCCGGGAACAAGACACACAATGTGGGACATGGCCCCTGCTTCCAGGGCGCTCTTGAGCCCATAGCCGAGCTCAACAACACCCTGGGTCAGGGTTTCGGTCAGGCTCAGAATATGGTGTTCAATGCGGTCAATTCCAATGTCCAGGATGTGGTCCAGGGCAATGTCTAGGGCGTGGATGGCCAGGTAGTTGTAGTTACCAATTTCAAACCGCTTCGCACCCGGTGCCAGGTCATAGCCAAAATCCCCCATAAACTGTTCGTGCTGTTCGCCCAGGTCAATGCTGTATCGTCCCAGGTAGGCGGGATGGACCTTCTCTGCATACTCCTTTTTGTAGTAGAGGATTCCCATGCCGTAAAGTCCGAGCAGGCCCTTGCTTGTAGCGGAGGCCAAGGCAGGGACACCCGTCTTGTTAACGTCAAGGGAGAGTACACCGAGGGATTGAACGGCATCGACGACGAGGAAGATCCCCTGCTGTTCACAGAATTCACCGATGGCCGCCAGGTCCACTCGCCCGCCGGTTGAAAAAGAGACGGAGGCGATGGCAATGAGCCGGGTTCTCTCGTCGACAGCCTGCTCCAATTGGCTGGCGGTGACCACGGGACCGTCTAGATCAAGGGTTCGGACTTCAACACCAAGGCGCTTCAGTCCAAGCCAGACATAGATGTTGCTGGGATGCTCGAAGTCCGGCACGATGATCACGTTATCACCGGGCTTCCAGTCCTGAGCTAGGGCCGCGCCGTTGATCCCATCGGACGTATTTTTCACAAAGGCAATTTCGATCGGATCAGCGCCAATCAACTTTGCCATCTTATCGCGGACCTTCTCGACTTTGACAAACCATTCCGACTTGTCTGCTGTGCCCATCTGTCGCTCCTGCAGATATTCTGTGATTGCGCGGTTCACTGGTTCAGAGATGAGATTGCGAGCGGCCGTGTTAGCGTAGACGATGTTGTTTGTGGTTGGAAACAGTGCGCGGATCTCTTCAAATTTTGTCACCCTGTTGGCCCCCTAATACTGGTGATGTCGCCGGTCAGCGCTGAGCCTGCTGCCCAGAATGTTCATCTCTGGGGCGTCCCTGCAGAGTTAGCATAGACACACAGGCCGTCTTGCGGCAAGGTCAGCAGCGTCGGGTTTTAGTGTTCGTAGGTTCGTGATCCAAAGCGTCCTGTCTCATCGGCAAGGCTTTGCCAAGCCTGGCCATCTGCACGTCTAATTTGGGCAGCAGGTGCGGTTTGAGGCAGGGGGGATGCCAGAACGCCTACTGCCGCACGGACACTGCGAGAAGGGCGATTCGTCAGGGGCTGAATGTGGCTATTTTCGCCACCTATAACATAATATGGGGGGATATGTTTCATAATTGCTTAGCATAAAAGGATTTTGCTATGCGGTGCAGAAATAGTGTAAAGCGAAACATATTCGCTAGAAATAAAATAGGGGGAGGCGATTTTTCGAATGCATTGGCATAAGAGACTGTCATTGCTTGTTGTACTAGTGGTCATGGCACTCATCGTAGCAGCCTGTGGAACGACTGCCGGAGATGACGATGATGTTACGCCCTCAGATCCACCAGAGCCTACCGGCCCGTCCGTCGTGAGGGTGGGGGTTGGCGCGGATGCGACCAACCTCTGTCCCAGGAAGACGACTGATGTTGCCTCGGCTAACGTTATCAACCTGGTTTATGCTGGGCTTCTCGTGTATGACGAAAATCTCGAGATTGTGCCTTATCTAGCTAAAGAGATCGAAATGCCCGATGACACAACGTACATTTTCCATCTTCACGAGGGAGTCCTGTTCCACGATGGAGTGGAGCTGACAGCAGAGGACGTCAAGTACACCTTTGATACGTTCAGGGATCCCGATTTTGGTGCAAGGAACATCGCGTTCTACGATCCCATTGAAGAGATCATCGTTCACGATCCCTACACGGTGGAGTTCAAACTGGCTTATCCCAGTGCGCCCATCATCTACTACCTGTATGCGGGAATCGTGCCAAAGCACATCGCGGAGGAAAAGGGAGACGAGTACTTCGAGACCAATCCTGTAGGCGCTGGTCCCTACGTATTTGAGGAATGGGTGGCCAATGACCGGATCGTGCTCAAAGCCTTCGATGATTTCTTTGAGGGCCGGCCAGAAATCGATGAAATCGTATTTCGTCCCATTCCAGAG
>PXCI01000282.1 GCA_003566675.1 Clostridia bacterium
ACTCACCAGTCTCTGCCGCTCGTATCTTGAGCCTACGGTATAAGGAATCATGTAGTGTAATTGTTGTACGCATACATGCATATTAGCACAAACGCATCAAAACATCAACCGCTGTTGGAGTAGCATGTAGCAAGCATAATGTAGTAAGTGGCGGGGAAAGGGGCAGGTCGCAAGTCGACTTACCACAGGCAACGATCCACCCCGCAGCTCTCCGTATCCCAAACTCCGTATTCCATATTGCAAAACTTTCGTGCCCTGCGCCCCACACATACTACGTCATACGTACTGCATGCTACTGGTAGCATTTGCGTCATACATACTACGTGCTACATCCCACCCTCGTAACCCAAAGCTGTCTGCCGTCAGCTGTTTACTGTCAACTACCACTTGCTATACTAGGCACAAATCAGGAGGAAAGCACATGTCAGCCAAGAAGATATTATTAGCACTTATAATTTTAGCCATCATAGGCCTCGTAGGCTTTATCTGGTTTCAGCAAGACGATCAAGAGGCAGACGAGGACACGCAGCAGGCTGCCGAGACCAGCGAACAGGTCACGGAGAACGATGAGCAGGCAATTAGTGATCAGTCACCTGAGCCTACGGTCATAGAAAACGACTACTTCACTCTCGCGTTACCAGTAGGGTTTTCCGAGACAGACGAGCGCATCTTTACTTTTACTGGTGCGCCGCAGCAGCATTTTTCTTTCATCAATCAATCAACTGGTGATTACTTTGAGATCAATCGTACTCCAGCTCAGAGCGGAGCAGCCAGTGACTTTACGTGGCAGTACGAGTACGTTGATGGCGAGTTTATTATTCAGGACACAGACGTAACGCTTTGCGACCCAGCAGAAGATTGGTGCACCACAGTGGGTGATGGCCGGCTCGATGCCGCACTATGGCCGAGCGGTAATATCGATATAAACGGTGACGTTTACTATTTCACCTTTGGCAACACGCAAACCGAATCGGTCGACGACCTCGACTTTGTCGATGAATTCCTCGCTGGACTTACCTTTTAAGTAGGCCAACAAAAACCCCACTAACGGAATATACCATTGTTGCTTGTTCTAACAGATGTAAGTAAGCTATAAAATTCTCCCTTTACTATATATACTATAAGAAAAAATATAATGTGGTGGGGGAGAGGAAAATGTGCCGAACTATACATCTCATCATACAAAGAATTCTTTGACTAGATCTCAAGTAGCAAGTCTAGAGCTATTGTATCGTTTTCGGTTTTTAACGACTGACTTAGCTGGTATTTTGCTTCAGCGTGATCGCTCTACTGTATATGAAAGATTTTCTGTGCTTGTGAGTCGAGGATATGTGCTGCAACATTATGAATCCAGTTATCGGTTGCGCCGAAAAGCAGCACGTTATAGTTTAACGACCAAGGGGATTGCTTATCTACGTCACCACACAGGTTTGCCTGAGGTTGGTCTGCGTCGCCATTATGGTAATCAGAACAAGCCCGAGCCATTCATAGATGAAGGCTTGGAGCGGGTTGCTCGGTATCTGCGTCTGCAGCAGCAGCTGCCACACCACGACATATATACTCGCCAGGAGCTGTCTTCAGCTGATTGGTTGAGTCCGCTACCGGAACTATTATTGAAGCCGCCCACCACCGCTACGGGATTTACCTACCTGCTCGACTATATGCCAGCCCAGGTGCCGACGTGGCTGATGCGTCGACGCTTAAGGCAACATCAAGATACAGCTGATTATTTTCGAGGCAGCTACCCAGAAGTGCTTCTGGTAGCTGGCAATCAGAGCACCGAGTCACGTTTATTTGCTCAGACCGAGTCATCATTGCAAGATTTTCGCTTTTTCATCACCAGAGACGAGTTGCTACTTGACGAGATGATAGACGCCCCGTGGGTTGACGTTGACTTATCTGAAACTGATGATTATCAGCGGGTATCGCTCGCCTGAGTTATTAATTCGTGGGTAATTGTCTGGACAAGCACAAAACGCTTTTGTTACTATAAAAGTATCGTTATTTGTAGTAACACCAATACGTTTTATCAAAAAACACCACTACAAAAAACAAGAGAGACATCAACAAAAAAGAGAGATCAAGTGACAGCATTCGCTCATAATTGGAGGATACAATCGATGCATTGGATGAACGATGTATTTGTTTGTATGCCCCAGAAGGGCCCAGTAGGCAACTAGTCATGATACGGGCCTGCGAAAAAGCCAGCGAGCAGTGCCCCATCTATCATCGAGTGCCACCAGAGCAGTTGTCTGCTACTCAAGAGCACGGCTGTTTTAGTGATACTGATCATAAGGTATCGACCAGCGTGCTGAATAGTCCAGATATTCCAACAGAAGGATTTGGTCGTGTTATTATCGTAAACTACGTTCGCTCAGAGGTGAATCTTCAGCAAATGTGCCGTGCTGATCACGAAGCCAAAAACCAGCTGGAGGCAGAGACTGGCGAGCAATATTATTCATTGCCATCACTCGAGGTTATGGTCCATGCATTGCGCCAACACTATAAAGAATCCGGTCGTAATGTATCACGCTCGCTACGCAAAGCCATGAAGGCATACGATCAAGCTACCGATGATAGAGAGCTCATTGTGCGAGCAGCAGAATATGTTCAAGAGGGGCGCGCTGCATGAGTGGGGTTATGACTTGCGAAAAAGCTCAAGAGAGCTGCTTCTTGTACGGTTATGAGCCACCAGAGGCTCTCAAGCAGCAACAAACTCACGGCTGCTTCAAGGATCGTGACCACATAGTACCCAGACGAGTCGTAATAGTCGAACCACAAACACCAGCTGACTGGATTCACAATGATTATATCCTGCGCTCGCCAAACAACATTCGATGGGTTTGTCGTCAGGAACATCACCAGCGCAATATAATAGAACAGCGCGAGGATCGATTGCTTTTTCCAGTACCGACACTAGCCTTCATGCTGCGAACACTCAGGCAAAACATTGAAGACGGTCTCATTAATGAAACAACTGACAAGGTCACCGCGCAGCCGCGTACCCCCGAACAAATCCTTGATGACATAGATGCGCTTGGTCCGATTACGGACGACGAGCTAATTTACCGGGCTGCCGAGCATGTTTTTGCTGCCAGGCAATCGGCTTAACGTCCTGCTGACAGTAGCATGTATTTAGTAGAAAGTTTGTAAAGTTATAAAGTTGAAAGACGCTAGAGCCATCATAGCAAGTCGCACGCAGTATGTTGTTAGCGAAAAGCTTAAAGTCTATAAAGTGGGAAGCTTCGAGCCCAATAACCTTCAACCTATAAACTATCACTTGAGCCCTAAGCTGTATTTTTGTTCTCTGTAAACTAACTTTTATCATCCATCGGCTATCATTTGGTATATCATAAGGTTATGTCAGAAATCATTTTGCGATCACCAGAGCGGCTTGTTGCTGAGCTAGAGGCAGCTGTGTTCGATGACTGCCTTGGTCCAGGCGAAGTCGCCAGCCTGGCAGCTATCACCTTAGCCGCTGCGCATGCTCAACAGCTCGATAGCGAAGGCGAAGCGCTGCCAGCGCAAGCTTTGTTTTAGTTTTCACTCTGACGCCATACTAAACAAGTAGGCGCCATCTCTTCTCGTTCGAGGTTTAATTTCGTGGTTATGATGTGTTGCTCGGAACGTCGAGATAAACACATTCTATTGCTGTTGAACACCCCGCCTCTATTTGTTCTATAATTTCGTAAATGCGTTTTTGACACTCAATGTTTCCTGTATAGTAGGTGATAAATAGACTAAAAAACATCAAAGGAGTGCCGCCATATGAGCGCAGAAATGTTTCGTGTTTCAGACCATCAATCAGACGAGAGTGTTGAGCCAACTTTTTACGTAGAAACAACC
>PXCI01000154.1 GCA_003566675.1 Clostridia bacterium
ACCAGTACGTCGTCGATCCACCAGTCGTGGCCGTCCTGTCCAACGTAATTGAAGGCCAGGCAGACATCCTGATTGTCGAAGGAGGATAGATCGATTTCAATTTCCCGCCATGTCGCCGAGGAGTCATTGAACTCGGCCAGCTCGACGAAATCACCCTCCGCTGGATCACAACTCGCGGTGGAGATCTGCAGGAACGAGCCGGTATAGAAAAACATGAACCCACCCCGATCAGCAAAAGTGAGGCGACTGTTCTCGCCCAGCGAGACCTGGGGGGGGATCAGCCAGTCGTCCTGGACGCCCGCCGAAACGAAGCTGTACGGCCGTTGCGCCGACGCAGGCGCTGAGTTGGATGTGGAAGTGTCGCGACGCCAATCGCGTCCGTTGGGATCCGCACCGTTGAGATTGACCTGGCTCCAGCCGGTCGGCGGGAAGGTCTCGTCGGCGAAGTTTTCGCTGAGCACCACGTCGGTGCCGCCAAAGACGTTCTCCAGGCTCCAGTCCAGATTCGCCGTCCCCAGATTGGACACGGTCACCGATTCGGCCACGGTGTCGCCCTGAATGGCGGCGGTGTCGACCGAGGCCGGATCGACCGAGGCCTGCGGCGCGGTTTCACCCTCGTCAACGACGTTCAGGGTGGTCGGTACCACGACCAGGCTGTTGGCCTCGTCGTTGCTGGCCACGCACAGATTCTCGCGCAGGCTGGCGCCCACGGGCTGACCGCCGTCGTCCAGCGTGAGCGTCACCTGTTGACTCGTTCCACCCGTGACCAGGCCGCTTGCGGCGTCAGCCGAAAGCCAGCTGATCTCGGCGGGAGGGGCGCAGACGATGCTGGTCTGACCGGTTACGGCCATGACCAGGTTGACGTCGCCCAGGCCCAGATCGGTGTAGCGAGTCGGTTCCGGAACGTTGCAGGACGGAGCCACCGTGTACGAGGGCGCGGTTTCGCCGGCCTGGTTGGAGCCCGGGCGGAACTCGCCGACTCCAGTCAGATCGGGGGCCTGGATCTCGACGACCACGGTGCTGCCCGCTTCGGCGAACGCTGCGACCGGGACGTCGACCAGCTCCAGGCTGGACGCCGGCAAGGTGGCCGTCGTCGAACCGATCAGCTGGAGGTTTTCGTAGAGGAAGTCGCCATCGAGAGTGTAGATGTTGACCTCGACGTCGATTTCATCGCTGTTGTTTTCGATCCCGAAGCTGACTTCCGCGACGTCGAACGCGTCGAGAATCCCGAAGTCGGCCAGGTCAAATACGCGCAGGAAGGCATTGGCCCGCGTGCTGGTCCCGCCGTCGGTGCTACAGACCGGAGTGTTGCCGGCCATGATGTCGAAGGAGGCGGAATGGGTCAGCGTGGTTCCGGTCCGCGGGGCCCGCAGCGTGTAGCCGGCGGTCTGGCCGCGCTGCACGTTGTCGGCCCGGAGGAAGTTCTCGAGCGCTGGATCGATCTTGCGAGCCAGCCCCGGAGCGGAAGCAGCACCGCCGGTGCGGAGCAGCGTCCCGGCGCCGGAGCGATCACCGCTGGTGAACTCCCACTCGAGGTCTGCGTCGCCGAGATTGGCGATGTTCAGCCCGAAGTCGACGTCCGGACCACCGGCTTCGACAAAGGCCTCGACTTCAGCCGGGGTCACGGCGATCGTCGCCGGATCGCCCTCGACCTCCAGGGTGACCGGGACCAGGACCAACGGACTGGCCGGGTCGTTGCTGGCAATGCACAGCTCGGTTCCGTAGATACCGGTCGAAAGCCCGGTTGAGTCGAAGGTAGCAGTGATTTCATCGCTGTCACCGGCACCAACGCTGCCTTCGGTCTGGCTCAGTGAGAGCCAGGCCGGTGCGTCGCTATCGCAGACCGGCGCATCGCCGGCTGCACCGGTCATGGTCATGGAAAGACCGGTCCAGACCGGACCCACGTCGGTCATGTCAGTCCAATTCGGGAACGCACCTCCGAAGGCCGAACCGGGAGTGATGATTTTCGGAACGTCAAAATTGGGTGGTCCACCCTGAAACCAGTTCCAGCGACCATTGCTCACTTCTCCAGCCTGGGAGGTGTGGATCACCAACCAGTAATTGCCGGGATCAAGATTCACGGTCTCACCAGCGGTTGCCAGGTCCAGCGTGATGTCAACATTCGAACCGGTGACATCCAGGATGACGCCGGTGCCCTCGCGATCGGTGGTGAACGTCCACACCGCTTCACCCGGTGAGGTCTCCGGGTTACCCGCAGGCACACCGCCATCATCGGCAAAAATGGACCAGGTAATGGTGTTGATGGTGGTTACAGGAACCGGCGGCTCGCCATCGGCTGGAGCGCCCATGAAGCCGCGCGTGGTGATCGTGCTCAAGCTGGTGGAATCGGAGATCTGGAAGTCTTCGCCACTGTAGGCACCGGTCCCCAAACCTTCGAAGAACGTTGAAACGATACCGGAAGTACCGTTTGTCTGCTGATCAATGATCGTTTCGCTCAGCGGCGTCAGATTGCCTTCGACAAGGAACTCGATCGAGTAGTCCAGCGTGCCTTCGCCAACGTTGGCAATGTCAAGCGTTTGCGCGGCGGTCGTGTTCGGCAGCAGGCTCTGCGCCAGGCTCGCCGGGGCCACATCGATCTCGGGCTCTTCCGGCGGCGGTGGTGCATCGCCGACCGGGATGGTGAAGGAAGTGCTTGTGCCACCATCGATGGTGAACGGCGGAACGTTCAGAACGCCCAGCACTTCACGACCGGGACCGGTCAGCTCGATGATGATCGGACCCCAGGTCATCGGCACACCGGAGCCGAAGCTGTGTTCAAAGGTCAGTTCCCAGTTGCCGTCAACACCAGTGCCCGGAGCAAACGCATCGGGATGGGAGCTTTCGTAGGTACCATCATTCGTAGAACCGGACCCGTCAAAGTCCCAGGGAGGGTTGCCGGTGAGGAAGCCACCCACGGCGAAGGTGACGCCGCTGGGACTGGTGATTTCCATGACCAGGTCGGACGCCCAGGTGGCATCGCCACTGATTCCGGTTACCGTCCCTTCGAAATCGAAACCTTCCACATCGCCTTCCGGCGGAGGCCCACCGTCACCGCTGCCGGCAAGCGCCACAGTGAAATGCAGGTCGGGGGATAGACCGCTGGCTTCCACGAAATCGATGGTGCCGAAGGAAAGCGGAATCGTACCGTCCGGCGTCAGCGTGATTTCAAGCGTCTGGGTTTCGTTCAGATCACCGCTGAAGCTGAAGCTCGCCGGGGTGACCGATACGTTGAATTCTCCGGAAATGATTTCGGAATTAACTGACCATTCAGTGGGCTCATCAATCGTGTTGCGGACTGTTCGCGTGAATGAGCAATCCGGTGTGCAATCCACGTCACGCACCGCCGGCAGGTTCAGGGTGCGCAAGTCACCACCGGTTGTCGGATTGGCGGCCAGGAAATTGTCGAAGGTCTCGTTCATGACCAGACCGGCCAGCGCGGCGCGAGTCAGTTCGACGCGGCCATTGCCAACATCATCCCAGTCCCATGCAGTGACGCCGTCCGGCTTGAAACCGTCCTTTTTGGCGGTCATCCGAAGTGCCGATGACACCTCGATCGGCGCCCAGTCCGGCTGCATCTGGCGAACCAGAACCGCGGCACCGGACAAATGCGGACCCGACATCGACGTGCCGGTCTTGGTGCCGTAGCCGGACGCCGTCACGTCGGCCGCGTAGATGCCCACGCCCGGTCCCGAGATATCCGGCTTCTGCAGGTTCTGGAAAGGTACGCGGGTCGGCCCGATCAGGCTACCCCCCGACATGATGTCGCCACCGGCGTCGGGATCCAGCGTGAAGGCAGCGGTTGCGCCCGGGTTGGCGTCGATGAAGTCGATGAACGCCTGACCCTG
>PXCI01000310.1 GCA_003566675.1 Clostridia bacterium
AACGGGGACACCCAGCCAATTCGCGGAAGGGAAACGTGAAACGAATTGAAACGGGGACACCCAGCCAATTGCGTGAAACGGGGACACCCAGCCAATTGCGTGAAACGGGGACACCCAGCTGCCAAGTCTCAGATTGAACGGGGGGTAAACGGGGACACCCAGCCAATTCGCGGAAGGGAAACGTGAAACGAATTGAAACGGGGACACCCAGCCAATTGCGTGAAACGGGGACACCCAGCCAATTGGGAGTGAAACGTGAAACAGTGAAACAACGTGAAACGGGGACACCCAGCTGCCAAACGCGTGAAACGGCGTGAAACGGGGACACCCAGCTAATTCGAAGGTGAAACGGGGACACCCAGCTAATTCGAAGGGTGAAACGGGGACCACCAGCCAATTCGGGGTGAAACGGGGACACCCGGATAATTCGGGGCGAAATGGGGACACCCATCCATATGGTGAAACGGGGACACCAGCCAATTCGGGCGGGTGAAACGGGGACACCCAGCCAATTCGGAAAAACAAAGGGCCCCGGACTCGTGCATGTAACACCAGAAACGAGTGCGATCGCATGCTCCGACGGGTGTCGCGTCAGGTCAAAGCTGGGTGTCCCCGTTTCGTCCCAAAGCTGGGTGTCCCCGTTTCGTCACCATTTCGTCCGTCAGGTCAAAGCTGGGTGTCCCCGTTTCGTCAAAAGCTGGGTGTCCCCGTTTCGTTACGTTTCGTCAGGTCAAAGCTACGTGTCCCTGTTTCCCGTCGGGCGGGAATGCCCAAGCGATGGGGTCCGGGATCTGCGGAGACATGCACCACAACGAGGGACACCGCTTGGGGTGACTTGGTCGCCCCTCCACGGTGATTCGCGGCACGAGCAAAAGGAAGAAGCGGATATGGACATGCTGCGAAAGCATGATTAAAATGGCCGCCACGACCACCTGGAAGCGGTACCCGTTGTTTCCTCTACAAAGGTTCTCCCTATGTCCTCCCCACGGCCTGACGATCCCCTGCATTCGGCCCTCTTTAACGATCTGTATCAATTGCGCATGGCCGCCGCGTACGACGCCGAAGGGATGCTGGGCGAGGCGGTTTTCGAGCTGTTCTTTCGACAACTGCCCGAACGCCGCAATTATCTGGTCGCCGCCGGCCTGGCCGACGTGCTGGATTGCCTGGAAAACTTCCAGTTCCAGGACCAGGAACTGGACTACCTCCGCGCGCAAAATTGCTTTGCGCCCGAATTCATCGACCGTTTGGCAAACGTCCGTTTTACGGGCGATGTGGATGCCTGCCCGGAAGGCGCCATCGTTTTTCCGCACGAACCGTTGCTGCAGATCCGCGCCCCGATCTTGGAAGCCCAGTTGGTCGAAACCTGCGTGCTGAATCAGGTGCATTACCAGAGCCTGCTGGCGGCGAAAGCCGCACGGGTGGTGAGCGCCGCAGAAGGCTGCCCGCTGTTCGATTTCGGATCGCGCCGAGCGCACGGGGCGGAAGCCGCCCTGAAAGCCGCCCGAGCCGCCTATCTGGTCGGAGCCGTCGGCAGCTCGAATGTCCTGGCAGGTATGCGGTTCGGCCTGCCCATCTTCGGCACCATGGCGCACAGCTACGTTCAGGCGCACGACGACGAAATGGCCGCCCTGGAAAACTTCGCCAACCTCTTTCCTGAAACCACACTTCTGGTTGACACATATGACACCCTAAAGGGCGTTGATAAAGTGATCGAACTCGCCCGGCGGCAGGGCGACGCGTTCCAGGTGCGCGCCATCCGCCTGGATTCGGGCGATCTGACCGCCCTCTCGCGAGAAGCCCGGACCCGACTGGATGCCGCCGGCTTGGTAAACGTCAAGATCTTTGCCTCAGGCGGTTTGGACGAGTATAAAATCCATGACCTCCGCGCCGCAGGGGCCGCCATCGATGGGTATGGCGTGGGCACGAATATGGTCGTCAGCCAGGACGCCCCGGCTATGGATATGGCGTATAAGCTGGTCGAATACGACGGCCGGCCGCGAATCAAATTGTCGGCGACCAAGGCCATCTACCCCTGGAAAAAACAAGTCTTTCGCACCATCGTCGACGGCCGAATGGTCCGCGATACGATCGCCGGAGCCGGCGAAGCGTGCACGGGACAACCGTTGTTACAAACAGTCATGCGCGGGGGTCAACGGCTGCCCGAGGCGCTGCCGACACTCGAACAAGCCCGCGAGTATGCCCGCCGCCAGCGCGAACTGCTGCCCCCGACCCTGCTCTCCCTCGAACCGGCAGCCAACCCGTATCCGGTCGTCGTCACCCCCTGGCTACAGCGAGAACGCGACCAGCTGCGACCCTAAACAATCAATGCCCGCTTCAAGGGGTAAAACGCTCGCGTTCACGGGGGACTGTTCCAATTTTCGCGGCGAAGAAGGTCTTCGTCCCCGATAACGCGATTTCGCCGCGAAAATCGGACTGTCCTTTCGGCCGATCACAAATAAAGATTTTTACCCCTTTAAGCGGGCCATTAAAACAAGTTGTCTCCACCCATGTCTGGGGTATTCTCGGGATGCGGGGAAACGCGACGTGGCTCCTATGGCCCAAGGTGCTCGGTTATAATGGCAAGCACCTCGTCCCCACACGATCAGCTCTCCTGCCCATCGGACCATCAACAACCGACAAGCAATTCCTCCTGCCGCGGATCGACAAACTCGGGTTCCGACGGCTTACGGTGCCGGTACGTCGATCTGCAACTGGCCGTCCGGCGGCGGAATGACCACATCGACCGTGTACTCGTCGAAAATCGGATTCCCCGGATACTCCATCGGCGAATCCCATTCGTCATCGTCCGGGGGGCTGCCGTCAAAACCGGAAATCCGCGCCGGATGGGGACCGGCAACAGGGGATTCCTCCGGTTCCGTAACAAAGCGCCCGTCACGGATGGCGGAAAAGCCGGTCGGTGCATCGGTGCCGATCGACGCATCCGGCTCGAACCAGATCGAACCACGCGGTACCGGTTGGCCATCAAACGTGACGGTCCCTTCGACCGGTTCCCGATCCAAGGGCCTGAGCGCGGTACCCGGCAGCCTTGCTGAATGGCGTCCGTTACGGTGCGGCCTGCTTTTTCCGCGGCCGCGCCCGCCGCTGCCGGACTCGCTCGGCCAGTTTCTCCAACAGCACGGCCGAATCGTCCCAGCCCAGGCAGGGGTCCGTGATGCTCTGACCGAATTTCCGCTGGCCGCCCCGCACTAGGTTCTGCCGTCCGGCTTCCAGGTGGGATTCAACCATCACCCCGATGATCCGACGATCCCCCTGACGGATCTGCCCACCGACCGCATCGGCGACGGCCAGTTGCTGCTGGTACTGTTTGCCGCTGTTGGCATGCGAACAATCGATCATCAACCGCTGGGGCAACCCCAGATCGGCCAGCAGGGCACAGGCGACGTCGACACTCTCCGCGTCATAATTCGGCTGCTTGCCACCGCGAAGGATCAAATGGCAGTCCTCGTTTCCGCGCGTCTCGACGATGGCAACCTGGCCGTTCTTGTGGACCGACATGAAATGGTGCTGATGCCGCGCGGCGACCAGCGCGTCGACCGCCACCTTGATGTTCCCGTCCGTGCCGTTCTTGAACCCGACCGGCGCCGAGAGACCGGAAGCGAGTTCCCGATGCACCTGCGATTCGACCGTGCGCGCCCCAATCGCCCCCCAACTGATCAAATCGCCGATATACTGCGGGGAAATCGTGTCTAAAAACTCCGAACCGGCCGGAATCTCACATTCATACAGCCGGACCAGCAGATCTCGGGCGATCCGCAAACCTTCGTTGATCCGGAAGGTCCCATCCAGGTAAGGATCGTTGATCAGACCTT
>PXCI01000289.1 GCA_003566675.1 Clostridia bacterium
GGACCCAGTTCGTCCCCGGCACCGGTATCCACCAACACTAGGTGTTCGGCCGTGCTGACCACGAGGCAGGTGTATGGACTCCGCCACTTCTTCCACTGTTCCAGGTCCAGCCGGTGTTGGCCCAGGACCGTCTTCAGTTGATCGTCGGGCGCATTGGCAAAGATCACATCAGCGGGATCCTCGTACGTGGCGATCCCGTCTGCGATGGCCATGCACTGCAGTTCCCCGACGCGAAAAGAATAACTCGAAGTGTTCAACTCGCTCCCTCCTTATCTTCCGGGACACTGGATCATTGTGCCCCGAAGGCCTTCCTCCCAGGCCGAACTCGCCACAGGGAGGGGGATCCCCGAAATACCCATGGAGATTCCGCCTCGTAATACGCTCACCTATTGGTCGGCCCGGTACCGGACCCAGCCAAGGCTGCCACAACGCACCCTCAATCCCTTGGCACCCTCCACCGAACACCATGGGATGACAGATGTCCGTAAAACACTTCAGGCTCACATAACACAGGTTGACGCACCGGCTCAGGTTCCCAGAGGTGTTTGGCACTACGAAAATGGTACAGCGATCGGGGGGCCTCGGTGACTGCCCCTTGCAGAGCAACATGCTCACCTTAGGCCCCTCGATGTCCAGGCCATCGTACCCACTGCGGGCCGGGGTCCCAGCGGAGGTTACCGTGATGCCCCTACGATAACCCCGTTCGACCCCGCGGAACCCACCCCCAAACACCGGGCCTCGGATCCGGTAGACTCGGACAGCCCACCGAGGAAGCCCCCGGTCGTCAGGGCTGTGAAGTGAATCTTTCCAGGGCCAGCGCCAGCAGGCACGTCCGCTCGGCCAGGGACTCGGCGTATATGAACTCGTCATTGCCATGGGATCCACCGCCGGGAGGGCCCAGGCCGTCCAGGGTCGGAACACCCCAGGCGGACGTCAGGTTGCCATCGGAGGCACCTCCACGCACTGAGGCTTCCAGGTCCAGGCCAATCTCGGCAGCCACCTGCCGGAAGTCCTCGAACACCTCCTGGTTCGCCGGGGTGTGTTCCATGGGAGGGCGGTGAAAGCTTCCCCGCAGTTCCGTCTGGGTGCGGGGAACAAAGGACATTCCCGACACCGCCTCCAGGCCAGCCTCCACCCGTTGGGCCTCCTCGGTGCTCCAGACGCGGACGTCAAGGCCCATCTCTGCCCGCTCGGCCACGACATAGGGATAGGTGCCTCCCCGAATCGCGCCGATGTTCACCGTGGTACCCAGGGCCGGGTCCGCAAGACCCAGGCAGCAGAGGGCCTTATGGCCCAGATCATGGACGGCACTGGCACCCCGCTCCGGTTCGCTGCCGGCATGCGATGCGATCCCCGTCACCCGGAGGTGAAAGATCCCAACTCCCTTCCTTCCGGTGGTCACCTGCGCCCGTTCGGACCCCGGTTCAAGGATCAGGGCCCGCTTCGTTTCTCCGGCCAGGTCCCGGAGAACCTGGCGTGAATGGGGCGAACCGGGTTCCTCGTCGCTGTTGAACAGTACCGCGATCCCACCGACGTCGGGATGAACACCCAGCAGAGCCTCGAGGGCCACGATGCTGCAGGCTATGCCACCCTTCATATCATGGACCCCCACCCCGAACATCCGCTCCCCTTCCTGGGAGAAGGGCCGCTTATCGGCGGTTCCCCTGGGAAGGGCCGTATCCATATGCCCTACGATCAGGGCCTCATACGGCCCGGGCCCCAATCGTCCAACGACGTGCTCCCCGTAGGGCGGTGGAGCCGGGACCATCTCTACCGAGAACCCCAGGGAACGCAATCTGTCCGCGAGGACCCCTCCTACCCTGTTGACCCCCTCTGCATGATCACTTGCCGAATCCAGGTTGACCAGGCCTTCGAGTAGTTCAATGGTCCTGTCAGCTGACGCCGCCGCCGTTTTGAGAACTGTCATCGGTCCACCTCTCTCTTACATGGAATGGGCGTGGGCCTTCTCCCAATAATCTTCGTTATGCAGCGGTGGAATCCTCTTCCATCCGGACTTCCATCGGATCACGTCCCGATGACCGACGGAAACCGTCCGGATGCGCTGTCCACGCTGGGAGCTTTCTCATGGGAAGGTGCTCCCCGGTTTCCCCCGGGAATGCAAATGCCGACCAGGCGATCATCCGGGGAGGATCTCGCTTTTTCGTCCCGAACATTGACCCATAGTCAGATCTGCATGAAGGTATGAAGGTATGAACGCTGGATCCGATCTCCTGCCTCGCTTCCCGCCGGCCAATCCCCGTACCGGGGAAGCAACCCAGGCCAATGAGGCACCAGATGAACGGACCCATGGAGAAGGGAATGGTCAACGATGAAAGGAGACGCCCACATTGCCAGGCTGTCCAATGGTGCCGGGGACCCTGACTCCCTCGTCGAGTTCGTCGAGGAGATGCTCTTAGCGATGCCAGGATTTCTCCAGCGGCTGGCCCAGGCGAGGCGGGTGCTGGTCAAACCGAACCTTGGCGGCGGATCGGCAGTGACCATGACCAGTGCCGACATGATTGTAGCGGTGACCCGGGCCCTGCGAGGGCATTCCCCCGCGGCGATGATCGTCGGTGATTCAGCTGTGGTCGGCGGCCGGTCCGAACGCACCATCGAAGCCCTGGGCCTCAGGGAACGCCTGGAGCCCCTGGGGATCGAGGTCCGGGACTTTGACGAGGGAACCTTCGAGGATATTAGCGTCCCCCTCGGGAAGCAGATTTCCTCGGTGGCCGTAACCCGGGAATACCTCGAGGCAGACCTTCTGATCAGCCTGGCCAGGCTGAAGACAACCAACGCTACGAAGGTCTCTCTGACGATGAAAAACCTCAAGGGGCTAATCGCGGACCCGGACAAGATCCAATTCCATCGCAGGGGTGTTCATGGGTGCCTGGCGGATCTTCTCACGGCAGTGAAACCAGACCTGGCAATGATCGACGCCATCCAGGGAAGCGACATGGGCCGACCCATAACGGTCAACGCCCTGGTCGCCGGAACCGATGCGGTAGCTGTTGACTGGACGGGCTGCCTTCTCATGGGGATGGATCCGGGGAAGGTATTTCACATCCGCTCCGCCACCGGTCGGGAAATCGGTGCTTCTCCACCGCCCCGCGTGCAGGAGGAAGCCCGGACCCTCTCCGTGCCCTTCCAGGGTCCGGCCAACACCGCGTCGGGAATCCCTGCACCGGACCAGGTTCGGATCGCTGCGGCGGGAGCCTGTTCCGGCTGCATCGGCATCCTGACCGTGGTCCTCGACCGCATGAATGATGAGGGAACGCTCTCGTCGCTTCCGCCCATGACCATTGCCCTGGGGCCCCATGTGAAGCTGGCCTCCAGGCCGGATTGCCTCGTGGCCATGGGACTGTGTTCCGGGGCCAGGGATGACGCGGATTATTTCCTCGAGGGCTGTCCCCCCCAATCGAGGCTGGAGGGGCAGAACACCCTGGAATCCCTGGGCAGAAGGGAAACATGATGTGGCAGGCACGGTTTGGGCCAGGGTCCCCGGGAACACGATGAACACGGAAGGGCCATGGACACGCCCAGGCCCGCGGACCAGCGAAACCCTGCTCCAGGTCCCATCTAATGAAAGGACGTGCGGCCATGAACATCGTATCAGTCACTATATACCGCAAGGACCTACCCCTGGCAGATGCCTTCGAGCATTCCTCCTCGGGCTCGATCACGTCACTGGAGGAAATCTTCCTCAAAGTGGAGGACGAGGACGGAATCGCCGGCTTCGGAGAGGTCCGCGGCAACTGCCAATACGTGACGGGGGACACCCCAAACCGCCTGGTCGGAGTTCTCTCGGACGCCCTGGCGCCGGCCCTCCTGGGATGCGATCCCCTGGCCCTGGGAAGGGTTCACGAGATCATGGATGGCGCGGTGACAGGAAACACCGGGGCCAAGTCTGCCGTGGACATGGCCATCCACGACCTCCTCGGAAAGGCCCTCGGCGTTCCGGCGTACGTCTTGCTCGGAGGGAAAAACCATGACGAGTTGATGACCGATGTGAGCATCCCCTTCTGTCCGCCCGAGGAGGCATACGATCGGACCCGGCGCCACATCGACGACGGGTTTCGCCTGATCAAGATCCGCGTTGGGCTTCGACCGTTCCAACAGGATGTCGAAAGGGTAGAGGCAATACGCCGGGCAGTGGATGACCATCCCGGGGGCAGGGAAGTATCCCTGGCAGCTGACGCCAACCAGGCCTGGAGCGTCAAGGAAGCCATCACCAACATTCGTCAACTAACACCCCACGGGCTCCTCTGGGTGGAGCAGCCCGTGGCCTCAGGCGACATCCACGGGCTCAGGGACGTCACCCAAAGGGTCGATGTCCCCATCATGGCCGACGAGTCCTGTGGAACGCCCGAAGACGTATTGCGACTGGTCTCCATGCGCGCCGCAGACATGCTGCACCTGAAGATCTGTAAGGCCGGGGGACTGAACAGGATCCGAACCATGATGTCCATCGCCGAGGCCGCAGGCGTCCCCTACATGATCGGCCAGATGGACGAGGGCATGCTGGCAACGGCGGCCGCCGTTCACTGTGCTGCGGCATCGACGGGAGAACATTTCGAACTGTGGGGGTATCACCGGGTGGCCCTGCAGCCCATTAGTGGACTTCGTGCCGAACACGGGCGCATGTTCGTGCCCGATGACCCTGGGCTCGGGGTGCGGGTACACGAGGAGTGCCTCGAAATGGTGGAGGAGTTCCATCTTTAGACATTCACCGGTGGGGAACCTGCGGTCGCCCGACTCATCTGACCACCCTGGCCTGGCAGGAGAACGGGCTGTCGCGGGCAAATACCCTGGAGTGGGAAAGATTTATCAACACCGAAAAGGACATAATTTTGACGAACCTATTCGTCGGGGACGACACCACGTGTTCGCCTGGGTGAGGGGGAACTGCAACATGAAAGATATTCAGAAGGAGCTTCTTTTTCCGAAGACCGAGTACCGTCGCCGCCTATCGAACCTAAAGGAGCAGATGGCAGAGCACGATATCGAAGTTCTCGTGTGCGCCGACCGAGAAAACATCTTCTACCTATCCGGGTACCAGACCCTCGGCGACAACTACCAGATGCTGATCGTCCCCATAGATGGGGAGCCGACCCTGGTTCTCCGGTACCTCGAGAGCATGCTGGCTGCCCGGCACGCTTGCGTCGACGATGTCGAGAAATGGGACGACATAGATGATCCGGTAGAAGTGACGGTGAAGGGCATGAAAAAGCGCAACCTGCTCGACAAAGTGGTGGGCATCGAGGAGCAGTCCGTCTACCTCCAGGTCCGCACCTGGCAGCGGCTCAACGCTGCCATACCCAACCTGGTGGATGGATCGGGTCTGGTCGAGCGGTGTCGGGCGGTGAAGTCTCCCTTGGAGATCGATGCCATGCGCAGGGCAGCCAAGCTGACGGTGGAGGGCATGAAGGCCGCCATGGATACGATCAGGGAGGGCGTCACGGAGAACGACATCGCTGCTGCCGCCTTTGATGCGATGACGCGAGCCGGTTCCGAGTACCTCACGGACGACCCGATCATCACTTCCGGGGACCGCGCGGGCATACCCCACACCTCCTACATGAGGCGCAAGCTGCAGCCAGGGGACACGGTCCTCCTGGAATTGAGTGCTGTCTATCACCGGTATCATGCACCCCTCATGAGGGGTGCTGTCGTGGGCGAACCCTCTCCGGAGATCGAGAAGATGGCAGAGGTCTGCATTGATGCCCTGAACGCGGCCCTGGCCGCCGTCAAACCCGGTGCGACCTCCGGGGAGGTGGACGAGGCCTGCCGCAGCATCATCACGGAAAATGGCTTCTGGGAGAACTTCCGCAAGCGAACAGGCTATTCCGTCGGCTGCGGCCTTACCACCTGGGGCGAGGGGCACCTCGTCAGCCTGAAAGAAAACGACCCCACGGAGCTCGTACCCGGAATGTGCTTCCACATACCTCCGGCCCTTCGGCTATATGGTAGGGCGGGCATGGGCTGGTCGGAGACGGTGACCGTGACGGATTCCGGGATGGACATCCTGACGGACTTCCCAAGGCGACTGTTCGTCTGCTAGGGCCGGATGGGTGGCACCGAAGAGGGAACCGTGCAGGGGCCGGGAAGAAAGGTTCTCCCGGCCCCTATCGTGGTCAATTCACGGAACATGAAAGAGAATCGCTGGTTTGCCCCGGGGCATCCAGGCATGAGAAGTCAGTCCAGGAGCTAGGAGCCGCAGATACCTGCACTAAGGATATCCGAACCGGGCATCTCCGGGAACGTCCCCATCAATGTCCTGCCATGATGCCAGCCATCCCCCATAGAAAATCTCCCACCGCCACAGGTGCTCCAAGAGGCTACTTGCGTTCGAGATAGAAGCTCGGGATCTCGTCCGGCAGGGACGTTGTGTAGGGGATGCCCCCTGTCCTCTCCTCGAACTCCTTTTTCGCCCTTGCGCGCAGCTCTTCATCGGTCAGCAGGGCGAGGCCGGCCTCGGCCATGATCCGGGCAGCGGCCAGCATCCCCTCGTGACCAATACCCAAGCCCGCCTGGGCAACGAGCTGCCACGAATGCCCGGGAGTGCCCAGGGCCGCACAGGCCGTGGAAAACTGGGCCGTTGGGCAGCACCAGCTCACGTCTGCCACGTCCGTTGAACCACCGGGTTCCTGGTCTGACATGTCTTCCAGGATACTCTCATGAAGCCCGCACTCGGCATACTCCTCGGGGTCCAGCCCCTGTTTGCGCAGCGATGCCTTCTTCTGGTCCATGGAAACAGTACGGGAAAACGCCTCCGCAAGTTCCCGGTCCTCGGAAGAAAACTGGGGCCGTCCGACCCGCTTCATGCAATCGAGGAGCTGGTTCTCCAGGGTGCGGTTGTTCAGGGTGTGCCAAAGGGATGACAGGACCTCCACCTCAACAGTCGTATCCGTCATCTGGGCCGCGCCCTCAGCGCAGTTGACGACGCGCTCGTTCAGGTCAACGACCATGTCCTTTTCCGGTCCACGCACGTACAACCACTCGCTGGCGACGGCAGGAACCACGTTGGGCTGCCGCCCCCCGTCGACAATCGTGTAGTGGATGCGGGCGTCGGGCGGCATGTGCTCCCGCATGAACTCAATGCCCATGTTCATAAGCTGAACCGCATCAAGGGCGCTCCGGCCGTTGTATGGATCGCCCGAGGCATGGGCTGTCCGACCATAGAACGTGACCATCAGGCCGTCGATGGCCAGGGAGGAACCGGTGCGAACCCGGTTGATAGATCCAGGGTGCCAGGTCAGGCAAACATCGCAATCGTCGAACAGGCCCTCCCGGGCCATGAACACCTTGCCACCATAGGCCTCCTCGGCCGGGCACCCGTAGAAGCGGATGGTACCGGGCAGATTCCCTGCCTCCATTTCCTTCTTCAGGGCAATGGCAGCACCAAAGGAGGCAGCCCCCAACAGGTTGTGCCCGCATGCGTGGCCGGCACCCCGGGGTACCAGCTCTTCCCTTTCCACCTGGGCCTTCTGAGAAACACCGGGCAACGCGTCATACTCCCCAAGGAAACCGAGGATCGGCTCACCGGAGCCCCACTCGGCCACGAAAGCTGCGGGCAGCCCCTCCACCTCTGTAATGGTGAACCCCTCCCCGCAAAGTGCCTCGGCCAGGCAGGCTGCAGATTCGTGTTCCTGAAGACTCAATTCGGCCAGTTCCCACACCCGGTCTGATAGCCCGACGATCAAATCTCGTTTGTCCTCTATGTACTGCATGGCCGTCTTCGCATGTGCCTCCATAAACCATCCCCCGTTCCAGTTTGAAAATGTGAGTGCTGTTGTGATCCAGGGCCGGTAGCGCACGATCGACTTCACCACTGCGGATAGTTACCAGGGGGCAGCTTCCTGATCCAGGGGCCTACGTACACCCGGTGCCTGCCATGAGACACCCTTACAGCGAGCAGGCGACCCCGGGCCGGAGGCACGTTCCTGGATCCGGCCATGAGAGTCACCCTTTTCACGCGAAAAATTCGTCGCACCCCGATGTCCTGGCAGGGCGCGGCAGATGAATGGTCAAAGGATCCAACTCTCCCAGTACACGCGCCACAGTTACTCCGACCCGCGAAGGCGATCGATGCACCGATGCCGATCCCGAGGGTTCCTGGGACTGCCCTTCAGATGCTACTCCTTGAGCTTCGGATCCAGGGCGTCTCTGAGCCCATCCCCCATCAGGTTGAAGGCCAGGACGAGCAACAGGATCATCAAGCCCGGGAAGACCGCCATCCAGGGGGCCATCCACAGGTAGGTTTGGGCGGCCGTGAGCATGTTCCCAAGGCTCGGCGTCGGCGGCTGGATCCCCACGCCGAGGAAGCTCAAAGTGGATTCGGTGATAATGGCCTGCCCCACCATGAGGGTGGAGTTGACAATGAGGGGACCCATGGCATTGGGCAGAATGTGCCGCATGATGATCAGGGGCGTTCCTGCTCCTGTAGCCCGCGCAGCCTCCACGAAATCCTGCTCCTTCAGAGACAGAACCTGTCCCCGGACGATCCGGGATGGCACCATCCAATTGGTCACCCCGATGGCCACCACGACGATCGTCGTGCTCGGAGACACAATGGCCACGATCATGAGCAATAGGAACAGCGCCGGGATGCAGAGCGCCACGTCAACGACACGCATCAACACATTGTCTATCCTACCCCCGAAAAACCCCGCCGTGGCACCCACGGCAGTACCGAGCGACATGGCTATGAACATGGAAAGAAAACCCACGCTAAGGGATATCCTGCTGGCGTAGATGATCCGCGAGAGAATATCCGCCCCCACGTTATCCGTGCCCAGGGGAAACCGTAGCGAGGGCGAATGCAGGACCGAGTCATAATGATGGTCCCTGTATCCATAGGGCGCTACATAGGGAGCAAATACCGCAACGAGCACCAATAGCGCGATGATGATGGAACCCACCATTGCCAGGCGGTGCCTGAGGAAGCGGCGCACGACGATCTGCATAAAAGACTGATGCTCGCTGACAACAGCGTGTTCGGCTGCATCCTTTACTTGCTCAGCAGAGGAGGAGGACATGGATTTGGCACCTTCCCTCAATCATATTGAATCCTGGGGTCGATCACGACGTACAGGAAGTCACAAAGCAAGTTAAACACGATCACCAGTACAGCTGTGATCATAAGGATCCCCATGAGAACCGGGTAATCCCGCTTGGTGACCGAATCCCAGAACAGGCGTCCCATACCGGGCCAGGCAAAGATCGATTCCGTGATGAGTGCACCGGAAAACAGAATCCGGGCTGCAAGGGCAATCACCGTAACCACCGGGATGACCGCATTCCGCAGCGCATGCTTGTAGATAATGACGCGCTCGGAGAGCCCCTTGCTGCGAGCCGTCACGATGTAATCCGCGCGAATGACTTCCAACATGCTCGACCGCATGAAACGACTCCAGGCGGCAATGGAAAATAAAGACAGAACGATAGTGGGCAGAACCAGGTGCATAATGGCATCGAAAAAATTGCCTCCCGCCACGGGCATGCGCCCACCCGTGGGAAACCACCCAAGGGCCACAGAAAAAATCATGATCAGCAGGATACCAAACCAAAAAGATGGTATCGAGATCCCCATGTAGGCCAATATCGTGGTCGTGTAGTCCACTACGGAATATTGTCGCAGGGCCGCAGTCACGCCCAGGGGGACGGAAACCAGGATGGCCAATACATAGGAAGAGCCGAGGAGTTGGAGTGTGGCGGGCAGCCGCCCTAGAATGCGGTCCAGAACAGGTTGCCGGTTGGCGAAGCTCCGACCCAGATCACCCCGCGTCATGTCATACAACCAGGTGACGTACTGAACGGGAACCGGTCGATCCAACCCATAGGCTCTCATCATCCGGTCCCGGGCCTCGGGTGTGATATCCGGATCCTCCAAGTACATCGACATGGGGCCTCCAGGCAGGGTGTGCATGATGCCGAAGAGCAAGATGCTAACGCCGAGCAGCAGTGGAAACGCCTGTAGGGTACGACGCATAATGTATTGTCCCATGTTGTACCTCCCGAATTGCTAATGATCACCCGTTGCTAACAGCTGTGGCTCGCCCACGCTCCAGGACCAGGATATGCACCAGGTGTGGGATGCTCTGTTCGTTGCTCGAAACGCCTTCGCTGCGCAACGTATTCTAGAAGGATGGGGTTGCACAAATCGCGCAGCGCAACCCCATCATCAATGTCAGTTCATCTTGACGTCACGATCAATCCAGGAGTGTCCATACATTGACGTTCCAGGTGTACGTCTGCCAGGGGTTGGAATGGAATCCCTCCACCTTCCGCGCGGCAGAACCACCATGGGTGATGTACAGCCAAACCGCCGGGGCGTCTTCCTTGAGAATTGAAGAAATCTCGTGGAATATCGGGATACGTTCCTCCTGAACCGCCGTCTCGTTCACCCGGAGGACGAGTTCATCGATCTGAGCGTTGGAATATCTTCCGCGGTTGCCACTACCCTCGGAGTGGAAGCTGGTCTGGATCGTGACAGCCGGGTCCCAGTTGAGACCGCTCTGGAACTCGCCCAGGTCCCATCCGCCGGTCTCCTCGCCGGTCCTGTCTGAACGCAGCAGATCACCGAAGAAGGTGGCGGCATCGACGTTACGGATCCTGACCTCGACACCAATGTCAGTCCACATATCCTGAACGACGCGCTGGGTCTGCTCGCGCCAGGGGTTACCCGCCGTGGTGGAGTAGGCAAAGGAAAGACGTTCCCCATCGCGTTCACGAATGCCATCCGAACCCACGACCCAACCAGCCTCCTCGAGGAGCTCGTTGGCCCGGTCGACATCATGGGGATAGGGATGAAGATCCGGGTCATGTGCCCACGATGCAGGCCCAATGGGCGAAGCATATGCCGTCCCGCGACCGGCCCAGGTCACTTCAATCAGCTGTTCCTTGTCGACACCGTAGTTCAGGGCCTGGCGGACGCGCACATCCTGTAGGATGGGGTTGTTATTGTTGATGCGAATGTGTTCCCACCACACAGGCGGCATGCTGTAGCTCATGTAGGCATCGGGATCGTCCTCGATCATGTCAAAGTGGGCAACTGGCACAAACCAGTAGACGTGCAGATCTCCCCGAAGAAGGCCTGCGAGTACCGCGTTCTGATCGGGAATGACGCGGTAGACGATACTGTCTGCGCCGACATCCAGGAAGAAATTGGGGTCGCGCACGACGGTGACCTGGTTTCCGCTGTCCCATTCCTTGAACGTGTAGGGTCCAAGGGTTACTTCAGGCGCCAGGGTCATTGGGTGTTCCATCATGTCACCTGGAGCGACATCCTCCCACACGTGCTTGGGAATGATATCCGGCATGGTGACCGTTGCGACAAACGGCGGATAGATCTCTTTCAAGTGGAACACCACGGTGTGGTCATCGGGCGCCTCCACCCGATCGATCTTCTCATACCCCACGAGGGTGCGGGGAGCCACGTCGGGATGCAATATTCTCTCGACGGAGAACTTGACATCGTGAGCAGTGAAAGGTTCGCCATCTGACCAAAGGGCGTCCTCCCGCAGTGGGAAGGTGTAGGTTAGAAAATCCTCGGAAATAAGGCCGTTTTCGACGGTGGGAATCGTCGTAGCCAGCATGGGCTCCAGGCTGGCATCGGGGTGAATCCGAACAAGTGGCGTGAACATGGAGCGGATCACAGCATCCTGGAACTCCATACCCGACAGCAAGATGGGATTCAGAAGGTTCGGCTCCTGGGTCATCCCGACAACGATGGTCCCCCGAGGTTCTTCCGGGGCAACCCCATCGTCTGGGTCATCATCGACGGCAGCTGGTTGTTGACATGCAGTCAGTAGTGCCAGTACCAGAACCGCAACAATCAACCACGCACCTCTTAAAAGATGTCGCTTCTGCTTCATCATAAGCAGAATCCCCTCCCCCTTTGAATTGAGCTGGTACAAGTTGTGTGGACAGTCCTCTACCTCCGGGTTGAGTAGTTGTTCCGACAGGCGTTTGCTATACAGGGCAGCGTAACGCATGTCCAATGCTACCATCCGGCAAATACGAGTGTCAATCCTTGGACAGCTTATAACAAGCTTTTTCACAATCTTAGCCGTGCGGCATTGCTCATTACGCATCACGTTCACGGCATGCGACGATTCTCCCAACGATGGGACAGGGGCAGAACGAACAACATTGGGTCCGCTGAAGCGACGAGAACATGCAGAATGTTGCCTGGTGAAATCCTCATTCCACCGTGTTCCGGGCGCGCACTACCCAGACCCTGTGTGCCCCTATGCACTCCTATTCAACCCATTGAGTCTGTAGACTGGTCGATCTCGATCGAACCCTCTTCTGCCGCTTATCTGGCACACCCAAGATACTGCTGATACTGCACAAACCACTTCGTTAGAGACTCCCGCGGCATCCTGAACCGGACCACCCAACCGACATGCTGGGGAGGTCGGCACGGTCTGTTCGGATTCAAGATAGATCGAGTTCAGTCCGATGCCACAGTTATGCGCCACTACGCGGAATCCCCGTCCAGTAGAGTGTTCATATCCAACACCCTGGCAGGCCGGTTGGGCTTGGGCCCACACAACCTCGTGAACGCTTCTGCCTTCCCCTGGTCACTTCGCCTAATCGGAGTTGATCACCAGGGTAGGGGGAATAGAGCGTCCTGCATCCGCGCTCCCTCAACACGGCGACCGTGGGTGAAAAACAGATGGGACCCGACGGGGCATCTTTACACGTCTTCGGCTCCTGAAGTAGACTGAGGAGCACAGAGATACGAAAGAATAGTTAAGGTTGATAATGCTGGAAGAAAGTGCTTGCAGGTGGCGCCCGGCGTTTTGGCCCCTTGTACCGGGTAGTCATCCATCCTCCGGGACCGTGACCTTTGGCTTATGGTGACGTCGTCCCCGATCGTCAGGAGGCATCCATGTCCGCCAGGACCCTTGCGATTGCACTGTTGGTCATCATCGCCCTTACGTCTGCCCTTACAGGTATGACCATTAATCGGTACGTGGACTCGGTTCTCGCCGTTCGCGCATTCGATGTGGCCTTTGTGGACCTGTACCAGGTTGAGGAGTCGGACCATTACGTGGTGCAGCTGATGCTGACAAACAAGGGGGATCTTCTCGCCGGAGTGCGATCGGTGCGGGTCAACCTTCGCTGGGAGGGACGGCTCATTGCCTCTGGAAACGTGCAACCCGAGAACATGATCGTACCGGAACGAGGGCAGAAACCGACTGCGGTGACGGTGATCTCCAATCTTGACCCCGAGGATCTGCCAACGTCGGTAGAGTTAACGCCCGATGCTGCCTGGTCCATCGAGGTGGATGCGAGCATCACCCACCCGGTGCGCAGCCAGCCCATTACCCTTCGGAGAACCTCCGGGCTACGACAATGAGTGTAGAGATCGTGAGAGGAGCGTGAGTTCATTGCCGGGGCAAAATCCACATGACAACCGGGAGGCGCAGTGGCTTACTGTCCTCCAGGGAGGCTTCATGAAAGCCCTTGGTATCGGCGCCGTGATTACCACGATGACCTACGTGTTGCTGGCTGCCTCGCAGGAGCTTCATGCCTTTGCTCCCATACCCATGGTTTCCACCCTTCCCTATATATGGGGGGTTCCGTCCGGGTTCGTGGCCTACATTGTCACCATCGGACTGGTACCGTCCTGGCAGATCTCCATATTGGCGTTGGTTGTTGTTGTTCCCCCGGTGGCCTACGGCGTCTCACTGGTGACCGCCTGGACCATCGTCGGTGGTCGTGACTTGCTCACGCTTTTTGTGCACAATGCCAGCAACCAGGTCCTCGCTCTGATCATGACGGTAGGTCTTTTAACCATCATGGGGATGATCATCGGGTTGGTGTATGCCAGCCGAATCCTGCAGGACCGACTGTAAGTTTCCTTACAGGATCAGAAGGGTCGCTGCATCCCTGCCTGATGTTGTAGACTTTCTCATGAAACCCGGCCCGGTCCGTTCGTGCCCTTGCCCAGGGCTTTCCGTCCTACCTGACCTTGATGAGCGCCAGTTCCACCAGGCGATGGAGGAGCCATGCTCTCCTCCGTCCATGATCCTCGAGTTACCGCACAACGAATAAGCGGGGCCTCTGGTTCGATGGAGAAGCCCCGCTCCATTGGTGATTGTCTACTGTAGCGGCGAACACGGTCGGCTGATCCTGAACGACACTACCTGCGGCTCTTCCACTGAACCGCTAAGTGAAGCCGCGTGTCCGGTGGTTTCGTCCAAGGGCGGGGGGACCTCGCCTACTGCCACATTACCTCGCTTGTTTCATTCCATGGCCTGTTTGACAAAGTCGAGGCAGTCCTGCACGGGGATCGCCGGGTAGATACGGATGTCATACACGTCATCCCAGGCACTGGTGATGCCCATCATGGCCTCAAAGCTTTCCGCCTCGAAAACAAAGATGCATTCGGGATCCGGGGTGTGAAGCAGGTACTCTGCCTTGACGGTAATGCCTTCGGGAATGGACCACTGCATCCTGCGGGTAGCCCGCTCAAGCTCGGTGCCGCTTTTCACTTTCAACAGCCCAATGAACAGCATAGCGCATTTTCCCCCTTTCCACGGGCAGGGGATCGTGTCTCGCCCCGCACACGCACTACACCGGGTCTGGTAGCTCCAACCCCCTTTCCAAGGTCATGTGGCCCCCTTCGGATCCCCTGGATGGAGGTGTAGCACGTAGCGCAGCACGGGCAGTCGCGCCATGCCCGTATTAGTCATTGTGTTGGAGTGCACTTATGTTATTCGGCACCGTCATCGCCATTCCTCCGGGAAATCCCCTTCTCAGTTTCATGGGCCGCTCCGCTCGTATGCACGCCCCATACATCGGTTATCCTCCTCGTGATCAAGGCCCAGGCGCCATGTTCCCAGGCTATGGCCAGGGCCCTCCGCATCTGAGGGTACTTGTGGCTCCCCTTCCGATGAAGACAATCACTACCATCACATCGCCAAATCTGTCACAATAACGGTGAATGCATCGCATCGTAACCACGCATTCAAGGCATTTCGGGCCAGCAACAGGTCAGCGCAAGTAGGAAGACAAAATCGCGGGAATGGGGTATGAGAAATGACCAGGAACGAACAGGACTACATACGCATACCCATCGACCGAGTAAAAACGATCACATCCAGGCTACTGCAAACGCACAACGTGCGCCCGGCGGACGCAGACGTGGTGGCCGAAGTACTGACCGCGGCAGACATCCGGGGGGTTGAGTCCCACGGGATCGGACGCCTCATCCCCTACTACCTGACCGGTCTCGAACTTGGCCACATCAAGGCCCAGCCAGAGGTCTCGACTGCCAGGGAAATGGGATCGATGTTTGTCGTCGACGCAGACAACGGCCTAGGGCACATTGCCTGCCACGCGGCCATGAAAAAGGCCATAGCCCTGGCCCAGACCCACGGCATAGGCATGGGCGGCGTTCGAGGCAGCAACCACTTTGGCATCGCAGGGTATTATGCCATGATGGCCCTCGAAGAGAACATGATCGGTCTGTGCCTCTGCAACTCCACCCCCCTGGTGCTTCCCACGTACTCCAGGAAGCCAGTCCTGGGGACCAACCCCATCGCCTTCGCTGCCCCCGCCGGGAAACACCAGCCCTTTGTCCTGGACATGGCAACAAGTGTTGTGCCCATTGGCAAGGTAGAAGTACACCGGCGCTGGGAGGTCAAGGTTCCTCCGCAGTGGGGCGCCGACCACATGGGCCGGCCCGTGGATGACCCCCAGGAAATTCTCGACGGCGGCGGGCTCTTCCCCCTGGGCGGCCCGGCAGAAACCTCCGGATACAAGGGCTACGGCCTTGCAGCCGTGGTGGACATCCTGTCGGGGGTACTCACCGGAGCATCCTTCTTAACCGGGGTCAGCAGGGGAGGCGCTGCCCAGCGCTCACAGGTCGGACACTTCGTCGCCGCCCTGAAGATCGATGGCTTCATCGATCCGGAGGCGTTCGCCCAGCGGATGGACGACTTCATCGACGAGCTGAAGGAGGCTCCCCTGGCCGAGGGTTCCGACCGGGTCTTCGTGGCGGGCGAAAAGGAATTCTGGCACACGGAAGAGAGCATGCGAGACGGCGTACCCGTGCATAAAAAAGTATGGTCGGATATCACTGATGCAGCAAAGAAGATGGGAATCGAAGTTAGTTGAACTCCATCGGTTGGGGGCACC
>PXCI01000103.1 GCA_003566675.1 Clostridia bacterium
CAACCAGTTCTCCCTCGGCAATGTGAAGGTCGGTCCGACACAGGCCACAGCATTGGACCTGCAACCGGATCTCCCCCCGTCCGGGTTCAGGCTCAGAAACCTCCTCCAGCACCAGGGGGCTCGATTCCATCACCCCCGGTTCGTGCAACATCCATGCTCTCACTGTCTGCCCCCCCAAGGATTCAATCTCACTCGATTAGCTGCCACCTCTCCCTGGCCGCCCCCACCAGGTAAAGGCTCCCCCATATCACCACCACATCCTCGGGATCAGCCCGGTCCAGGCACAGCTGCACCGCCTCACTGACGTCCTCCCGACCCACAATTTCGCATTGAGAAGATAGGTTTCGCTTGGCTGCGGCCACCAGTGAGTCGACCTCCAGGCCCCGGAGCACGGGCGTATGGGTGGCAACCACGGTCCCGTTCAGCACCGGCCTCATTCCCTGCAGCATCGCATCGGGATCCCGGTCGGACAATAGACCGATGACCGCGTGGATCCTGCGGCCCCTATACAGCTGACGGAGCGTTTCAGCCAGCACCCGCGCCCCGTTGGGATTGTGAGCCCCGTCCATCAGAACCCGTGGGGCGTCCATCATCTTCTCCAGTCGGCCCGGCCACCTCGCTCGTTTCAGCCCGACTCGAACATGCTCGGCTGAGAGTTCCGCGCCAGAGTTGAGGCAGAGCTGTTCCAATGCTGCAACCGCCAGGGACGCATTTTCCACCTGGTGTCTTCCCTCCATCGAAAGATGCAGCCCGTCAAGGCTCCACGACGCCCCGCGGTAGGAAAAGGTGGCACCGTCCTGATGAAGATCACATACCCAGTAGCGGGGTTTGTGGTCCCCAGCCGGTTCCCCGCGCACCACAGACAGGGCGACTCCTCTGGCGTGACTGACTTCCACCAGGACCTCGAGGGACTCGGGACAGCTCTCCGAGACCACAGCCCGGCTCCCTTCCTTTATGATCCCCGCCTTCTCTCGGGCGATCTCGGCGACCGTCTCCCCCAGAACCTCGGTGTGATCCAGATCGATGTTGCTGATGACAGTAACAAGGGGCGGGGGTACCACGTTCGTGGCATCGAATCGCCCCCCCAGCCCGGTCTCCTGGACCACAAACTCAACCCCGGCCCTGGCAAAATACCGATACATGGCCGCAGTGAGGATTTCAAAATAGGTGGCATGTTCTTCCCCAGATTGAACCTGCCAATCAACAATCCCCTTCACTTCCGAGACGATCTCGGCAAAGGATGCCCTGTCGATCAAATCCCCGTTTATGCTGATTCGTTCACGGATACTCTGAAGGTGAGGCGACGAATACAGGCCGACCCGGTATCCGGCCTCCTGCAGGACCTCGCCGATGTAGCAACAGGTTGAGCCCTTGCCATTGGTACCAGCTACATGAATAACCTTCAGATCGAGATGGGGATCTCCCAGCTCGCTCAACAGACTCGCAACGCGCGCCAGGCCCGGCTGGCTGCCAAACTTCCCCAGGCTGTACATATAGGATACTGATTCGCGATAATCCACGTCCATCCTCCTCCGTCTCCAACGCTGCCGATGCTGTCCCCTTCCCCGAACACGGGCTTGTATTCCTTCATAGACCCCTTTACTTGGTGGCACCCATCGAAGAATCGGCCCCTCCGCCGGACGAAGACGGTCGATCTGTTCCTAATAAGGGGGCCAGTGTCATCTCACGGTGCAACAGGCGGCTGATCTGCTCCCGGTGGCGCACCACACCACGTTTCGTCGATCCAGGTTTTCCCCACCCATGAGCCCACTTCCTTCACCACAACCTGCCCGGCCACCCGTTCCTCCTCGATCAGAATACGGCACCCCTTCTCAGATACCTGCAGCATGGTGAAAGAACTATCGTGTTCATCAGATGACGCCGCTTCCGTAAAGAAATATCCTTGGGCTCGTCTCATCGCACTTTCACCGGCCCAAAGCCCTGGAGCAAGATGTACATCAAGCGCCGTCTCAATGATGTACTGGACATACTCTGCCCTGCAATCAACTCCGCTCCTCCTGCCGAATGCTGATGTTCTCCACGTCCCGGGCCAACGAACCCTGCCGTGACCGTTCGCCTCAAGCACAAACATATCAACCAGGCCCTGTTCGACGCAATGATTGCAGGATACATCTGCATGGGTGCCGAAAATAATCGACACCAGTACATCCAATCAAGGGAGGTACGACAGATGGCCCATCGCATGATTGCCTGCGACATCGACGGGACCCTACTCAACAACAAAGCCCACTTCACCGACCGCACCCTTGCAACCCTTCGACGGTGCATCCGCCGGGGCACAGCCGTGGCCCTGGTGACAGGTCGCCGGCTGAGAAGCAGCATCAAGGTCGCCCGGATGATCGCTCGAGACATCCCCATCGTGGCCAACGACGGTGCCGTTGTTCTCGCACCGGACGGTACGGTGATTCATTCCGAAACCTTTGATCCGGACCGCGCCCTCAGGATCGCGGAGGCGTGTTTTGCCACCGGACATTCCGTGTTTATGCATCGGTTCACTTTCGAGGGGCCCGACCTCTACTACAAGCTCCATCTCGGATTTACCCCGTCGGAGACCTACATTAATCTCGTCGGAGCCGATGCCGAGGACCTGGAGGAAATACCACAGTCGCTCTCCTGGAGACCGCTGAAAATCTCCACCATGGGAGCAAAGGACGCCCTCGAGGCGCTCCAATCAAAGCTGGGACTTGAGGACTCCTCGACCATCACCTTGGACATGTACGCGAAGAGCTACTGGCTGCAGGCTGTCCCCCCCGGTTGCGACAAGGGAGCGGGCCTCAAGATACTCGCCCGCCACCTCAAGATCGCCCCGGGGAACATCGTCGCCTTTGGCGACAACTACAATGACCTGCCCATGTTTGAAGTCGCCGGAACGGCGGTAGCCATGAGCAATGCGCCCGACGACATCAAAGCGAGGGCCGATGTCATCACTTCGAGCAACGACAAAGACGGAGTGGCCCGTTTCCTGGACGATGTGGTGCTCTGCTCGCCTCCGCAGGTCCCCTGATCCTAGCTGCCCTGAGGAGGGTCCCTCCCCTGCTCGATCCTATGGAGCCAGTCGCCTCCCCTGGTCCAGATTGCCAAAAGGAGATGGCAGATGGGCTCAGAATCTACAAAGAGTGTAAAAATGTCGTCTATCTGGCAGCATTGTCCATGGGAGGGAGCATCTCTTGAGATACTACATAAGGGCCCTATGCAAACATCGATTGTTTCCCACCGCATTGATTCTGAGTCTTATCGTCCTGAGCACTGGACCGGCCAGCCCCGTCATTGCAGCGCCGGAATACCGCGCCGTGATCACCTACCGCGTTCAGTCCGGCGAGAGCCTGTGGTCGATCAGTAACAGACTTGATGTGTCATCTGCCCAGATTCAGCGAGACAACCCGAGCATCGGAAGTTTGAACGCGGGACAGGTCCTGTATATCACCACCCGGGTGTTGAACAACGCCTTTCCCTACCGCGTACAGTCCGGTGACACCCTATATCGGATCTCCCAACGCCTCGGACGCAGCATCGGAGCCATACAAAGGGCAAGCAACCTCAACGACTCGACGTTACGCACCGGGCAGATTCTCCGGATCCCCGCGGCTGACAGTCATGAGGTTCCAGCCTGGGTCCAGCCCGGAGATACCCTGTCCACCATCGCACAACACTATGGCGTCAGCGTCACTGGCATACACAGCATCAACCCCCTGGCGGGCGATCACCTCAGGGTCAACCAGATCCTTCGCATCCCGAGATCGGGCCAACCCGGTGCGCCCCCGACGACAGATTCCAGGGTCACGGATTATCGGGTTCAGCCTGGCGACGTGCTCAGCGGTATAGCCTCGCGGTTTGCAACGACAACGGGTGCCATCTGGGAGACGAACCACCTCAGCAGTGATGTCCTCATGCCAGGACAGCTGCTCTATATCCCATCAGGCAGTTCTGTGGTCTCCGTAACCGGTCCCCAGGGGACAAAGGTGGAGGGACATGGAGAGCTCCTTAATTGGGAGTGGGTCCGCTGGTACTACCCCCCTGGCACGGTGGCAACCTTGGTCGACCTGTACACCAGTAGGGAATTTTCCATCAGGCGACTCGGGGGCTCAAACCACGCTGATTCCGAACCTTTCACCTCGCAGGATGCGGCCATCATGAGAGAAGTCTATGGAGGCCAGTGGAGCTGGAACGCACGGCCGATCCTGCTCAAAGTGGGTGACCGAATGTTCGCAGCCTCCATGGCGGGGATGCCCCACGGTGTCCAAACCATCCATAACAACAGCTTCCAGGGACATTTCTGCCTGTATTTTTACAACGCCCGTTCCCACAGAGCAAACTCGATCCAGCCTGCGCACCAGGCAAACGTCCTGATCGCTGCGGGTCGGCAGTAGATAGATCCCCCTCGCCCGGCATGGGGGCCTCTTTTCCCGCCCCCATGCCATCCCATCGGAGGCACCGCTTCACGGAGCCCAGGGGTCATCGGCCTAACATCGTGTGTTGATTGGATGGGCCCTGCACGTAGTTCATCTGATCGAACCAGGAGTTGGGATCCCTCAATCCGATCGGGGGGGGCGTGGGAACACCCCCCCTTCGAAAACTCGTTCCTCAGTCGCTGGCATTCTTCTCAGTCTTGCGCTCGATATACTGCCGGGTCGTGCTCAGATCCACGTACTTGTCGACCGCGTTGGCCAGCTCGTAGGAGATCATGTCCTGGGTAGAGCAGGCGATGATGCGCTTGCCCTTGGACCGTAGAAGTTCCACGGCACGACCGAAATCCCCGTCGCCTGTGAATATGATCGCAACTCCGTACAGCGTCGAGGTATTGAACATGTCAACGACCATCTCGATGTCAAGATTGCACTTGTAACTGGACTCTGACGTACTGGGGTCGGTCCACACTTTCACCGGCTTCGTGCGAACGGTGTACCCCGTCCAGGTGAGAAACCCATAAAAGCGTTTCTCATCAATATCTTGAGGCTCTCTTGCATAGTAAAAGGCATTGATCAGGTTCTTGCCCAGAGAAAAGTATTCAACGGTTTTTTGAAAGTCAATTTGCCATCCCAATTTCTTCTGAGCATACGTCATATTGGCTCCGTCGATGAAGATGCTCACACGTTCCAGATCGGAACCCATTGGTTGGTTTCCTCCCATCTCCCATACTTCGGTCCCACTAGCCTATGCTCTTTGCCCCACCTCCTTACGGATGCTTGAGCAATTGCACCTATACTAACCCTTCGCCAATCGCAGAGGAAAGCCCATCGGACCTACTCGTGCAAACGGGGCGGCCCGGGCCATCCAGACTCGGGGCGGGGGTACGGTACGCTCCGCCCTTCAATGGGCCACCCCGTTGCGTTGACTAATTACGATAAGAGCAAACCCAGGGGCATCGGTCAGGCCCCCAGCCCTTCAGTCATCCTTATGCCTGACTGCCTCCAATACGACTGCCTGTAGCTGTTCCCGTTCTCGATGATCTATCTCCCGTTGCAGCACCTTCGCCGCAACGATAGAAGCCATATCCACCGCCTCGCCCTCGAACTCTGCAAGGGCCCGCGCTTTCTCAGCCTCTATTTTCACCCTGGCCTCGGCGAGAAGTTCATCGCTCTGCTGCCGGGCCCGAGAGAGGATCTCATCGTATTTCTTCTGGGCCTGCCTCTCTCCCTGCTTGAGGATCTGTGAGGCATGGTCCTGCGCCTCCTTCAGACGGGCATCACACCGCTCCTCGATCTCCACGGCCATTTCTCTACGATCCTCTGCCTCCACCAGGAGGGTACTGATGGTGTCCTCCCTCTCCTCGAGAAGACGCAAAAGAGGACGGAAAAACACACGGCGAAAAACGAGAAAGAAAACAAGGAAACTGGCCATATGTATCAATAGTGACCACGTTATGTCTGTCAATGGTAACCGCTCCCCGTTCTTCAGCCTTGCTCCTACATGAAGCCCTGTGCAATTCCGATCAGGACCAGCGATATGACAAGACCATAGATCCCAGTGGTCTCCGCCACGGCCTGACCCAAAAGCATGGTCGAAATGATCTCGGACCGCAGCTCGGGTTGGCGTGCCAGCGCCTCCACGGCTTTACCCGCGGCAAATCCCTGCCCCATGCCAGGACCGATGGCTGCTAAACCTACAGCAAACCCCGATGAAAGTATGGCAGCAACCCCAATCAACATTGGATCCATTCGACAACAACTCCTTTCGCGAGGACTACTACTCCAGAGCCATCTTCACGAACACCATGGTGAGCATCGTAAAGATGTAGGTCTGAACGACACCAACAAACAGGTCAAAGTAAAGGTGAAACGGAAGGGGAATCGCCAACGGGATGATACTGTATATCATGGCAACAATGATGCTACCACCAAGGATGTTGCCGAACAACCGCATACCGAGGGAAACAGGTGCAGCGAGCTCACTGATTACGTTCATTGGAAAAATGAAGATCACAGGTTCAGTGAAACTCTTCAGATATCCACCAAAACCCCGGAACGCAAACCTGTAGTACTGGGTGGCGAAAAACGTCAGGAGCGCAAGTGCCATGGTCACATTGATATCCGAGGTCGGAGGTCGAAGTCCTGTCACACCCAGGATGTTGGAGATCAGAAGATACAGGGTTAGAGCGCCCATGTACCCAAGAAAACCGAGCTTGTCCCGTCCCATTGTCATAGTCACGAGGGAGATAAGCCCCTTGACTAGGAGCTCCAGAACCGACTGAACACCCGTGGGAGTCCTTCGCAATCTTCTGGTTAAAGCAAACCCGCCACCGACCATAACCCCCATGATCACCCAACTAATAAACACGGTTTCAGTGATCGGGATACCGCCGACCCGGAACACTACCAGAGGAGCTTCCAAGAACCTGTCCATAGTCTAAACCTCCGTAACAGTGCTACATTGCCTGTTGTGCATTTAGCGCTCCTTTGCACCGATTCCACCACGATGCTTCACACCAACAAAGATCAGCACCAGATAAGTAATAAGCAAGCCTGCGGAAGCAGGCAAGAGCACAATCTCTGCTCGAAACGCACCAAGGGTCAGGCCTAAAACCACGATAGCAAAACGGAGAAAATAGGCGCCAGTAGCCTTTGCCGTTGCTTTGCTCGATGCCTCGGGAGAGCTGGGGTCCGCTCCCAGCACGGTGAATCGGACAGACAGTACGTGAAGCAGGAAGTTGATGATGCCAAGGACTATACCATAAGCAAAGGAGAGTCCGAGATCCATGCGTCCGACGATCATCGATATCGCGAGGCCGACAAGAAGAACGAGGCCATCAGCCTTTAAAGTGGTTGCCCTGATCAGTTGAATGTCTCTCATTTGTCATCTCCGCATTGGTCATTGTGGTCACCGTGATCCTGTACACCGGACTCCTGCCCGCTTATCATGCTCATGATCATGCGATAGGCAGCAGCAAAGCCAGAAACAACCCCCAATACAGCACCTAAACCCGAAAAAATCATCTGTTGCCCCGTCAGCGCGTCCAACCATCTACCGAGACGAAAGCCCAGGTAAATGGCCACCACGATGACCAGACCAAGTTGGATGATCAACCCTGAAAATGCAGCCGCATGACGCAGTATTGTCATATCTCAACCTCGTGCTCATTGTACCGCACCCGAAGAAGCGTAGCAAGACGCTCCAGCAGGCAATAATGAACCAACCTACACCACCTGTTCATGAGAACTCGACTCTGTCAAAAGAGCCTGAGGATAGGTCCAGAAACAGGACCTCATCACCGATGGGAGTTCCCACCCCCACAATGATCTTGAGGAGCTCCTGGCACTGAAGGGCAGCTACCGTTGCTACCGTGGTAGGAAGATTCCCAAGAGATTGCTCAACGCCGTGACGATCAGCCTCATCAGGAGGACCATACAGACGTTCTAAGCCCTCTCCATCAGCAGAGACCACCATGACCTGGCCCATCCCCCCAGCCACGGCCCCGTGCACCAGGGGTATCCCCAGGGCCCTGCACGTCTTTTGGAGGAGGAAGCGGTCCGGCACATTATCCAGGCAATCCATGACCGCCTGCGATGGCTCCAGTATACTCCGGGCATTGCTCTGATCCAAAATGCAGCGGTGATGACAGACCTCAATAGCCCCATTGATCTGCCCAATCCGCTCCCTGCACACCTCGGCCTTCGCCTCTGAGGTGTTCTGCTCAGTACAATGGATCTGGCGGTTCAGGTTGGACTCGTCATAGACGTCTCCATCCACCAGGATCAACTTGCCCACCCCAATCCTGGCCAACAGTTCACAGACAACGCCCCCAAGCCCCCCGAGGCCGACCACCGCGACAACAGAATCCAATAAGGCCACCTGGCCATCGGTACCCAGGGTTCCAATACTGCGCTGGTACCGTCGCGGAATCACGCCATTTTCCAGGGCAGCGATCTCCACCTCCCTGCGAGAGATCGACAGATCGACCGCCAGGGCATCCGTTTCGGCGATACCCAGAATCGACAGGCTCTCACCGTCGGGCCCCTCAACCCTCTCTGCTAGCCCCACAATCTCCGCCTTCATGTCGGACATCGCTTCTCGCATCCTTTCACCTTCGGACTCGAAGTTGCAAAGGAGACCCGTAAGAGAAGACACCGCACCCGGGCCCAGGCCACCCCAAGGACATCCTACGAGGGCCTGTCCATCAGAGCCGTCACCCCGTCATCCTCCTGCCACGAGTGGGAACAGGTCTACCCGGTCACCAGGGCTGAGCCTGTCATCGGGATTCCCCCGGCGGTTGTTGACAAAAATCACGGGGGCCTCGGCAGGGGGAATCTCAATGCGCTGGCACAGGGAACGGATGGTCTCCCCCGGGACAATCTCAACCTTCAAGGGCTTTGCCCCATCCCCGGGATGATACGTCCGCAGGGACGCGTAGAGCCGAATCTGCACCTCGTCCATGTCACCACCCTCATTCAGAAGATCGGAGGCCGAGCTACCACTCGCCGGCGACTGTCGCCTCATCGTCTCCCGCTGCCACATCAAATCATCGCCGATTATGTCCTATTCGACGCGTCCCTGCCGATGAATGGATCTCCCCTCAATCCACATCCATCACCAGCCAGATCCCGGAGACCTTCTCCCTGTCGAATCCGCATCTATCATAGAGTCGGAGGGCCCGTTCGTTGCTGCTCATGACACCCAGTTTGACCTCGCGGGAGCCCGATGCATACAGGGATCTCGTCAGCCTGGTCAGCAGGTTCCCCCCGATCCCCTGGCCCTGGAAATCTGGATCCACGCCGATGGCCTCAATCCAGCCCACCTCCGTCCCTTCAGCAAGCTGGTATACCCCCACCGGTTCGCCCCGTCGGAGGCACAGCCCAGCTGCGATCTGGCTGCTGAGCATCTCCGCCAGCTCGTTCTCACTGAGGGAACCTCCGTTCGGCACCCAGGCGAGGGTCCGATTGTATATTCTCCGGAATTCGTCCCCGTTGACAGGGTTGAGTCCCACGAGCTCAAGGTCAACCCCAGGGTCACGACCGGGGGCATCCCGCCTGTGGCATAGTATCACCGACGTGTGGGAATCGCAGAAACCCTGCTCCTCGAGGAGGGGCAGCAGGTATGTCCCCGTGGGGGGTATTCCTAGTGAAACCTTATTCACCCCATAGGGAAGAAGATAGGCCATGGCTCGCGTCAGCAGCCTGGGGAAATTCTCCCGTCGCTCCCTGGCAATGTAGGCACCGGTTATAAAGGCCTCTCCCCTTTCGGGGATCTCGCGCGTGATGACCCCGAGCGAACCCAGGACCTGGCCATCCTCCCACAGCGAAAAATGCCCCTTACCGTAGTCGTAGACCTCGCCGCCGTACTTCCCGACCATCTCAGCAAAGCCATCAAGATGTATCTCAAGTCCCAGGCTGGACAGGTGCACCCAGAGTTGCTGCCGTTCGTCACCCGTCAAGGCCTCAAACACCCGGATCAAAGACAACCCCCCATTGCTTTCTGACTCAGAAGTATCGCCAAGATTGGGCCGTATAGTCACAATCTCATTACCTGGGCTTCACCACCAGTACACCGGTCGCCACAACCTCAGGAACCGAGCCTGACAGGGACACAGACCAGAAGTATTGCCCAGGGGGAAGCGGCCGGTCCCTGTAGAGGAAGACGAGCACCCAATAGCTCTCGGTTCGGGTGCCCATGTCCCGGAAGGAGAAATAACGCTTCGGCGAACTCACTTCGCGCCCGTCAATCCGGAACTCCATCTCCAGGCCATAGAGGGTCTCCTCAAGGGCGTCGCGGGACCCACTTCCCCACCCGAATCCCCATGTCACCGACGTGCCGGCGGGCACCTCCACATACGCAGTACCCGCCCAGACCTGGTCCCAGAGCCATATATGATCCGGTTCGATAAGAAATGTCTCGCTGGCATGGAGCTGATGAACTCCGTCGGCGCCTGGGTTAATATAGGCCATTGCCAGCAATAGACCCAACATGATCAATCCATTGGTGACAGAACGCCGCTGCATAATCTACACTCCCTCGTCTGTGCTATGCATCCCTTCTATACACGATGCGTAAAGCCTCCCTGTGCGTCGAATACACAAGGGCCAATCGGTCCTGCAGGATTACCCCCTCCCGGTGACGAATCATGGAACAACATCACTGAGAGGGGGAAGCCTCTTGAGCTGCGACGATCCCCTGATGCGATTTGGGATCACCATGGAGCGAAGCCTATTACAGCGATTGGACCGGGTAATCGAAGAGAAGGGATATTCATCCCGTTCCGATTTTCTGCGCCGCCTGGCCCGGGTAGCCGCAGTGGAAGCTGAGTTTGAAAGCCAGGAGACCGAGATGGTCGGAACCCTCACCCTCCTGTATCAGCATGAGCAGGTGAACCTCGGACACGCCCTCACCAGCATAGAACACGGACACCTGGGAACCGTCACAGCCAGCCTCCACGTACACCTGGACGCGGGAGATTGCCTGGAGGTCCTGGTGCTGCAGGGGCATTCTTCTCACATAAGAGAGATCGCGGACCAGATTGCCTCGATGCGCGGCGTGAAACTCGCTGAGCTGTCCCTTGCCGCCGTCTCAACCGAGGGTTGAATCCATGAGCAGTCAGCCTATTCTGAGTGCCACCGGGTTCCACGGTGCAAACTCAATGTGAGAAGGAAGATATCTCAGCCCATCCTGAAAGAGATGAGCCCGTTTCGGCCGACGAAAGCGGTGCTCTCAGATCGCCGCTCCTGGCGTTCTGAGAGATGCGAGAATCCTGAGGAGGCGCAGTAAGCCTTGAATAATGATGATCGATCTTTCTTCGACGCCAGAGCTGAAACCTGGGATCAAGACAACCCCGTTCCAAGGGAGAAATTGAGTCGCCTTTTGGATCTTTGCGACATCCAACCGGGGCAGGACGTTCTAGACGTAGGTACGGGGACCGGAAGACTTATTCCCCTGTTGCTGGAACGGGTCGGCCCGGAGGGAAGGATCTGCGGCCTGGATCCCTCTGGGGGCATGCTGTCAGTGGCCCGGAGACGTCATAACTCACCCAACCTCCGCTTCATTCAATCCCCAGCGGAGTCGATCCCCTTCACAGACGGCTCCTTCGACCTCGCCCTATGTTATTCGGTATTTCCTCATTTCGAGGACCCGCCTGAAGCAATCCGCGAGATGGTGAGGATCCTGAAACCCTCCGGGAGCCTGGTTATCGCCCACACCGAGGGCAGGGAGGCAATCAACGCCCGGCACCGGTCCGCGGGCAGGCATGTCGCCAATGATATACTGCCGCCCGCTTGCGAGGTATCGCAACTGCTGACCAGACAGCCACTGAGAATCAGAAAGAGCCTGGATTGCCCAGACTTTTTCTTCGTATCGGCCATCAAAAGGCCTGCGAGGGTCTCCTGAGAAAACTCCCATTACGGAAAACCCTCCCTCTCTTTTCTGAATCACAGAAGAGATTTGCACACTGGCAACTATTTAGGCAGGATTCCCACAGATGTGTATCGAATATCGAATGCAGATGATATCCACCAGCCACTGATCATATCAATAACCCGAGACCTGTTGTGCGTTCCGTACAGGGGGACAAACCGTCCGTATGGTTGTGAAAGCGTCTAGATGTGCCAGTTCGAAAGGGGGAAGATGGATGGACGCAGAGAGCAGTGCTGCCATCGAAGTACCTTACACCGTTCAAGAGATAGACTCCGAAAACCGTGCAACAATCGAGGAAGACCACATCGAGTTTTTTGAGCAGAAGAGGCTCGGCCTCAGTCGCTTCATTATACAGATCAAGGACATCATCGCTTGCGATGTCATCCCCGGTGAGAAGGGGGACGAGATCCGTGTTCAGAGGCGAATAGGAAACGCGATGAGGCTCGGACCGGTCGACCCTGAATCCGCCAAGGCAGTCGCGGCGTTGATCGAAAGATTACGTAAGAAATGAGGCCTCCAGGATGAACCCGGGTGGTCATCACCCGGGTTCATGACACCGCCTTCACCTGGTCACATCCAGACCCCTCGCACCGCCGACCTGGACATCACCAATCTGAGTCCTCTGCAATTTCCCTGATCGTTCTGAACCTTTCCTGTAGTTCCTCGACGCGTTTCCTGCACGCTTCGTAGGTCTCCCTCGAGACCATGTCATCATCGTCATCCGGGACTGCCGTGGCCATCAGGGGCTGTATATAGCGGCGAACGATATCTCGGCCGTAGTCAGGATCGGGCGTCCAACGTCCACCCATTTCCTCCACATGGCCGATCATCCCCGCCCAGGGCAGACTCATCACCAGATGGTACCTCGGATGGGGTTCACCCAACGGTTCCACGCCAGCATAGGCAGCGAGGTGATTGTAGTGGGCGCGAATGCCCTCTCCGGGAGTGTCAAAACTCTGGTGATCCTCAGGACGATCTCCTGTAGGATCCGCAGTCTTGATCCCGGCCCAGTTGTTCTGCTCAGGCCGCACAATGCCGCCGTAATGCCCGAAGCCCGTCTCACGGGCACTCTGGGCGTACGCAATCTCAGGTCGGATACCGATCCTGGTCCCCAGTAACCAGTACTCATCAGCAACATCCGTGAACCTTTCATGGGCCCCGTTGCCCCGCGCCCACCTGACCGCTTCAGCAGCGGACAGTTCGGGTTGCCCGACGATGGGCGTAACCTTCGGTATGCCAAAATACGCACTCACAGCGGCAGTGATCGCCTCAGCCTGCATCTGCAAAAAAGAATCATCAAACAACAGATCGGCATCCTCAGCGTTACTGAGAAATCCGCGCTCCAATATCACCGCCGGCATCTGCGTCATTCGGATCACTCCGTAGTAATCCGCATCGCCAACGCTGTTCCACCGAGACCATACGCCCCGGTCACCTCTCGGCCAGGGATCCCGTCCCGTCATCTCCGTCAGATAATCGACCAGGAACCGGGCGAGCCGATTGGACCCCTGGGCCGGACTGGAGAAAACGGAGTGGATGGCATGATGTCCCTGGGCGGCAGAATTCGGAGCCCAATCGGCGTGGAGGCTGATGAAGACGTCAGCAAGCCAACTGTTCGCCAGTTCGGCCCGTTCCGCCAAACCCAGGTCCCTGTCATCGCTCCGGGTCAATAATACAGCGACGCCCATCTCCTCCAATCGAGTTCTCAAAAGGAGAGCACATCTCAGGTTGCTCTCCTTTTCGTATCTGTCACCAACAGCGCTGGCTCCCATGTCCCGGCCGCCATGCCCTGGATCCAGGCAGACCCTCATCGTCACTCCCCCATCGTAATCAGCACGAATTTACCAGCAGCCTACGAATTACGTGCCTTAGGAAAGGCCCCTGACTGACGGAAAATGGAGATTATAATGCATAACCAGTTTACTCACCATGCCTGTCGATGGTTCCAGACCCTGTCGGCTGGGAAACCGGGTTTTGCACAAGTTGATACGGCAAGACAAGCGAAGTTGTCTCGATTCTGCTGCAACACGGATCCTCCAAACCTCCTTTCTGTGTTTCCGACGAAAACCAGTTTGCCTTCAGTGCAGGAAAAGCCCAACCGATGCCCAATATGTGTTGAAAGGCAAAAGGCCAGATGCAGCTAACAAGCGGAATCTGCCCGGGACCCTTCGATTAACGGGCCCATGATCATGAAGTTCCGGTTCGACTCTTGGAAGGAGTGAGCGTTGATGCAAAAAGACCAGTACTATGACTTGGTCTCGAAGAGAGTGCAGCGCAACTGGCAGGCCGAGGGATACGGTGCATGGCGAAAGGTCTCCAATCCCGAAGCGGTTCCCCTCAACTTTGGCTTCCCATACCCCACATCCTATCCCTTCGAGGAGCTGGCATCTGCCTGTGCTGCGGTCATGGAAGAGGACGGCGCCGACGCCCTGAAATACGGCGGTGGCCCCCTGGCTGCAAAGATGGACCGCATGATTGCCGATCGCTGCAAAGAGCGGGGCATGAACGTCGGGGATGACGAACTGTTGATCACCAGTGGTTCTGCCCAGGCCATCAGCCTCGCCGCTGAACTGTTCCTCAACGAGGGCGATACCATGCTCGTCGAAGGACCCACTTTCATGGGAGCGCTGAAATCCTTTCAAGACCATCCAGTCGACATCTACGCCATAGAAGGCGATGACGACGGGGTCAAGACCGATGACATGGAGCAGCTGCTGCAAAAGCTGTCCTCTGAGGGAAGGCCTCCCAAGTTCTTCTATTCCATCCCCAACTTCAATAACCCCGCGGGCTTCACCATGAGTCTCGAGCGCAGACAGCGGGTGCTGGAACTGGCTGAACAGTACAACTTCATCGTGGTAGAGGATGATGCCTACGGCGAGCTTCGCTACGAGGGCGAGGATCTGCCTACCCTGAGAGCCCTGGATGAGGGAGACCGTGTCCTGCATTTCGGGTCAATGTCCAAGATTCTTGCCCCTGCCGTCAGAATCGGCTGGGTGGTCGGACCGGCGGCCCTGGTTCAGCAAATGGAGAGATTGAAGAGCGACGGCGGGAGCAATCCCCTCATTCGTGCACTGGTAGCTGCCTGTTGGGGCAGCATTGATGTGAACGAAAGACTCATTGAGATCCGTTCTGGCTACAGAATGCGCCGGGATGCTGCCCTCGAGGCCCTGGAGACGTACATGCCAGATGGCTGCTCCTGGAGCCGGCCCGAGGGCGGGTATTTCCTGTGGGTGACCGTCCCAGACACCCTCGACGCCACAGAAATCCTGCCGGAAATTGCGGAAGCCGGAGCAACGCCCCTCGGGGGCACCATGTTCTTCCCCGACGACCGCGGCCGCCAGAATCTGCGGCTGTCCTTCAGCTTCCCGGACCCCTCCGAGATTGAGCGGGGCATTCGTGCAATGGCTGAGGTGATTGAAAAACACCTGTAGGAGGGCAGTCGGGCATGAGTGGGTGTCCCCCGCTCGCCGAAATCCAGCAATGCTCAGCATCCAAGACCGACCATTCACAAGGGAGGCCGGCTGCACCCTACCGGGTAAGCAGCTGGCCCCTGTTCTGGCGAATACAACCCGCAGGCGAGGTGACCGCCCACGGCAAAGAGCAGGAATCCCACCGCACAAACGGTCTATGTTCCGGCTGGGATTCACAGGGCTCCCAGCCCCCATACACCCCGCGAATGAGGACACCCGGGAGTCATCCAACCACCTCCAGGACCAGCGGCGGCAGCTCAATTCTTGCGGCCGAAATCGTGAAGGCCCCCTGCACATCGCGATGGATGGCCTCCACCTCCGGGACGCGGGGCCTATTGAAGTGCATCACAGCCAGGGGCTCGCCCCGTGCAACCGCATCGCCAAGTCTCTTCTCCACTACGATCCCCGCTGAATAGTCAATGGGAGCCCCTTTTGCTTCGCGACCCGCTCCGAGAGCCATGGCAGCTGCACCGATTCTTTTCGCCTCAACCCGGGACACATAGCCGGCCTGGGGCGAAGGGACAACACACGTCTCGCCCGCAGAGGGCAGTCGTGTGGGGTCATCTGCAATCCCGGGATCACCTCCCTGGTTGCCGAGGAAGTCCTTGAATTTCTGCAGGGCAGCCCCACTGTCCAGAAGTCTTTTCAGCTCACCCGTGGCCGTCGATAGGTCCCGGGCCGCTCCACCTAACACCAACATGTGGCTTCCCAGGACCAGGGTCAGCTCCTCGAGATCAGGGGGACCCTGCCCCTTGAGCGCCGCGATCGCCTCTATTACCTCGAGGGCATTAC
>PXCI01000101.1 GCA_003566675.1 Clostridia bacterium
CTGCAGTATGCCTCCCACGATCGAGCGGGTCTTGATCACAACCACCCCGGTCGTCAGGCCCAAGAAGAACATGGTGATCAATCTGTATTCTGTCGCCCCGGAAGCAGCTCCTGCCCTTCATCGCGAGGTGACTGATCTCCTCTGCACCCGTTTACGCCCAGGTGCTGAACGTCTCAACGCACACTATGTCTGAAGGGGCAGGACCATGACAGACCACGAGTCGTGATAGCCGGGGTCACCCACCTGTCGAGGACGGTGCACATGAGCCATCACGGAAACCGGCTGATTCCGTCTCTGTCCTCTTCGATCAGGTGGGCAAGCAGGAGCTGGCACCCCCTCGACGAAGGAAACAGTACGGAATCGGTGCAGGTATTGAGGAAAGGAAGAGATGCCAGGTGGACAATGACACCCGGGTTAATTCACGAGACCTACTGAAGCTGAAAACCGTAAGCGACGTTCAAATGGCCCCCCGGGGGGAAAGAATGTGCTGGGTGGTCACCCGAATTGACGAGAAGAAGAACCAGTACCGCTCCCAGTTGATGTGGTGCCGGTGGGGAGAGGATCCAACCCCCCTGACAACGGATCAGGGAAGCAATACGCACCCGCGGTGGTCGCCCGACGGAGCCCATGTCGCTTTCCTCTCGGATCGCCGCACGGCCGCGGAGAGGGAGGGGACGAAACAGGTCTGGATTATCCCCGCGGCCGGGGGAGAGGCCCGACAGATCACGGACCTGAAGCACGGGGTCCGGGAATTTTGTTGGTCTCCGGACAGCAAGCAACTCGCCCTCACCGCCCCGGTGCCTCCCTCAGGCCCAGTTCGAGAGTGCGAACCCGATGGAGACGACGACCCGTATGAGAAGTTCAATCGCGATGTGAAGGTGATCACGCGAATCCGGTACAAGTGGGATGGAGTGGGCTACTTCGACGAGAAACGAAGGCATCTTGCCACGGTCTCGGCCGAGATTTCGGACGATGGCCTCCCAGATCCCGACTTCATAACAGCCGGAGCCTTCGATGTCTCTGGGCCAACCTGGTCACCCGACGGGGCATGGATCGCCTTCACCTCCAACCTGGACCCAAAAAATGACTACCAGCGGCACACCGACCTGTACATCATACCTCCGGAAGGAGGAACACCCAGGAAGCTCACGCCCTCGAAGGGACCTGTGTTCAACCCGGCCTGGTCACCAGAAGGCACTCACCTGGCCTACGGCGGCCACATCCGGCCCAGGGGCAATTACTCCACCCCTCACCTGTGGACCGTGGATGTTGAGTGCGGTGAGCCCCGGTGCCTCACTTCTTCCTGGGATTACCCGATCCAGGATGCCTCGATATCAGACATCCGGAGCTCCGGGCCCGTCGCTCCCATCTACTCGCAAGACGGCGAGCACCTGTTCTTCCCGGGCAGCGTTCGGGGCTCAGTGAACCTTTTCCGCGTTCACCGCGACGGAGGTCAACCCGAGGCCGTAACGACCGGACAACACGTAGTCTCCGGCTTCCACCTGGCCCCCGGGACAGAGAGGGCCGCGACTATCGTCCTTGACGGCACATCCCCAGGCCGCATTAGAGTCCTGGATATGAAGGCCCCAGGCGCAGACGAGGTTGTCTACGATCCCAATGCCGATGTGCTCTACCCCCTACAGGTAACGGAACCCGAGCGATTTCAGTTCGTCGTGGACGGGCTTGAACTCGACGGCTGGATCATCCGTCCCACCGACTTCGATCCCGGTCAGCGCTATCCAACCGTACTGCAGATTCACGGCGGGCCCATGGGCATGTACGGTGACTGCTTCTTTCACGAATTCCAGGTCCTTGCATCCCAGGGCCATGTCGTCATCTACTGCAACCCGCGGGGAAGCCAGGGCTACGGGGAAGATTTCTGCGCCGTGATCCGTTCGGACTGGGGCAACCTTGACTATCGCGATGTCATGGCCTGTGCCGATGCGGCCATCGAAAAATTCGACTTCATCGATCCGGCGCGACTCGGCGTAGCGGGAGGAAGCTACGGTGGCTTCATGACAAACTGGATCGTCACTCACACCGACCGATTCAAGGCGGGAGTCAGCATGCGCTCAGTGGTCAACCGCTACAGTGGATTCGGCACCAGTGACATTGGATTCATGAGCGATGAGGATATGGGTGGCCTTCCCTGGGAAGTACCCATGAACTACCTGGAAGCATCCCCGATATTCCACATCGGCAACTGCAGCACCCCGCTGATGGTCATCCACTCGGACATGGACCTGCGCTGTCCCATTGATGGAGGCGAGCAGCTCTTTATCTCTTTGAAAAAGCTGGGGGTTCCGACGGAGTTCGTGCGGTTCTCCGGGGAGAGCCACGGCCTCAGCCGTGGCGGTAAGCCCTGGCACCGAGTCCTCCGCCTGGACAAGATTTCCGAATGGTTCGAAAAGCACCTGGGAAGCTGAGAGGGAGGAATATCAATGCTCAACACAGGCTACATGGAGAAGTTAGATCGGGACCTGCTGGGAGAGGGAATGCTCTCCGGGGAACCATACACGCTGGTCGAAGATCTGTCGGACATGGGCTCGCGGTTTGGTGGCACCGAAAGCGAGCGTGAAGCCGTCGAATATCTGCTGCAGAAAATGCGCAGCTACGGCTTTGATAACGTGCATAAGGAGCCGTTCACTTACACCGGGTGGCGGCGGGGCACGGCCTCTCTGGCAGCGACCCATCCGGTGACGCAGGAGTATGATGTAATATCTCTGCCCCACTGCGGTAGCTTCTCGGTCGAAGGAGAGCTCCATTACATGGGCCTCGGGACCCCTGCAGAATGGGAATCTCAACAGGACAACCTCGAGGGCAAGATCATCATCGTCGACGCAAAGTCGCCTCACTGGATCGGCCGCGGCATACACCGCCTGGAGAAATACGGTCGGGCTGTCCTCGCCGGAGCGGCTGGATTCATCTGGATGCGCGACCAGGGAGGTTTCCTCGTCGAGACCGGAGGGTTGCGGCCCGGCGCCGAGATCCCCGGGATTGCCATCTCCCGCGAAGAGGGGATGCATCTGATCCGCCTGGCTAAGTCCTCCGGCGATGGAAGCGTTCACGTCCGCATCGAAACCGAGAATATGGTCGAGGAAATGACGTCTTGGAATGTAGTTGGTGACATTCCCGGAGAGGAGATGGGGGACCGAGTCGTCATCATTGGGGCTCACTTCGACGGCCACGACATCGCACCCGGATCCATGGACGATGCCTCTGGAGCCGCAGTGGCCATGGAATCAGGGCGCCTGCTGGCCCGACACCGCGGGCGCCTGGCCCGAACAATCCGGATCATCTGTTTCCCCGTGGAGGAAATCGGACTGATCGGGAGCCGCCGCTATGTACAGGCCCACCAGGGGGAACTAAACCGCATTGATTTCATGCTGAACCTGGACGGAGCCGGCCGCAGCGGGGAGAAGGCCGTGATGCTGCAGGCCTGGCCCGAACTGCTGCCTGTCTTCAAGGAGATTTCCGGGGACATGAGATGGCCTTTCGTCACCGATACCGCATTTGGCATGAGCTCCGACATGTACCCCTTTTCATACATGGGGATCCCCAGCGGTCGCCTCGCGGATATCTCCGGGGTGAAGACTGGGCGAAACTGGGGACACACTATCGCCGACACCCTGGACAAAGTCTCTTCATTGGACCTGCGCAGCGACAGCACCCTCGTCGCACGAATCATGGCGCGGGTGGCAAACTGGGACAACTGGCCAGCGGACCACAAGACCACCGACGAAATCCTGAACATCATTGAACGGGCTGGGCTGGGTGAAGTACTGCACTACTCCAACAAGAAGCTGACGTGACGCATGGGGCGGGGGCAGGTAGCCCCCGCCTCACGCATCAACCAGGCCCAGCCGGGAGAGCGTCTCCGGAGTCGGTCGTCCCGTCTCCGGGTCCCACCCACGCACCCGGTAGTACTCCGCTAGCATCTGGTCAAGTTCCACCTTGCTTCCGGCAGAGGGACCCGAGTCCGGAGGCAGAGGCTCCTGGGTGAACCGCGACGGCAGCCTGTCATCGCTCGAAGAGATGCCCGCCCGCACCAGGTATAGTCGCTCGATGTTCACAATCCGCTCGCACGCCCGCTCCAGGTGCTCAGCATCCCATCTCGAGCCCGTCACAGCCTGCAGCAGGGCAGCGCCGCTTTCGTAGTTGACGGCCTCCATGTTCACCACCGTGTTCTTGCACAGGGTCAGCGAATCGGCCAGGGCCGCCAATTCCTCCGCTTCCTTAACCACGAGCCCCTTGCCCCCAGGACGGAGGCGGTGAGCGGCATCGACGGTTCCGTAACGCTGTAGGGCCTCCTCCTCGCTCCCGGTAAACTCAAAGGACGGCTCTGAACGACAGTGATCCCCTCCGCGACTGGCAACAGCAACCCCGAGGGCGTAGGCCTTGATGCCCCGCGGATCTGCCTGGAAAATCTCGAGGCCCTTGACCTGCATGGCCAGGGATTCAGAACCTCTGCCAATCCGGATCGCAGCCGGCAGGACTCCGTCCGCCAGCACATCCCCCAGGCCCTCCCGACGGACGATCTTCTGCAGCAGCTGCATCACGGCTGCAGCATTGCCCCAGGTCAGGTCAAGCCCGTCGCATTCCTCGCGGGAGACGATGCCCGTCTCATACAGTTCCATCATGAACGAGATCACTTCGGAGGCGCTGATCACATCAATGCCCATCCGGTTGCAGTAGTCGGCTGCGCGCAGAGCTGCCTCCAGGTCATCAACACCCACGCGTGAAGAGAACCCTGCCAACCCTTCAAATTCGGGACCTTCCATCTCAAACCCATCATCCCCCGGAACCCGAACATGTCGGCTGCAGGGGATGTTGCAGGCGTAACAGGCCTTGCCCTTTACCTTGAATCGTTCAGCCAGGGTTTCACCGCTGACTGCATCGGCACCATCAAACCTTCCCGTCTGAAAGTGACGCGTGGCCAGGCACCCAAACCCGTTCAGAGCACTCACCAGTTTCGTGGTTCCCATGTGAACCCGAACAGGATAATCCGGATGCTCCGTCAATTCGCCATTGAACGTTTTCATCAAGTCACCGAAGGTACCGGGATCCGCGACCCGGACCGCTCCCGTTCCACGAACCGCAATTGCCTTGAGATTCTTCGCCGCCATCACCGTGCCCATTCCCGTGCGGGCAGCAGCCCGTGCAACATTGCAGAAAATACCCGCAAATCGGACGCCGTTCTCTGCCGCCGGACCTATGCAGGCGACTTGCACACGCTGGTCCTGGAGATCATTCCGTATCGCCGCCTGGGTACTGGGCACATCCAGGCCCTGGAGGTGCAGCGCGTCCCTGATTTGCACGCCGTCGTCACTGATGAGCAAGAAGGCGGGACGGGAGGAGATCCCGCCGATGATCACCTGGTCAAACCCGGCAAACTTCAACTCGGGGCCAAAGAATCCCCCCGCATTGGCATCCCCAAGAATGCCTGTCTGGGGCGAAAGGGCCGTGAAAGTGACCCGGCCCGCACCAGAGATCCCCGTGCCAGTGAGAGGGCCAACTCCTATGATCAACTTGTTGTCCTCCCCCATCGGATCAGCATCCGGAGATACTTCCTCGAACAACTTCTGGCTGTTCAATCCCCTGCCTCCGAGAAATCTTCGGGCGTCCTCGGACTGCAACCTCTGAACTTGGTGGGTCCCGCGACTCAGATCAACGCGGAGTATTCGGCCTGTATAGCCACCGCCGTAGGTATCAGTTGCAGCCATCAGGGGTATCCCCTCCGGAGGCCCGGTCCCATCTGCCGCCGTGGCCATAGGAGATCGCACCCGTCGCACAGCTGCGAACACATGCCGGGTCGCCGCCGCAAAGATCGCAGAACAGGGGATCCCCCGAGGCCGGATCAAGTCGTACCGCTCCGAAGGAGCACCGCTCCACACATACGCCGCACCGTGTGCATTTGTCGCGGTCGCACAGAACGGCAGTCGTCTGCTCGTCCCTGGAAAGAGCGCCCTCGGGACATGCGCTGACGCACGCCGCATTGCCACACTGTCGGCAGACGTTGGGATAATCGATGCCCGGCTCCTCCTTGTGCACAAAAATGCAGCTCTGAGAAGGCGCAAATCTATCCGCCCTTGCAAAGCTGCAGGCAGCTTCACAGGCGAGACATCCAGAACACGCATCTGAATCCACGAGCATCCTCGCCGGCAATGTCGGCATCTCCTCCACCACCGGGTTCGAATTTCCTTCGGAAAACGCTGATCCCGCCGGCACCGTTTCCACGCGGAAGATAACCCTCCCATTGGGGTCAGGACAGCTGATCTTGTTCGTGTACGGAATCCAGTCGTTGTTCTCGGCTGTTCTGCGCTGTTTGACAGGGAGCATCGGCATCATGCTCTGCAACGCCCACAGGCAAATGTACTTCCCCGAAGGAATGCAAATTTTGCCCCCCTTCACCTCGAAATAGTCACCGTCCTTCATCGGCAAGTCGCAGAAACCCTTCACCTCGTCGACCACCACTCGCAAATCGTACATCTCAACACTCTCCTCTCCTGAAACGCAAAAAGCCCGTCCCTTAAGGGACGAGCTGTGAACTCGCGGTGCCACCCTCCTGCAAAAACACCCTCAGTCCGGCGGGCCATAAAGGCCTTACCGGCTTCCGCTTTATCGGTCGGATTCCGCCGCACCCTACTCCTAGATTTCGGGCCGATGCTCTGGGGGCCATTCGCCGGTACGGACAGATGGGTCTCTCACCTAACGCCCACTCTCTGAACTGTCCCGAACCCCGGTTACTCGTCCCCTTCATCGCGTTGATAGACACTGCTAGCGAAAAGGTTATTCTTTTTGTATCATGAAAGATGTTCTCCGTCAATCCCAAAAAGATGAAAGGGGAAACACCCATGGGCAAACTTGACATTCACCGCATGACGCTGGGCGATCTGGCGACAAACTGCTACCTCGTCGTCGATCCGGATGACAAGCGCGCAGTAATCATAGATCCGGCCGCCCCGTCGACCGAGCTTACCAGGGCCTGTGACACCCACTCCATCGAGTATATTCTTCTCACCCACGCTCACGCAGATCACATCGGCGGAGTGGCTTCCATCCAACAGCAGACCGGCTCACCCGTGTGCCTGCACCAGGACGACCTGGAGCTCTACGCTGACCCTGTGGCCAACCTCAGCCAGTTCACGGGGGCAGAAGTTGCCCTGCCTGGCATCGACCGCATACTGGCTGACGACGACGAAATCCGGCTCGGCGAAAGTGTGCTGCGCGTTCGCCACACGCCAGGGCACACCCCAGGCAGCATCATCTTGGTAACGACCGATGTAGCCTTCACAGGAGACACCCTGTTTGCCGGGTCCATAGGACGCACAGACCTGCCAGGGGGATCCCATGCACAGATGCTGACAAGCCTGGACACAAAAGTCAAAAATCTGGCCCCCGGCACCGTCATCTATCCCGGGCACGGGCCCGAGACAGATATAGAGAGGGAGATCCGCACCAACCCTTTCTTGCAGTGAAGGTTTGAAGTATGCGGGTTCTGAGCGGGGCATTCTCAGCAGGGAAGGGCGAGACTACGAGATGCCCCGAGCTCGGCGTGGCATGATTCAAGCGATTAAGGATCGGCCCCGCGCGCATGGTGGGGCCTACTCGTGTATGTTGTCGAGACTGCTGAAAGCTACGCTGGACGCGTGATCGGCAACCCTCTCCAGGTTGGAAAGTAGATCGAGGAAAATGACACCTGATTCCGGGTAGCACTCGCCACTGTTCAGCCGGGTGATGTGGCGGCTGCGGAAGCTCTCTTCCATCGCATCGACGGTCTCCTCGGCAATCACGATTGCATCCGCCAACTCCATGTTATTTGGGTCCTCAATGAGCGTCCTCGCCATATCCAGCGTGTTCTTAACCCTGCCATAGATCGCCAGGGCATCGTCCACAGCTTGCTGCGAAAAGGGAAGACGTCCCTCAAACTTCTCCTGCGCGAGTTCCACCACGTTCTCAGCATGATCACCGACCCTCTCCACATCATGGGCGATGTTCATCAGCGCGTTCAGCTCCAATGAGAGCGCGAGAGTGAGGTCCCGGCGGGACAGGCGAACCAGATAGCGGGCGATGGCCGTCTCCAGTTCATTGACCACTTCCTCCTTCTTGAGAGCGCTTTCAACCTTCTGGCGGTTGCCTTCGATGAAAGCTCCCATGGCATCATCCAGCGTCTCAGTGGCCAGGTCAGCCATGCGTCCCAACTCACGCCGAACCTGAACAGCAGCCACCTCCGGTGCGTCGAGCAGGCTCTCGGACAGATACTGCGGCCCGTGCCGCAGTTCAACGGCATCACCTGGGATGAGGAAGGCCACCAGCCTGGCAAGGAAATAGATGAAGGGCAGCTGGATGAGCGTATTCAACATGTTGAACAGGGTGTGGGCGTTGGCGATCTGACGCATGGGTTCACCCGAAGTACCCTGGATTATGGCGGCGAAGAACGGCATCACGACGAAGAATGCAATAGCGCCCACAAAGTTGAAAAAGGTGTGACTGAGGGCCGCTCGCCTGGCACTTATAGAGGTTCCCAGGCTCGCCAGCAATGCAGTGATGGTTGTCCCAATGTTGTCTCCAATGAGAATGGGCAGGGCCATCGGCAACGTGATCACTCCCTGCTGGGAAAATCCCTGGAGTATGCCGATTGTACCCGAGCTGGATTGAAGCACGGCAGTCATCAACACACCGACAAGCAATCCATAGATGGGATGATCACTCATGGCCAACATCAGGTTCTGGAAACCGTGTTGGTGGCGAAGGGGTGCCACCGTGTCCTGCATGATTGAAAGACCCAGAAATAGAATGCCAAACCCCAGGATGCACTGCCCGATGTTTTTGGGTATCCTCCGCTGTGTGAAGAGTGTGATGAAGGAGCCAAGAGCTATGGCAGGAAGACTCAAGTCCGTGAGATTGAAGGCAATCAGCTGGGCCGTAAAGGAGGTTCCAATATTGGCCCCCATGATAACGCCAATTGCCTGCGGCAGGGTCATCAATCCGGCATTGACCAGTCCGACCACCATCACAGTCGTAGCGCTTGAAGACTGAACACCGATGGTCACGATTGCTCCCGTCATCACACCGAGAACGGGATTTGATGTCAGTCTACCCAGAAGAGAACGGAGTTTGGGGCCCGCCGCTTGCTGCATACCCTTACTCATAAACCGTATGCCAAACAGGAACATGCCAAGACCGCCAAGGAAACTCAGGACCATACTGGCTTCAATGCTCATTCATGACCCTCCCAAGGCAAAAGGTTGGCATGCCTGTCCATTGGTACTCCCCTAGTACAATACCACTTGTCTGCACCGTTGATGAAGCTCGATCGGGAATTCATGTCGCCAAGGCAAAGCAGGTGCCACAGATCCCGCGGCGAAAACCTCACCAATGGCTCCACAATGCAGGAGGCGGGAGGATGGAATGTACGACATCGTCTACAGAAATGCAGATGTAGTTGATGGAACAGGGAGTCCGAGGTTCAAGGCGGACGTCGCAATTTCCGGAGACACGATATCGGCCGTGGAGGCTTCGCTCGATGGTGCAGAGGCCCGGACCACCATCGAGGGCTCTGGGCGAGTCCTGGCTCCGGGGTTCATTGATCTGCACACCCACAGCGACTTCAACTTACTCGTTGACCCCCGGGGCGAAAGCAAGATCCGGCAGGGAGTAACAACAGAGGTCGTGGGAAACTGTGGCGGATGGGCTGCTCCCCTCAGAGGTGAAGGGCTAACAGTGGCGCGGGAGCAGCTGGCGCAGCTCGGCGTTTCCGACAAGATTGCCTGGAGCACCATGGGAGAATACCTGGACCTGCTCGAGGATCAGGGAGTATGCATGAATGTTGCCTCACTGGTGGGACACGGCGCCATCCGGGCTGCCGTGCTGGGCTACGAGAACCGGAAGGCCACCGCTTCAGAAATGCAAGCAATGAAGGATCACCTACATGATGCTCTTCAGAGCGGCTCCTTTGGCATGTCTACAGGAATCTACTACGCCCCCGGAAGTTATGCCTCGACCGAGGAGTTGATCCTGCTCTCAGAGGTAGTGGCCCAACACAACGGGATGCACGCCACACACATCCGCGATGAGTCTGACTACAGCATCGGCCTCATGGCAGCGGTGGGCGAGGTCATCGACATTGCGGAGCAAAGTGGGGTCTCGATGCAGATCTCACACCTCAAGGCCCTCGGCCCCGCGGTATGGGGCCGATCTTCGGAACTCCTGGAAAGAATCGAGGGAGCCCGGGATCGAGGCATCGAGATCGGCGCCGACCAGTACCCCTATGTTGCCTCTGGGTCCAGCATCACCGGAGCACTCATACCTCGATGGGCCCAGGTCGGCGGCCGGAAGGACATGCTGGACCGGATCGACGATCCATGCCTCAGGCGGAACCTTGTGCTGGATGTCGAGGCCAACCTGAAAAGAAGGGGCGGCGCAGAACGCCTGTTGATCGCACGATATCCTCCGAGGTCGGCCCTGGAAGGCAAAACGCTTCAGGAGGCAGCAACGATGATGGAGACCTCCGCTGCTGAGGCTGCCCTGCGCCTGCTCACCAGGGGCGATGCGTCCTTTGTTTCCTTCGTGATGCAGGCAGATGATGTGGACCTCATCATGAAAGCCGACTGGGTCGCAGTGGCCTCAGACGGGCGTGCAGTGGCGACGGATGGCCCACTGTCGGCAGGGCACCCCCACCCACGGTATTTTGGCACCTTCCCCCGGGTTCTGGGATCCTACTGCCGGGAGCGGAGCGTTCTAACCCTGGAAGAGGCTGTCCGAAAGATGACTTCCCTGCCAGCGGACAAACTGGGGCTGGCCGATCGCGGCCGCCTGCAGCCAGGAATGGCTGCTGACCTTGTGCTGTTCAACCCGGAGACAATCGTAGACCGCGCCACCTTTGAAAAGCCCCAGCAGTACCCAATGGGCATTGATTCGGTCCTGGTCAACGGACAGTTTGTGGTCACAGACGGGACGCACAGCAACTCAAGAGCGGGACGAATCCTGCGGCGAGGGTAATTTCTGGGGCCCGGGCAGAGATCCGGACCCCAGCCGTTCATTGACTCCAGTTCCTGCCAACGGGGAACACATCCGGTGGGACCTTTTCAAAGCGAAGGACACTCAAATCTGCTGGCCCCATTCCGGGAGCATCCACTTCCACAATCGCACCCGCAGTGTCATCGTAGTACGCACGGAAATGGACCCGTGATCGGATCAACAGAATGCCTAGGGAATCGGGGTCGAGGCCGAAAGCGCGAAAACCCTGATCATCCCGAACCTGGTGGTTTATGCTGGTGAGGACGACATACCGGTCTCGACCCAGGTTCAGCACAGCAGAGGGGCCACAATTGACGTTACCGCCGGTACCCATGGGGCCGGTCAACACGTATTGGCCATCGCCGAGGTACTCCACGGTACCCTCCACATAGAGGGGCTCACCCGATGCCTGCCCCCATCCACCAATCTCAAGCTTCACATCTCGTGCCAGCCCCGCTCGCTCACAGATCCGGACTGCGTCAGGATCGTTCATACTGGAAAGGGCAAAACCCTCAGCGTCCTGCCTCAACAGCTCGCGAAGAACGTGGGTGCTATCTCCGGTCCGGTCGGAGCCATCGGCGAGGACCACAGGACGAACCCCCTCTTCAACCAGTCTCATTGCCTCCAGCACCGCCTCTTTCGTCTTCAGTATGGGCTTTCTGGCAAGCTCCTCCCGTCTCTGCCACATGTAGGACGAGAGGTCTTGGGCCACCGTTGCTGCCAGCTCCCTGTCGTCGTTTGCAACAACGATCACGGAGGCACCTGCATCGGGAACATCCGCATAGCCAAAGCCGGCGGCGATGGAAATATACTCAATTGTGGGCTCCTGCTCTTCCCACCCATCCGCCCGCGCCCGGAAGTCTTTCATCGGTGAAACATCGGTCGCCTGAAAAACGCTCGGCGAGATAATCCCCGGCTTATGTATGGCCATTGCGGGCCTGAACTCACCTGTCAACACAGCCAGCATGCACCGAGCTGCTGCCATTCCCGTCTCCTTTGTGTCTGTGTGGGGATACTCCTTGCAGACAAAAACAGCATCAGCGACATCCGTGAGCTCGTGGTCCTCGTTGGCATGAAGGTCAAGGGTGACCATGATCGGAATGTTATCCCCCACTGCTGCGCGGACTCGTCGGACCACCTCTGCCTCGGCGCGATCATATTCCTCGGAGGCCATGGCACCGTGCAGGGCCAGAAGCACCCCATCGAGATTACTGACCCCGTCAAGGGCATTCACCATATCGCCGGTGAACTTTTCAAAGGCCTCCGCCGTAACGTACCCGTGAACGCCAGCGCTGGCATTGACGGTGCCGATCATCTCCGCATCGGCCTCTTCCAAGACCTCGATGAAGCCCTGGATGTAGTTGCGCACCCGACGGTTATCTTCAATCACCCGGTCGCCGTACTGAACCTCCCGGGCGTAGAAATCCTCCACCTCTGTACGCTTATCCAGGAAGGTATGGGTCTCATGAGAAAACCCTCCTATTGCGATCCTGAACATGTCCTGCCCCCCCATCTCACCCTTGCACAGAATCATCTGTTCTCTGAATGGACCATCCCGGGCTGAAGAGGAAAAGGAATCGATCCATCGAATCTACCCGATTCCCATAATATTGTGTCCTGCATCCACGTGCAGCACCTCGCCTGTGACCCCAGATGACAGCTGCGATGCGAGAAACAGAGCCGCCCCGGCGATCTCCTCGGCCTCCACATTCCGCTTGAGCGGAGCCTGCTCCCGATGATAGGTGAGCATATCGGTAAAACCGGGAACCCCCCGTGCCGATAAGGTGTTGACGGGCCCGGCCGATATCGCGTTGACCCGGATCGCATCCCGACCCACGTCGCTGGCCAGATAGCGCACCGCCGCCTCCAGGGCCGCCTTGGCAACACCCATGACGTTGTAGCCAGACACGACTTTCTCTGCACCATAATAGGTGAGGGTGGTCACACTGCCTCCTGCCTTCATCAGCGGCCTGGCACGACGAACTACCTCGGTCAGAGAATGAACGCTGACTTGCTGTGCCACGCGGTGACCATGCCAACTGGTCTCAATGTAGTCACGGGAGAGGTCCTCGGCCGGCGCATAGGCCCAACAGTGCATAACAAAGTCGAGTTGGCCCATCTCGGCGGCAACCGACTCAAACAGTCGGTCCATCTCCTCCTCTGAGGTGGCGTCACAGGGCCAAAACAGCGTCCCCTCCATATCCTGCTCTGCAGCGACCATCCTTTGAACTCGCCGGCTGAACCTCTCGCTCTGGTAGGTAATCCCCAGATGGGCTCCATGTTCCGCGGTTTTACGTGCTATGGCCCAGGCGAGGCTCCTGTGATTCGCAACGCCCAGAATCAAACCCTTTTTTCCGTCAAGCAATCGTGACATATACGTTGCCTCCTATCAATAGTGGTAGGGCTCGCGCCTCTGGATCTTGCCTGCGCGATACAGTTGCTCCAGCAAAATGACCGGGACCATCTCATGGGGAAACGTGAAAGAAGAGAGGGAGAGGCGCATCTCACACCGGTGGACAAAGGATTGGGAAAGCCCGAGGGGCCCTCCCACGAACCAGATCACGCGCGAGTGGCCCTCCACTCCCTTCTGGGCCAGAAAGCGGGCCAGTTCCACGGAGGACATCTGCCGACCCCGTTCATCCAGAGCGACCCGGAGGGCATGCCCATCTGCTGCGGCAGCCCAGAGACGGTCGGATTCCCCCTGCACAATCCGGCTCCTGTCTGCGCCCGAAAGCTTACGCGGGATCCGTTCACCAGGGATACTGACCATCTCGATCCTGGTGTGGGCGCTAATTCGCCTGAGATAGTCCTTCGCGGCAGCCCGGAAGTGTGCAACCCGAAGCTCACCAACGGTGACAATCGTGTGACGCATCATTGAGGCATGGTTCCGAGCGCAAACTCCATGACCAGGTGTTCTCCTCCGCGAACGACGTCCATAACAACCGCATCTCCCGGCACGGATGCTTCCAGGAATTTCAGCAGACCCACCATGTCCAGGATGTCCGTTTCATTCATCCGGATGATCACGTCACCCGCCTGCAGACCTGCCCGCCCGGAAGGGCTGTCGGGGAGAACACTGTCCACGAAGACCCCCTCATCGACGACGATTTCCTCTTCGATCCGGGTGCGGGCATCCTCCACAGACATGCCCGTCATGCCCATCCAGGCCCTGCGTACCGCTCCGTGTTCGACGATCTCCTGGACAATCCGATTGGCGGTATTGCTGGGGATGGCAAAGCCCATGCCCTCAACCTCTGAAGCGGCAAACTTCAGGGTATTGATCCCGATCAGCCGCCCCCGGGAATCGAGTAACGCTCCTCCGGAGTTGCCGGGATTAATGCTGGCATCGGTTTGAACCAGCTCAAAAACGCGCTGGTGACTCCCCTGCCCGTACATGGTTGCCCGGACGCCAGACACAATTCCCATGGTCACAGAGCGTGCAAATTCTCTGCCCAGGGGGTTTCCAATGGCGATAGCCAGCTGTCCGATTTCTATCTGGTCAGAATCGCCAAAGACCACCGGCTCCAGCGCGGAGTCATGAATCCGGAGTACTGCAAGATCTGTGGCCGGATCCGTCCCGACAATCAGCGCCTCGTACTCGCGACCCTCCGAGTCCTCGACGATCACCTGCTTGGCATTCTCGATCACATGGTAGTTCGTCACGACATGGCCGTCGGCGTCAATGACAACCCCACTACCCTGACCGTCCTGGGTATGTGTCCTGCCCCACATGTCCGTCACCGTCCGGCGGTTTATCACTGCAACGATCGAGGGCCCGGCCTCTCGCACGACGCCCTTTACCGACTCCTCCAGGTCACTCATCGGGCCATCATAGGGTAGTGTCTCCACTTCGGAAGGTGGAGGTTCCTGCGCCTCTGGCGAACCCATGGGCACCTGTGAAAAAGCATAGGGCATGACATAGGGAGCCATCACCAGAGTTAACATTACCCCCAGAACGGCTCCCAATAGAGCAACAATGAAATGAGATGGTCTCGGGCTCTGAGAAGCACCGTAACGCGGGTTCATTTCTCTGCCTCCCCGTACATAGGCTCTCTGCTACCATGTTACAGCGTAGCCATTAAAAAGCTATTAAGGAGACGGGAAGAAAATTAGCTCCTTCCCAAATTCACCACGCGCCGGGTCCCTCCGTCATCGCTCAGATCATCATTGTCCCGGGACTCATCATCCTCTTCGTCGTCGACGCGGGAGACATCGGCACCAATCCTGCGCATCTTCTCCTCGAAATGCTCGTATCCTCGGTCCACGTGTTCTATACACGATATCGTCGTCGCTCCACGGGCAGCCAGCCCAGAAATGAGCAGAGCCGCTCCGGCCCGCAGATTGCCGGCGCACACCGAGGTTCCGTATAGATGGTCAACCCCTTCAATCACGGCCGTTCGCCCCTCAACGCGGATGTTGGTACCCAGCCGCTGCAGTTCCTCGACGTGGTTAAAGCGGTTCTCGAAGACCCCTTCACTGACCACGCTGGTACCGTCCGCGAGGCTCAAAAGAACCATCATGGGGGGCATGGCGTCTGTGGGAAAACCGGGATAGGGGAGTGTTTTCACACTCACAGCCCGGGGCCTCGACGTGCAGGCAACCCGGATCCAATCGCCGTTTTCCTCCACAAGAACGTCGGCTTCCCGCAACTTGGCGATCACTGCGTCCAGATGCTTGGGGACCACGTTCAAAAGGGTCACATCTCCCCCTGTGACGGCGCCAGCGATGGCGTAGGTAGCCCCCTCAATCTCATCCGGTATAATGGCGTGTTTCGTGGGCTGAAGCTCCTCCACACCGTGGACTTTTATGGTGTCGGTTCCAGCACCCACGACGCGGGCCCCCATGGAATTCAAGCAGCTGGCCACATCAACGATGTGCGGTTCCCGGGCGGTGTTCTC
>PXCI01000112.1 GCA_003566675.1 Clostridia bacterium
CGAAGGCGTTGTGTTGCCCCTGCCCACCCGGGTGATCGTGGGGTTGAGTGACGCCATGCGCGCCTGGTGGTACCTGTTTGCTGCGGGCATGGTTACCTTTGCACTGGCGCTGAAGTTTTACGTATCGACCGAATCAGGCCAGTTGATGTGGGACAGGGTCAAGTTCAAACTGCCCGTGTTCGGGGCCCTCTTTTTGAAAACTACCATCGCCCGGTTTGCACGAACCCTGGGGACCCTGCTGGACGGCGGGATTCCCGTGGTGCAGGCCCTGGAGACGGCGGGTCCGACCTCGGGCAGTGTCCAGGTAGCAGACGTGGTGAAGGAGGCGGGACGGCGAGTCCAGGATGGAGAGAGCCTGGTGGAACCCCTGCGAGAGAGTTCCCTGTTCCCGCCCGTTGTCACGATCATGATGGCAGTGGGCGTTGAGACCGGCGAACTGCCGGCGCTTCTGAACCGGATCGCGGAGTTTTACGAGTCAGAGGTGGCCAGTATGACGAAGGGGCTGGCCTCTCTCATAGAACCGATCCTGATCATATTTGTCGGGGGCTCGGTGGGCATGATGGTCGTCGCCCTTTACCTACCCATGTTTACGGTTATCACCCAGATAGGGTAGGCGGGGGAAAGGATCCGGATTGCGGCTCCTTGAGGTGCAGGGGCATCCGTGGCTTGTATTCAGAATAACGTGAAAACTCGCCTCGTCTTAAGTCGGACAACGGCGGCATAGGCACACCCTGCGGGAGGTGCGGGAGCGGCTCCCAGGAACTTCCCGATGCGTGCGATGAGGAGATGATCGTGTATGGGACTTTTGAGAAAGTCGACGGCTGTAGGCCTGGAGATGGACAGTGGGGTGATTCGGGCGGTGCAGTTGAAACAGAAAGGCAAGGGGTTCGCCCTCACGGGGGTGGGCCGGGTGGACATCCCAGATGAAGTGGTGTCGGGCGGCGTGGTCGAGGATGTCGAGGCGGCCGCCGATGCCCTCCGCAGGCTGTGGACGTCTGGACGCTTCTCCAGGCGCGATGTGGTGCTGGGCGTGTCCAACCAGGGGCTCATGATGCGAACGGTGACCTTCCCCAAGGTGCCGGAGGAGAAGTTGGGACAGGCCCTGCGCCTGCAGGCGGGGGACTACTTTCCCATCGCAGTGTCGGAGCTGGTCATGGATTTCTCTGTTCTGAGGGAGACCGACAATGGAGAGCTGGAGGTCCTGCTGGTGGGAGTCCGCAAGGAGCACCTGCAGCGCAGCCTCGACGCCCTGGCAGAGAGCGGCCTGACACCCCGGGTTGTGGATGCCGCGCCCCTGGCCCTGATGCGGGCAGTTCCCGACAGCGAGATTGACGGTACGGTGATGCTGGTCGACATATCAAACGGGTTGAGTACCCTGCTGGTCGTGTCCGAGGGCGTGCCCGTCTTCGCCCGCAGTCTCCCCGTCACCCTCCGGTCCTATGCTGAGGACCGGGGGATCGCCCTGGAGGACCTGTTTGCCGCGGAGGATGAGGGGGACCTGGGGATCCTGAGAAGCTGGAGTGCGACGGTGTCGACCGAGGTCAACTCGTCGATCGACTATTTCATGTCACAGAACGGCGGAGACGGTATAGATGCCCTCGTGATGGGCGGTCGGGGATCGCGGGTGCCTGGACTCAAAGATATGCTCGAGGACGAGTTGGAGACCGACGTCCACCTGTTGCAGCCCCTGGAAGGCATCGCCCTTCCCCGGACGACCGCGGTGGATCTGGAGTCGGAGGGCCCAGACTTCTCCGTCAGCACGGGATTGGCCCTTCGCGGCCTGGAGGAGGTGTAGCCATGGTTAGAATCAACCTGCTTCCCGCTGAAATACGAGCGACTCGCGAACGGGGTCGCCAGCAAGTCCGCCTGGTCGTGGCCGGTCTGCTTGTAGCCTTCGTCATGGTGGGCTTGTATGTCTTCCTTTGGAACCAGACTGCGGTGGTCAGAGCCCACCTGGAGGACGTCGAGTCGGAACATGCCGAGGTGGAGGCAGGCATCGCCAGCTACGCTCCCTACGTTGATCTCCAGGGGGCGGTCAGCCGGCGGGCCGAACAGATTTCGGATGCGATGGGTGCATCCCCTGATTGGATGCACATCCTGCTGGCCATCAGCAGGGACATCCCCGGGGGCGTCTGGCTCACGGATCTCAGGCTCAGTGCCGACCACGGGGAAGAAGAGGATGGCTATCTGCACATGCAGGGCTACACCTACGATCATCCGTCAACGGCCCGGTGGCTTGAGGGTATGGAGGAGATCTCATATTTTGCCGATGTTCGCTGCAGTTTCACCGTCACAGACCTCTTTCGGGGTCTTGATCTGGTTCGGTTCGAGATGAGCGCCCGGATGCCCGGCGAGGTCCAGGACTTGCTGACGGTCGGGGGTGGAGGGTGATGGCGAAGGGAAAGACGGAGGCAAACGCCTGGTATATCGCGGCCGTCGTGTTGATGATGCTGATCTTGGCCTTTATCAACTACCGGCAGTTTGCTGCCTTGAGAACGACCCAACGGGAGCTGCAGATGGCTGAAGAAGATCTGAGCCAGTCAGCTAACCTCCTCGCGAGCAGAGTCGTGCTGTCCCAGAGGGCAGAGGAGATGGAGGAGACCCTGGCCGCAGCAGATCGATTTATGCCAGGGGAGCCGAGGGAGGGTGAGGTCATCACGGCCCTGCAGTTCGGGGCCGACCTGGCGGGAGTCACCCTGGACACCCTGCAGTTTGGAGCGCGGATTGACAAGGAGACCTACGTGGAGATGCCGGTGAACATGAACCTGGAGGGAGCGTATCATCCGCTCCTGGATCTTATGGAGTACCTGGCTGAGTCCGAGCGGGCACTCAGGATTGACGAGATACGGATCGGTTCGGTCCGGGAGAGCCCGCCCCGGATGACGATCAACATCAGGGGCAGTGTTTTCCATGCGGGTGAGTAGGGAGAGTGGTGTAGGTATGAATAGACTGAAATCTGTGCTGGGTGAAAGGAGCCGGGGGCTGCTGCGGTCGCGGATTCTCTTCATTGGAATCGTGGCAGTTCTGAGCGGAATGGTCATTGCAGCCTTCGCCGGCCACGGTGACGTGGCCCCCGGCCTGGCCTCGGCCTCGGCTCCCGCTTCCCGTCATATCGAGGATCCCTTTGAGCATCCTTCGTTCTTTGACGCTGTGGTCGAGGAGCTGGAGCCGGAGCCGAATCACAGCTTGCGACGGTTCAATTTGGCCCACATAACGGCAGAACAGGTAGCGTCCCTTGTAGGAGCAACGGATATCGGGGGCAGGATCCTGACGGTCAGTACCAATCCCCACGTTATGTGGGCTCGCGGCAGTGCGGATGACCTGGGACAGATAAGAGATCTGATTGCGGCGGTGGATGTATCTGGAAACACCGTCTCCCTCAATTTCCGTACGCTCACGGCCAGGTTCCTGCCCATGAGCCGAGTACTGGAGCTCCTAGATGAGGCGGGCATCGGACCCGAGCGCTACCTGATGCTGGGCAACCAGGTCTTCGTTTTTGACAAGGAGCTGCTGGTCCGCTGGGAGGCAGTCGAAGGCCTGGTGGCGAGCCTGGATACCCCGGGTGCCAGGGAGCATGCAGTGTTCGTGCAGCGCCTGTACAATATCTCAGCCGCCGATGCGGCAGACAGGCTGGCGTCAATGAACCTGGACGGTGTCACCACCGAGACCTTCAACTATCCGGAGCTGAGCAGGGAGATCGTCATCATCA
>PXCI01000257.1 GCA_003566675.1 Clostridia bacterium
CATGCGGATCACCGATGCGAACGGCACCCGCGAAGTGGACGTTCCGTCGGGCAGCAGTTTCGCCAGCGATGGCATCGAGTGGCACGAGGTGATCAATGTCGGGGATTCGACCGGCGTCTTCCTGATCATCGAGCCGAAGTGAAGTTGGAAACCTACTCGGAGTAGCAGTCATGGATCTTGAACTTGCAGGAAAGGTCGCGCTGGTCACGGGCGCGAGTCGAGGTATCGGGCGGGCCATCGCCGAAGGGCTGGCAGCCGAAGGTGCGCGGCTGGTCATCGCCGCCCGCGGGGTAGAAGCGCTTGAGGAGACGCAACGCGCTCTGGAAGCGACAGGCGCGGAAGTGTTGGCCGTGCCGACGGACGTGGGCGATGACGCGAGCGTGGAAGCGCTTGTCAAGAATACCCGCGAACGCTTCGGGCAGATCGACATTCTGATCAGCAACGCCTCGGCGCTGGCCGTCAGTGGAGACCGGGCCAGCTGGGATGCCAGCTTGAACGTCGACGTGCTGGGTGCGGTTCGGCTGGTTGAAGCAGTATTACCGATGATGAAAGGTGAGGGCGGCGGCTCGATCCTGCTCGTATCCTCGGTCTCGGCGATCGAGGCGGCACCCATGGATGACTTCGGCTACACCGCCGCCAAGGCCGCCTTGAATGCCTTCGCCAAGAAACTGGCGGTGGTTGAAGGAGCGAACGGCATTCGCACCAATGCCTTGCTGCCCGGCTCGACCGAGTTTCCGGGCGGCGGTTGGGAAATGATCCGTGAGCATCAACCCGAGGTCTACAAAATGGTTCGCCAGAGCGTGCCGTCTGGAAGGCTCGGCACGCCGAAGGAGATCGCCGATGCTGCCGTGTGGCTGGTCTCGCCGCGGGCCGGATGGGTCAATGGTGCGGCCCTGGTCGTGGATGGCGGACAATCGAAGGCGATCCGCTGAATGGGCGCGCTTAGGGTCTTTATGCTTCTCGTACGCTCCACATCAGACAAATCCCGATCTGGTCATGAGTCGTCCAGTCGCGGTAGGGGTTTTCAGCGTGTAGCCGATGTCGCCGCGTGCGGTCAGGAACAGGCGCTTTTCTGAAACGGGCGGACGGCAGATGTAACGGCACAGTCTCTCGAGTTTGTCTCGTTGGCTGGCCTTCACTGCTACACCGGCATGCAGAGAGAACCCCGCTACGTTGCCGGGACCGTCAGTTGCCCAGTCCTCCTCATCGCAAATCGGCAGGGTCTGGAGCTCGAATACTTTGCGTCCGCGATGCGGGCCCACGGCAATGCGGTAGGTGATGGAGTGGCCGGCCTTGTCGGGGATCGGGTCGTCCTCGTCGAGTACTTCGCCCAGATCGAGCTGTTCGGTATCGCGCTCCAGTAAGCCTTCACGTTCCAGCAGCCGCCCCACCCGGCGGGCGATGGTGTGGGCCAGTTGCGTCAGTTGGGCCGACGTCAGTTCGCGCACCCACTGGAACCGGGGTCGGTTGTCGTGGGGCGTGGTCACCCGGTAGACCCCATCGACAACCAGCATGTGGAAGTGGATGTTGAGGTTCAGCGCTGAGCCGAATCTCTGAATCATCGTGACAGCACTCGTACGCGCCGACTGTTGCGTGTACCCGGCCTGCCGGATCATGTGGCCGGCAATGACCGGATAGACAATGTCGAGCACCCGGCCAATCAGGGCCGGATTGGTCGCGAGGAGAAACCGCAGCGGAAACGGGAGACTCAACACCCATTGACGAATCGGGATCCCCACGCAGGCTGAGCGGAGCCCACGGCAAGCGCCGCAGTGAGTGCAATCAAGTAAAGTCCCAGCATAATCCCGGGTTCTGCAAACACACAGAAGTGTCCTGCAGAGCGCCAGCTCTACCAGACTACTTCTTGTAAGTCACGAACTGAAAGTCTCCCTGAATTCTATTGCCGCTGAGATTGTACAAATATACCAGTAAATTTCCACCGACCGTGCTGCTTGTGGTTGGAATTACCGCAGAGATGGCCCCGCTGGGGGTTACGGTTGTTACATAAGATGAAAAGAAGTAGCTATGTCCACTGATGGTTATTTCGTATCGAGTCTGGCTGGAATTCCATAAGGATGACACATTGGCCGTTGACGTCCCGGTCACGGCGTTTCCGTTTGCAGAGATATGACCGTAGGCAATGGGCGTCAACCTCTCACTATCCTTGTTCTCTACCCTGCCATCATCAACTCTCAGCGTGCCGGTAGTCCGCACACTTCCCTCAAAATGGCCGGCATTGGTGGCCGTACCCTGAACGGCTCGCAGGGCAGCCAGCGGTTCAGTCAGGTACACAGCGCTGGCACGGAGGAATGAGTAGGCATACAGGCCTGGCTGACTGGACGAGGTATACATTGATACCGTAGGATTGACCGCCGAGTTGTTGAAACTGTCGAATACAGCAACCGGGCCCCGGCCCATCTGCGTTATGTAGGCCGTTGCACCAGTATTGGAATAGCTGGTTGCGGACAGCGCGGAGTTGAAACCAGTGGTGTCGTCGTATATGAAGGTGGCGGTATCCCTATTACCCCCCGAGGAAGCCCGCAGGATTCCTCCCGTAGGATTGACCAGGCTGATCAGCTCCTCGGTATGGGGATGGGTGCGAGCAAACGGCAGCCTCAGATCGGCGGCGCGCAGGGCATACGGGGCGGAAGTCAGCTTCGTTCTTGGAAGGTTGGTCCCATTCACGCTCACTTCAATCCATGCATCTCCGGGGGGAAGATCGTTTGGGGTAATTGGGCCCAGCTCTACCGTAAAGAGCCCCCCTGCAGGGGTAACAATCATGGGAGGCGATGTCCACAAAGGCAGCCCGGCAATTTCAGACCCATAAATTCGGAATACCAGTGTGTGGGCTACATCGGGCACGGAAACCCCATTTGCATCTGTCAGCTTGCCCTGATAAGTAATGTAGGGTGATACCGCATTGGCAGATACAACAGGTGCAAGGCAGGCCAGTGCTGCAGCACAAGCCAAAATCAGCATAAAACGTGCAAGCATATCCACTTCTCCCCTTCAAATTGTGCATCCAGAAGCAGGACGGAGTGTAGGAACTATAACCGCCCTTTTTCGCCAATTCCAGCGGTATCCGGCGCCGTGTCGGGTTGGCGTTTGACACCGATTGCAACACGCAGCGGGCCGGATCCCGGATCAGTTCCGGGGCAGGCTTCGCCCGATTCTGCCCTGTGTTTGCCAATCGGACGGGAAAGCGATCCCGATTTTCCCGGCATGGCGTCGGAGCTGGACGAGCGACGCCGAACCGCGCTCGGGCGAAGCGTGATCCGAAGTCGGTTTTCTACAGTTCGATGACGCGAGCGTAGCAGCGCTGGTCAAACAGGCGCGCGAACGGTTTGGCCGGGTCGACATTCTGATCAGCAACGCCTCGCCGTTGGCCGTGACGGGAGACCGGGCCAGCTGGGAGGCCAGCCTCAATGTCGACGTGATGGGTGCGGTCCGGCTGGTCGAGGCCGCCTTGCCGATGATGCGCGCCAATCGCGCAGGCTGCATCCTGTTTGTTTCGTCGATCTCGGGCATCGAGGCCTGGCCCATGCCGGATTATGGCTACACTGCAGCCAAGGCCGCCCTGAATGCCTTTGCCAAGAAGCTGGCGGTAGTGGAAGGCCCACATGGCATTCGCAGCAACGCCCTGTTGCCCGGCTCGACCGAGTTTCCCGGCGGCGGCTGGGAAA
>PXCI01000267.1 GCA_003566675.1 Clostridia bacterium
ACGACATTGCCGTTGAGAATGTTATCGATCACCTCATCGATCGTTGCGAGATCCTGGATCTCCTGGGCTGGCAGAAGGGTGGTTTTGATCTCTTTGAGTAGCTGAGCATCGGATAGATCCCCGGTGAATGCCGGTCGGGCCCAGATCATCAGGGGCTGCATCAGGGCATCATGAATCATGGCTGAATCGACCATGTTATCGAGGTATGCGATGGCTATCTTTCGAGAGACCCTTCCACCCAGGTAGAATTCTTTGACCACGATATCTGCGGCCTCGGAGAACGTTGCTCGCAGTGCGGTCAGGTTCACCTGGAGGATGGAGGACAGAGGGATCTTGCCCTGCTCCTCGCTCCTGGACGGTGTAGATCGCCAGGCGGACAGCATTTTCCACAGACGCTCGACGAAAATGGGTACCACCTCACAATGAAGCTTTTCCGCAGGGGAGGGTTTTATGCACAGGGACGGGGTAACCTGGTGCAGGTCGGCCTCTCTGTGGGGACGCAGTGGGTCTGATTAAGAGTAATGGGCAGCAGCCCCAGCGACCGACCTGGAATCTTCTGGATCTTCTGCAGGGCGGACTCTGCTTCAGCCAACACTGGGAATGAAATCCCAGAGGGAGGATCTGAGGTGGTGCCGAGAGAATACCTTCGTTGTCCGATCATTGCGTCCGATCATTCGCAACAGTCCAGGGGAGATGATCAAGGTGGAAGATGATGTACAGTCCAAAGCTGCAGGAGTCGAGTTTGGCGCCGTAGATCTAGCCCTTACCGGTGTAATGCTGGTGTGGGGGGGCAATATGATTGCTGTCAAACTTGCCCTGACGGAGATCAATCCCATGGCGTTCAACGCCCTGCGATTTGCTCTGGCCTCGGTGACGATGTTGACCATCCTGCTCATCACGGAGAGGGATCTGAAGGTCACGGGGCGCGAGTGGCGTTGGTTGCTGATGACGGGCTTCCTGGGCAATACCGTCTACCAGGTACTGTTCATCAATGGCATCAACCTCTCTACTGCAGGGAACACCGCCTTCATGGTGGCGACGTCCCCGATGTGGGTGGCCGTAATGAGCAGTCTCTGGGGTGATGAGAGACTCACCCGACGCCAGTGGAAGGGAGTACTCCTTTCCCTGGTCGGTGCTGCGCTGGTGATCTTTGGTGCCGGTCATAGGATTGCCGTATCTTCTGGGACCCTGTTTGGCGACGCTTTGACGCTGGTTGGTGCCATATGTTGGGCGGGGTATACGGTGATGACCCGTCCGGCCCTGGCCCATCGTTCGCCTCTGCGGGTCACATCGTACGCAATGGCATTCGGCAGTATTCCCCTGGTACTAGTGAGCATCCCCCATATGAGGGCCCAGGACTGGCAATCGGTCAGCCTCACCGGCTGGATGATGTTGCTGTACGGCTCCCTCGGTGCGCTGGTCATGGGTTATCTGGTCTGGGGCTGGGGTGTGCGGGTGATTGGCAGCACCCGAACCGCCATATACAACAATCTCACTCCTGTCGTTGCTGGTGTTTTCGGGTACATCATCCTGGCCGAACAGTGGACACTGATGCGCGGGACGGGAGCTGCGGCGATCCTCGTCGGGGTGTACCTGGTGAGGAGTAGGGGAAGGAGCCGTCGTTTGCAATCTCAATCCGCCCGCGAGCGTTCCCAGGCAGACGCAATCTGACGAGGGTGGATCTCAGAAAGAAATGGCCATCATGCTTTGCAGCATCTATGGAATGGAGTGGATAGAGTGAGTGGGTTTTGGCCTGATGATGTGCAGTGCGGTGTAGCCTTTACCTTTGATCTCGATGCAGAGACCATGTGGCTGGAGAGGGCCGAGGTCATCGGTGAGAGTCCGGTCATGCTGTCCGAAGGCGCATACGGTCCAAAGACGGGAATCCCAAGGATCCTGAACCTTCTGGAGCGCCTCGGCGTGGATGCCACCTTTTTCCTCCCGGGCAAAATCATAGAGAATTACACAGACGTATCACGCGAGATTGTGCATGCGGGCCATGAGATTGGGTATCACAGCTATCTTCACAAGACGGCGGCATCGGTTGAGGAGGAAAGACAGGAGATCCAGCAGTGCAAGAAGATCATGAAGGATCTTCTGGGGGTCGTCCCCAGGGGTTATCGCGCACCCGGGTTTGAAGTCCTGCCCGGTGGCCTCGATGTTGTTGCGGAGGAGGGATTTGCTTACTCTACGAACTTCATGGACTGCGATCACCCGTATGTGCATCGGCTCAATGAGGGCCGCTCCCTGGTTGAGCTGCCGGTGGACTGGATTTTCGATGATTCGGCCCACTTCTTCTTCACGTTCCATGAACCTTCCCGAGGCCCGATATCCACGCCTGCCAGGGTTTTAGAAATGTGGAAGGCAGAGTTTGACGGGATCTATGATGAGGGTGGATGTATGATCCTCACCATTCACCCGCAGATATCGGGTCGCATCAGTAGGGTCCGCATGCTCGGGGAGCTGATCCAGTACATGCAGTCCAGGCCGAAAGTGATGATTGCTCCGGCGGGTGAATTGGCATCTGCAGTGCGAATCAAATGTGGGCAGTAGATGCCTCCCGTTGGCCCCCGGGAGTCGGCACAGTGGCAGCGACTCGGATGTGACTCTCTGACCCCGGAGGCCCCTATCGCATCTGTCCCTCCTGTTCAAAGCGACCGGTGAATCCACGCAGGAGTTCGCCAGGCGACGATCAATAATCAATCGTAAGTGTCTCTACATAGCGGCCTGTGAAAGGATTGGAGGTATTTCCCATGAAAGCAAAAGCTTTAACTGCACTGCAGTACATTGACGACAGGCGGGATCGGATCCTCGATGTTTCGGACCGAGTCTGGGCCTATGCTGAACTAGGTCTTCATGAACATGATTCAGCTGACTGTACAGCGGAGGCGCTCTGTGCAGAGGGATTTGAGGTGGAAGTCGGGGTGGCCGGTATGCCTACGGCCCTGGTCGCTCGTTGGGGGTCGGGCTCTCCCGTTGTGGGCTTCCTCGGCGAGTACGACGCCCTGCCGGGTGTTTCTCAGAAGATCACGGCAGAACGCGAGGAGTTGGTCCCCGACGGTCCTGGGCACGCCTGCGGGCATAATCTTCTTGGGGCGGGGGCCTTTGGGGCTGCCATAGGGTTAAAAGAAGAACTGGCAGCTGGGGATCTGCCGGGTACGGTGATGTTTTTCGGTTGTCCCGCGGAGGAGGCCTTCAGTGGAAAGGCCTTCATGGCGAGGGGCGGGGTATTTGACGCGTGTGACGCCTGCCTGACCTGGCATCCCAGCGCACTGAATGTCGTCAGCACGGGCGGGTCCCTTGCGATCGATTCCATGAGTGTGACCTTTCACGGCCGCACAGCCCACGCTTCAGGGGATCCGTACAACGGGAGGAGCGCCCTGGATGCGGTCCAGTTGATGAACATGGGGGTGGAGTTCCTCCGGGAGCATGTCCATCCCACGGCCAGGATCCATTATGTGGTCACGGGCGGCGGCAGACAGCCGAACGTTGTCCCCGCCGAGGCCGATGTGTGGTACTACGTTCGTGCGCCCGAGAGAGCCCAGGTCGACGAGCTCTATGAGCGGGTGATAAGATGTGCAGATGGAGCGGCCCAGATGACCGATACCACCTACACCGTGGAGTTCCTCGAATCCATCTGGGATGTGCTCAACAACCGCAGCCTTGAGAGGCTGCTGTCTGAGTGCATGGAGCGGGTGGGTCCTCCAGAGTTCAGCCCCGAGGATAGGGCGTTTGCTGAGAAGATTTCCGAGAGCTTCGAGCCGGGTCAGAGGAAGGCTTTTTTTGCCCGGTCCGGCCTCGATCCAGAGAAGTTTGAGGGCTGTGCTTTGAACGAGACCGTCGTTCCCATGGATCAGGTCAAACAGGAGGCGCAGGGGTCAACGGATGTTGCTGATGTGAGCCGGTGTTGTCCCACGGCCCAGTTTACAACGGCATGCGCCGCCCTTGGTACGCCTGGTCATTCCTGGCAGCTGGTCGCCCAGGCGGGAATGGGCATTGGACACGCGGGTGCCTTAACGGCAGCGAAAGTCCTGGCCGAGGCAGGGTTTGAGCTGATGACCAATCCGGAGGTGCTCTCCGAGGCAACCGAAGAATTCAGTCGACTGACCGACGGTGCGCTGTACCGGTCTTCCATGCCCTCGGATGCGAAACCGGCGTTCCACCAGTTGGCGGACCAGTGCAAGCGGTGTTCTGCGGGTCAGTAGGTCGATGATCAGGAGTCTCCCTAGACGGTTGGGTGACGTCTCCTAGCCATGATATGCCCGGTATGGGCGAACGCCCGGGGGCAAGCCACCCCTGGGTCCGTGACCACACGGACTGAGTGCTTCGATAAGTCGTTATCAGCAGTCCGGTGTCAAGGTGTACGGAATGGTTGATGGCGCGCGAAGAGGGACGCCGCAGGGCGGTCCCATTCCTGGCAGCATGCATAACCTTTTGCCTCCGGGGAGCCAAGACGCTTGCTCTTTTCGCTGGGGCCTGATATGCTTTATATACCCAATAGGGGTATAGGGTATATTATGGTAGTGGAATTCTAGGGAGGCGTACTCAGTGAGCAAATACGTGGTAGGGTTGTTTCTTACGGTTGCTTTAATGGTGGCCATACTTGGCGTGGGATATGCAGACGCTGCGATGATGTGGATACCGACCTCCGAAGCTGACGGGAGCCAGGGATTAGCGGAGCAGGGAGATGTGGATACGAGGCCAGGATTTCACCACCGGTTCCTGGGCGGCGGCGAGATGCATCCAGAATGTCCGCAGTATGAATCCTGGGCCAGTGAAGACGCGGACAATCGGGTTTCTTCGCCCCAACGCTCCAACCGGATGAGGTGTCACTGAGACGTGCAGGTGACCTTGCTGGTAGTCGGGTGGACGGGTGAGTGGGCTGGGTGACCCCAGTCCTCTCCGACAAACCATCGATGTTATATACAGAAGAGGTTTTTGAAATCTCGGTAGGAGGCGGGGTGATCCCGCCTCCTACTCAACTCTGAAACACTCCCACACGATCCTCCCGCGTCCCAGCACAAGATGTCCATTGCGTGGGCACGGCTTCGCCGGGTTATTCAACGCGCCAATCCAACCTGTTCGTTGCCAGGTATAGAAGGGCGACGGAGAAGCCGGCCAGGATCAGGCACTGGGGCAGGACCTGCAGGAGAGTGGCTCCTGACAGGCTGGCCCGGAAGGCGTCTGCGGCATAACTGGTCGGAAGCAGCTTTGAGGTCCATTGCAGGAGCCGGGGCAGATTGTCATAGGGGATGAGGATAGGTGACAGGAAGGTCACCATGCCCATCGCCAGGGTGTTCATGATGTTGGCGTGGTGCCCGTTCCTGGCATAGACACCGATGAATACCCCGAGTCCACACATTGATAGGCCTGCCAGCACCATGATGGGCAGAAGGCCCCACGTGAGGTGCACGGAAAATCCCAGCCACAATTTGCCCACGTAGATGGTAAACAGCATTGCCGGAAGGGTGAAGATCGTCGATACGCTGACGAAGGCGAGGATCATCTGTAGTTTGCTGAAGGGCAGAGTCGCCAGGTATTCAAGGTCGTTGCGCTGTCGTCCCCAGGCTAGGTCATTTGCTATGGATTGCATTGGGCCGAGCACCAGGGCCAGGATTGCATTGCCCGCAGTGATGTAGAGGGCCGTCTCGGGATTGCGAATCGCTCCGGTCATCTTCAGAAATCCCAGCATGGCCAGGGGAAAGACCGGACCCAGGATCACGTGGAAGTACCATTCGTTTCGAATGTTGGCCCAGCGTAGAAAGAATAGGTTGAGGTAGACCGATATCCATCGCTCGGCGGAGGCTCTGAGCGTCATCTCCGGGACATGTGCCAGTTCAAGGGACTGTGTACTATGCACCGAGGCGTTCACCGCCTCCCAGCTGCAGATAGACGTCTTCAAGGGTGGGAGTGAGAATCCGCAGGTCTCGTATTGCCTCCGGGGGGATCCGCGTCATCAGGGTGCGGATGTCTTCAGGGGCAGTTCTGCGGTCGGCGAGTACGACGAAGCGATGATCACTTCCGGGCAGAACCTCCCCCAGCATGATTCGTGCCAGTTGCCCCTGCCACGGATCGGCACTTTCCTTGAAGGTCACTTCCACGCGCAGGCGGTTGTCAATTCTGCTCTTTAAGTCATCCACCGTCCCAAGGGCCATGATCCGGCCCCGATTGATGATGCCCACCCTGCTGAGCACTCGCTCCGCCTCAACCACGTTATGGGTCACCAGGATGATGGTGGTGCCCCGCCGTCTATTGAGATGCAGGAGCTGCTCCCAGAGCTGCTTTCTGTACTGTGGGTCGAGATCGTTGGTCGGCTCGTCAAGGATCAGGACCGGGAGATCCCCGATGAGGGCCATCGCCAATGAGACCAGCCGGGCCTGCCCTCCGGACAGTCGTCCCAGGGTCCGATCACGAATCTCACCCAGATCGAATTGCTCCACCAGCGCAGCTGCCTGGTTTGCCGCGTCGGACCGCGACATGAGGCGCAAATGCCCGGTTATGGTCAGGGCTTCCATCACCCGCAGGTCCGCCAGGGCGCCGGGGCGCTGGCTGAGGTAGCTGACGTAGTACGGCACTACCGCTGCATTTTTCACGATGTCCGTGCCGAATAGATGAATTTCGCCCTCTGTCGGTCGCACAAGGCCCAGCAGTTGTCGGATTAGCGTGGTCTTTCCGGCTCCATTGGGACCCAACAGTCCGAAGATCTCTCCCGGAGCAATGGTGAAGTTGAGGCCGTCATTGGCGACGACATTGCCCCGGGGATAGATCTTGGTGAGGTCTGTCACTGCATAGGTGTCCACAAGAATCTCCCTTCCAACCCAGACGTATACACTATGGTAGACACTATACTGTCTCTTAGCCGAGTATATGAGGATAAGGGAAGCCATGTCAACACCTGAAAAGGATCTGACGAGATAATCTGATGGCAGCACGGAACGATGTATCCCATCGTCTCTGTGACCTGGGCATGTGTGGCGTTATGCTGTGTGGACCCTAATGAGTCTCGGATTGTGTAACGAGGGGATCTCGTGACGAAAATTGGACGGTTCGGTTCAGGTTCTTGTAGCCCTGGGGGTAGATCGGTTCGGGAGACGTGGGGAGTCGGAATGATCCGTTCTTGCGAGGAGACGGTGAAGAACGCTGTTGCGTGGAATCCTATGGGTAGCCGCCTCCGGTGTGGACCACGCGTTATAGGCCGAAGGGACGTCAATCGTTCAGAGCAGTCCTTCCATGGGATTTTCAGGCTTTCGTAGTTGAGATGGAGACCAGTCCAATCTGGAGAATCGCTGTGAAAATCGCGACTTGGACATCTGGTTGATCTTCGGAAACGAGGTCCAGTAGTGGATGGGCCGGGCGACGGTCACCCCACTGGGAGCTGCCCCGTTGTTGCAGGGAGGGTTTGGAGCGACGGATGCTGAATATATACAGCATTCATGAAGGGGAGTCGGGATATCGTGTTGGAGCATTTCCGTGAACGCATGGAGACCCTCTATTTGTTTCGGCCCCTGTTGGAGCTGCAGACGAGAAGTCAGCGGTTTCCAGAGTATGACCTGGCTTCTCTTGCCCTCGGTGTGCTTCTGTTCATCCTGGAGCAGATGCTCCATGGCCGCCGCGAGCGTTGTGGTCCTGCCGAGATCCGGGAGTTTTTGAAGACGACTCTTTCTGATGCTTACGATGAGTCTCCGGGTGATGAAGTCATCGCACAACTGGAGGAATACCTGCTGGCCCGGTTGAGAAACGACGGACAGCAGTTCAGATACGACTACCACGACCTGCATTCCGGGCAGGAGAAGAGGTTTGCATTTGAGTTGATCAAGATGAGCGAATACGATCCCGAGACCAGGCGGGTCGGTTTTGAGCTTACCGAACAGGGCATGGAGATGCTCTTCAGAACCCGGGAGATGAGCCAGGAGCTGCGAGTGGGTTTTGCCCAGCTCTATCTAAGGCAACAGGTGCAGAGGGGGACCTTTGACCGCGCTCTGGAGGCACTAAACACCCTCAAACTGGAGGTCCGGGCCCAGAGGGAGCGCCTGGAAAACTTCGTTCAGAGAATCTACTATAACCTCAGGCAGATCGATCCGGGTGATTATCGCCGGGAATACGAAAGAACCCAGGAAATACTGCAATCGGAACAGAAGGAATTCCGGTTCTTGCAGGGCCTCCTGCAGGAGGAGAGGGAGACTCGGGAGTCCATCGTGGCACCCACCGAGGGAGACTTGGAAGCCCTTCGCCAGTTGAAGAAGATCGAGTTGAATCTTAACTGGGTGTCCAACGAACACAGCCAGCTGCTCACTCAGCGTCTGAGCGTCGACAATCTGCTGCTGCAGGAGCTTCGTGCTGAGCTTCAGCGAGGTTTCCGCATTCGATTTCGCATTGAAGACGAAATCGTGAACCCCCTTGTCACCCGCCCGGACTCCGGTATGGATGTATCCAGGGTGGGCGTTGACCCGGTACTGCCCCCCTGGTACCGAGCACACTTCAATCCTCTGCGGGCCTATGAACGGCAGATCCAGAGGCAAGCTGCGGAAGAGAAGATAGAAGACGTGGAGGAGGTAGAGGCCGAAGGAGCGGACGAGGAGGATGCCAGGATCCGTGATCAGTATGTGAGGTACTTGCGGATGATCTCTGAACTCGCCACGGAGTTCGACCGGTTTACCCTCGAACAACTGGTTGATTACCAGCCGACGGCCGTTCAAGGAGAGCTGAAGTCGAGTCGGGATTTCTTCCAGTTCCTGATGATTCTGCACCAGGAAGGATACCTCGATGTTGAGGGTATTATGAAACAGCCGGATCAGTGGCTGGACAGCGGCGAATTTCCCCTGACTTACCTGGTGAGTCGGGCCTTTGACCGAAGTGGGGACAGTCTTCCGGCGGGGATCCGCATAGAGGACTCCGCTGAAGTCCTTATGTTCGATAGCAATTATATCTCTAATCTCAGGTTTTATCGGGAACGGGAGGGATGACGGTTGACTCATTATCACGAAAAGGATGTTCAGGCCGGGTTCGCTGTCTTCAGGCACTTGCTTGTTCATGGATCTTTGGGGCCGCAAGACGATCACGATCTCTACCGGGTTTACCGGGATCATACAGCTGTGGAGGACCTCGTTAACGACGTCTTCTTGCCGGGCGTAGATGCCTCCGTGGTCAGAGGCAGGGAGGCCTACTACCTGACCCCAGGACTGGACAATGCCTTCCTGGCGATGAAAAATGCCGACCTGCGTCGGGAGATGGGCCTGGCTAATAACAGGGAGCTGCACCTGGCCTTTTTCATCATGCTGTGTTTGCTGAGCAGGTTATACACCGATGAGGGTTCGGAAAACAGTGCCACGTACGTTTCGATCAGGAGGCTGGAGGGCTATGTGACCGCCAAACTGAAGGGGGTTGCAGAGCCGGCGAACGGCGATGAGGCAGAGAGGATTCTGAGGATCGAGGAGGAATGTGAGTACCGCCTGGGGGATATCGCGGCTGAGTGGGAGGACAAGCCTCCCTACGACGAGACCTTGCAGCACCCGGCGAGCAGCAAGCGCAACCGCTACAGCTTCATTGTGAAGGTGGGACGCTTTATGATGAATCACGGGCTCTGCCACGTGGTCGAGGACCGGGACCTGTATCCGACGGACAGGTTGGATGCGATTGTTACCCAATACTACCCTCAGCCGAAGAACAAGGAGCGTCTGCTGAGCCTGCTCCATGACCTGGGGGAGGAGTAATATGCCACGGTTGAACCGCGCCCGAATCGTGAATGTGAAGTACGATGGGGGCAAAAAAGTCTACCAGGATCAGACCTTCGATTTTCGAGGCCGAAACGGGATCATACTCCTGGAAAATGGCGGGGGCAAGACCCTGCTGGTACAGCTGATTCTTCAGGTGATCAGGCCCAATACCTCGCTGAACCGAAGGAATTTCTTCGAGCTTTTCAGTGGTGGTCAGACGAGTCATCTCCTTCTGGAATGGTCATCCGATGGCGAGGATTCAGGTTATATCCTCACCGGGCTGACGGCCTCTCTGCCAAGGGACAGCGAGGGGTTGAAGGTGTTTAATTATATCCACCAGTATGCCGAGCCCAACTCCTTTGATCTTGAGCGTATTCCGGTGGTCAGAGACCGGAAGGTGGTTCCCCGCACCCAGTTCAGAAGACACCTGCAGGGCAGCGGCAGGGACATACGGATCTACGATATCCGGAGGGACTACTACCGCGACCTTGCCAGCTATAACATCTTCACCAACGAGTGGGAGGCCATTCGTCGGGCCAATGATGAAGAGGGAGGAACCGAGGGATTCTTCGAGGGGTGCACCGATGTGGGCCGCCTCTTTCGCAACATTCTCATCCCCTCGATTCTCGATGTGCTGTATCAGGACAGTGACCGTGATGAGATTGCCCGGGCCTTTACCGAGCTGCGAGAGAAGCTGGTCAACATTCCCCGGTACCGGGAGGAGCTCGACGAGTTGGAAGAGGCCAGGGAGCGCATGGAGTCAGCCCTACGGGAGGTCGAGAAATACGGAGAGATTCGGGGGCAGCACCGCCGGGTGATCGAAGGCATGCAGGGATTGTACAGGGCCCTGGAGGAGGCCATCCCGGCCAGAAAGGTGGAGATGGACGGGATCGAGAAGGAGAGGGACCGCCTCGCAGCGGAGAGTGATCGGCTCAACTACGAGCGTGACAACCTGCAGGTGCAGCGTTTCCAGGTCGAGATAGATAAACTCGCCCGTAAGAGGGACAAGGTTGTGCAGAGCATAGACCGCCTTGCTGAAGAGAAACAGGGAGTTGAAAGGGACCTCAACCGGCTTCGAGCTGAGGGAAGGAAGATGCGGCTGGAGGCAAAGGAACGGGAGTTTCGGTTGTGCATGGTGCGGTTGGAGGCTGCGGAGAAGGAACAGGAGGAGCTGCATCGGGAACTACAGCGCTGCCGATTCAGCCTTCGGGCCATCTTGCCGGACGAGATTGCCCGGGCGAAGAAGCACCTCGCACAACGGAGGCGCTGTTGGGATGATCTCAGGGTCGTGAGGACGGCCTTGAATGAGGAGATCGCTGAGAAGAACCGGCTCAGGGATGAACTGCAGCGGAAGCGGGGAGCCCTTGACTATCGTATCGAGAGGGCGAAACAGCAGGCGAGGAAGGTCGAGGCCTGCTTCGGCTGGGAGGCAATGTTCGAGCCTTTGAATGCCCTGGAGAAGCGCGTAGGGCGGATGGAAGATCTCGACACAGCCATCGAGGAGGGGCTCGAGAGTATCGATGGACTAATTCTGAAGATAGAGGCTATAGAGGAAGCGATTGACCGGGATGAGCGGGAGTACGAGCGGGTCGGCCGTGATTTGCAGGATCTCAAACAACAGAGGGAGGACTACCTCCGGGAGAAGACGGTCCTGTGGACCGCCGTGCTTCCCCTGCTCGAGGGCGATCATGATCCTGGGGATCTTCATCGCCTTGTCATAGCACAGTACCTGCAGGGGCAGCGTGAGATTCTCGGGGAGAAGCAGATTGTGAGAGCCCAGGAGTACCACAGAGCCAGCGCTGCCTTATCGCGCCTCACTGGCGACGATCAGTATGTGCCCAACGCGGATATGCTCAGGGTGATGGACGCCCTTTCGGAGTTGGGAGTACGGGCGGTGCCCGGGGGGCAGCTTGTTCGGTCCCAGCCAACCGGACAGGATGAGAAACTCGCGATCCTGAGGGGTTGCCCCCTTCTGCCTTACGGCCTCTGCATAACCGAGGACGACCGGAAAGTGATCCTTCGGAACCTCGATCTTCTTGAGGACCTGTTTCTGGAGGCCCCGGTTCCCCTGTTTTCGGACCGCGAGGCGCTGCTCTTGAAGGGGTCTGGTGAGCTGGGTTTGGTGCCGATCGGGGATCCCTCCGTCTACATGGCCTCCAATGTCTCTTTCCCCCTGCACGTATCGGAAACTGAGATGGGCCTGCACAAGCGTGAGTTGGAGCACCAGGTCCAGCGAGCCCGGGAGGGGATGGATGATGCCACTGCTGGGATCCGAAGACTGACCGAGGTCCTATCCCAGATCGAGATCTTCCAGGGCAGGTTCACCACTGAGCACGAGGTGGATCTCATAGGTCGCACTGACGCCCTCCAGAACAGAAAAGAGGAGCTGAAGGGTCGGATCGAGGAGGGGCGATCGGGAGTGCGGGAGTGCCGACAGAGGTGCTGTGAGCTGAAGGAACGGGTTCAGGGATACCGTTCGGAGCGAAAGGAGCTGGAGGAGGAGGCGGCTGAGCTCGCCGCATATGTGGACAGCAAGGCTGAACAGGACACGGATGAACACAGCAAAAGAGAAACCGAGGATGAACTGCGGGCCCTTGGAGAAGAGATAGACCGTGCGAGGCAGAAAGACGAGCAGCACCGCGAAGCACTTCTGCAGCAGCAGGGGGCGATTGATGAGGCCCAGCAGAGCCTGCATGAGCGGGAGACGCACCTGCTGCAGCTCGATGGAGAGGGCCTGGGCGAGTGGGATCCGATGGAGGGATCCTACGAGGAGCTGTGTGATGCGACAGAGGCGCGGGAGCAGCAGGTAGACCGCGTCGGCGTCGCAGACATGAAACGCCTTCTCCATGAGTTGACTGACAGCATGCAGCAAACCCGGGGCGAGATCATCGCCCTGGACTTCGACCCAGAAGAGATCCCGGGGCGGGAGGCCTCGCCCTCAAAGATAGCAGAGATTGAGGGCCTCATAGATCACAAACGCGAGGAGATTGAGCGGCTGACAGGTGAGAAGCGGGATCTGGAGAGCCAGGTGGATCGCCTGGAGGGGAAGGTGGAGGATCGATCCAGGAGGATTGAGCAGCGCTGGGGGTTCCCGACGCGCAAATTGGAGGAAGACCAGGGGACAAACCTTGATGACCTGGAGCGCAACCTCAAGATCCAGTTGAAGGACGTGACGGGGAGAATCGAGGACAGAGAAAGACAGCTCACTGACGAAGGCGAGACGCTCCGGGATCACCAGGAAGTGGCAAAGGCGCTCCGGTGGCTGCTGAAGCGTCACGGAGCGGAGGATTGCTCGGAGGCGGATGCTGCGGGGATACCCGCTGATGTCCGGGGCCACTTCGAGGACCTGGAGGGCAAGGAGCGCGTTCTCGGCGAGAAGATGCAGATGCAGCGGCAGGTTGTGAAGGACGGCTATGCGGGGCTGTCGGGTGGGAGGGCATACCGACATCGGGTGGCTGTCCAGGTTTTGACTACGATTGAGGAGTTGCCTGACGGCGTACTCTTTGACCCAGGACAATTGGTGCCGAAGTTCCAGGAGTACTTCCTGCTTCTCACGAGACACCGGGAGGCAGTGGAGGACAATCTTCAGAGACTTGAGAAGGACCAGAAAGATGTGGAGGCGAAAGCCTTCCGTGAGGCCCTGCGGCTGTATGGGGAGATGAACCAGATCAGTCGCTATTCTCGCTTCAAACTGGGTGACCGACGATTGCCCACCGTCAGGATTAATCTGGGAGCAGCCAGTGAAACCGAGCTCCAGAATCGGATGAGCCATCACGTTCGCGAATCCATAGGGCGGCTCAGGAAGATGGATGAGGAGCAAGTCGCCGAGTTTATCGACGAGACCTTCAGGCCTGCGGCCCTGGTTGATGCCATTGCTCCCATAGAGAAGTATCGGGTTGAGATACTCAAGCCCGAGCGCCCGGGAGAGAGTCCCCAGTACGTTCGCTGGGAGACCGTACCAAAGTGGTCGGGTGGGTAGAAATTCACGGCTTACTTCATGATGCTCGTGACGCTGTTGTCCTATCTTAGGGACAAGCGAGTGACCGACTATAGAAGCAGCAAGGTCATTGTCGCCGACAACCCCTTTGGAAAGGCATCGAGTCGCCACCTTCTCGAGATGGTCTTCGGACTGGCCGAGGAGACGGACACGCAGATGCTGTGCCTGACGGCCCTGAAAGAACGGGCCATCTATGAACACTTTCCCATCGTGTACAGCCTCGTCCTCAGTCGTACGCAGGGACGTAGTTACGTGGAGGTGGATCGGAAGAATTCGGTCATTCCTCTGGGACGGGCCGTCTCGTCGGCCCAGTACGGCCTTTTTGATGATCGAGGTGATGTGAGGTGAAGGAACTTGGGCGCCATCTAACCCGGCATCTGCATGGTCGGAAGAGAAAGCGGGTCGCAACTACAGAGATGGAGCGACTCGCCGTCGCTGCGGGCAGCGATTACTGGGCGTTCCACCGCTGCATCATGCAGCTGCAGGAAGAGGGTTTGTTGGCACCGATCAGGGCCTCGGGGCGAAACGGCCGCACCCCCTCGCTGTTCAACCGCTACAGTGTGCGGTCTGAGATCCAAGACTACACGGAGTTGGAGGATGAGATCCTGGGATTGCCCTTCAACCGGGGGGTGGAGTACTACTTGGCGCATCCGGCCCAGTACCAGGAGGACCGCTGGATGATTGGACAGATTCGCCGTTTCCTCTTGGAGGGTGAAGCCCCCCAGGTTACGGTGAATGAGCGATCCTACCAGGTGTTTCGGGACGAGAAGGCATTGAAGTCAGGTCGGGCGGGGGCCGTGCTGGGGAGGCTCGGCTTGACCCTGGGCGACCTGAATGTGCTACATACCCATGAGCCCTTTGTCTTCTTCGATGTCCGGGGTGTCGAACGAACAGAGAATGTGCTGGCCCTGATCGTGGAGAACCTGGACGCCTTCATCAGCCTTCATCGCTCCCTTCAGGCGGGCGCGGAGTTGCCGGGAGGTCTCAGACCTGGCTTTCTGATCTACGGTGAGGGCAAGAAGATCCTGCAGAGTTTCCAATTCGTCCGCGAGATTGACGGCCTGGCGAATCGAGACGGTGATTACCAGTATTTCGGTGACCTGGATTACGAGGGCATTGGTATCTATAATGATCTTAGTGCAAGATACTCAGAGAGGATCATTCCCTGGGTGGATGGCTACCGCGCACTGATTCGACTCGAGCCGGACCCTCCTGCGATGATCACGGAGCACAGGCCTAGACCTCTGAAGCCCTTCATCGGGTTCTTTGACCCGTGCACGGTGGAGGGGATTGTTTCAGTCCTCGAATCAGGGTGCCGCATTCCCCAGGAGGTGTTGAACATGGCCCGGCTGAGCCGCGAAGCCTGGCGTTTGCCGCGGAGTGATTGAGCGTACACAGGAGGCCTACGCTTTTGATCAACCCCGCAGTTGGAAAGGAGTGGGGCCCCCGCAAGAGACGGCGACCCCTACGGGCTATACTTTGATGGTCTGATCTTCAAGGCTCTTGCTCCACTTGGTCACAACTTCCGGAGCGGTCTCTCCTACGATGACCGTGTCATCATGCCGGAAGCCTCCGACGCCGTATATGTAAATGCCGGGCTCAGCTGACCACACTTCACCGGCAATCAGGGGACGGTGGTTGAATGCAACATCATCGGGGAACTCGTGGCCCGCAATTCCTATTCCGTGCCCGGTCCTGTGCCTGATGTTCTCACCGAAGCCGGCGGCCTCGATCTCTGCCTGGGCGGCAGCATCGATTGATGATACCGGGTTGCCAGCAACCATCTGCTGGGTGGATGCTATGGTTGCCTTCTCTGCTGCATTGAAGGCGGCGGCCTGGAGCTCGGTAGGTTCACCCACGATCCACGTTCTTTCATTCTCGATGACATAACCATTCAGCCGAACGATGATGATATTCACAATGCCGTG
>PXCI01000203.1 GCA_003566675.1 Clostridia bacterium
ATCCTCTTTTCCATCGACAGTTCACCTCCTAAAGGATGGCCTCTGCGTGCCTCGCAGCGTGGCACTGAATGTTGACTGCTGCCAACAGCGAAGCGATGTGCGACGAATGGGGCTCAATATGTACCGCAAGCGCTGTCGTCCGCCCTCCGAGCCCCTGGGGGCCGATGCCCAAATTGTTAACAGCTTCGAGGGTGCTCTTCTCCAGCTCGGCAATATGTTCCTTCGGACTGGGATTTCCTATGGGCCTCAGGAGGGCCTTCTTCGCCAGAAGCACGGCCTTCTCGATCGTGCTGCCAACACCGACACCAATCACGATAGGCGGGCACGGGTTGGAACCGGCCCGGTCCACCGTCTCCACCACGAATTTCTTGACACCCTCCATGCCGTCTGCCGGCGTCAGGCCCCGGGCGGCGCTCATGTTCTCTGCACCCCCACCCTTGGGTGCAAGGGTGATGCGGACCTTCTCACCGTCGACGATGTCCGTGTGAATGACAGCCGGGGTGTTGTCGCCGGTATTGTCCCTGAAAAAGGGATCAACGGTCATCGACTTCCTCAGGTATCCATCGGCATAGCCCTGTCGCACTCCCTCGTTGATGGCTTCCACGAGGTTCCCGCCTGTGAAGTGGACCTCCTGACCAACCTCCAGGAAGATCACCGCGGTACCGGTATCCTGGCAGATGGGCATCTCCTCACGGGCCGCCATCTCCGCATTGTCGATGAGAAGTCCCAGCACTTCTTTTCCGACAGGCGATTCCTCCTGCTCCATGGCCCCCTTGAGGGCTTCGAGTACATCGCAGGGGAGAACGTAGTTCGCTTTAATGGCCAGATCCCTCACCGCGTCCGTGACCTGTGATACATTGACCTCCCTCACCATCAATCCCTCCCTTGGAGAAAACAAAAACCGACCCGATAGCCAATGAGCCGGTTCATCACCCTTACTGCCACCGTGGGTTTGCCGCGGTGGCCGGGGTTATGTGGCTGCTGTATCTCTTCAGGTCGGCCCCACGGGCAAACCCTCCGAGCCAGCGAACCTTCGATTCACTTTGCCTTTTCACAGTAGGCACGGAATTTGTCCCTTGCAATCCTCAGGGCCGTCACCAGTGCCTTCTGTGCATTACCCTGGTACCTGTCCTCCACCTCATCCACGAGCAGGTCGAAATCCTCCAGCAGTCGACGTCCCTCCACGATCTTCCGAAAGAACTCCCTACCAACTTCCATGGCCAGCGTACAGTCAGCAACCAAGATCTCCCCAGCTTCCCGGTCAACTTCCAGACCGATCCCAACCACCCGAAAGATCTCCGTGGCCGTGATCCCCTCTGGAAGCTTTGCATAGCCGGTCATAAACACCGTGTTCCTTCGGGCGACCTCTTCACAGGTGCCTCCGTCGGAACCGTGGCAGCTGGGCAAGAATCTCCCCTCCCTGTCAGACTCTTTCTCCGATACTCCTTAGGTACTTCGCCAACAGAGCCGTAACTCCTTCTGACACCCAACATCCAAATTCCAACGAATACCGTGGATGGATTGTGAAATATATCACGAATGGGAAGCGCCAACATTCTCCCTCCACGTGAAGAAAGAAACACAACACCGAGAAAGGAATCCCTGCATCACGCAGAGAATTTAGTAATGACCCCTGAAACTAGGTGAACATGCAAATCAGGAATCGAACTCACACAAGAAGGTTAGGGGGACCACTATGGACTTACTGACCCTTGATGATATCCGCAAACTCACGCAGGAACACGGGGAACCGTGTGTATCGCTTTACATGCCGACTCACAGGACGGGAACCCAGGCCCAACAGGATCCCATCCGATACAGGAATCTGCTCCGTGACGCCAGGGGGCATCTCTCTGCCCGGCACCTGGACGATCGCGATGCCCACGAGCTGCTGCATCGAGCAGACCGCCTCGCGGGTGACCAGATGTTCTGGCAACACCAGAGCGATGGGCTCGCCCTCTTCGCGAGCCCAAAAGCCTTTTACTATTATCGGCTGCCCATCCGGTTCACCTCGCTGGTGACGGTTTCCGAGCGATTCCATGTCAAGCCCCTTCTCCGCCTCCTGACGGGTGATGGGCGCTTCTTCGTCCTGGCCTTGAGCCAGAACAGGGTCCGCATGTTTCAAGGCAGTCGTTTCAACCTGAACCCGATTGAGGACACCGGAAAAATCCCGGGTAGCCTGCATGAAGCTCTTGAGCCCGATGACCTGGGAGATTCGGTCCAGTTTCGCACCGGTATGTCCGATGGCAGGGGGGGACACACCGCAGTCTATCACGGCCACGGATACAGCAGTGAAGATGCAAAGAAGGACATCCGCCGCTATTTTAGCCAGATTGACCGCGGTGTGAGCGAACTCCTTCGAGGCGACACGGCGCCGCTGGTGCTCGCCGGAGTCGATTACTTGCTCCCCATATACCGCGAGGTCAGCTCCCATCCCAACCTGGCGGAGGATGGAATTTTTGGCAGTCCCGACCGATTGTCTGCAGAGGAACTGCATAAGAAGGCCTGGGAACGGGTCCGGAGTCATTTTCGCAAAGAAGAAGAGCAGGCGGCCTCCCGGTACCGGGGGTCGGCCGGGACCGGGCTGACCTCAGATGATATCCGCACTGCCGTGGTCGCCGCGGTTAATGGACGGGTGGACTCGTTGTTCGTTCCCATTGGCGAACACTTGTGGGGAACCTACTGTGAGAACACCCAGACCGTGAGGGTCAGCGAACAGCGGCATCCTGAAGCGGAGGATCTGCTGGATCTGGCCGCCGTGCACACCCTCAATAATGGCGGGTCCGTCTACGCCGTACCCAAAAAGCGGATGCCCGCTGAACATGGAAACATCGCTGCGCTGTTCCGGTACTGATTTCATAGGGCAGGAGAGGGCGGGGTCACCCCTGCCCTCCTCGCACCACGCACATGGGATTCACATTCGCCGGATCTCCACCGCTTGCTTGTCTACCAATGACGCTATCCGGGCAGATGAGATCGTGCAGCTCCGTATCGGTCAAATCAGGGGTCTAGGTGCCGGCGTATGACGACTTAGCCAGAGTGAGCCAATACGGATCTGGTTCCGCCTCATTCTGAGGTAAGAGACAGCCTGATCTGCAATCTCCCCCCATATCCACAGGTCCCCGCACCCGGGTACTCTTCTTCAAGATCTACCTTTGTGGTCAGCGACGTTCCCGAACGCAGGTCCGCGACCGGGATGCGCAGCAAGACAATACCGGACTGCACAACGGTCAGGTAGGAGGTCTCGGCATCGGGTGCCACCTCCGCACCGGGCCACCGGCTGAAGCTTTTCTCGATCGTGACCTGATCTGGCGGGTATGCCCAGTCAATATCGGTGTCACGATCACAGATGTGCTCAGGGATGCCCGGGTCATGGAAGCTAATATCGCCGGGCCCATAGAGGATCAGGGCCTCATCATCATAAATGCGGATAATTAACCTAACTTCCCCCCCCTGACTGGCGTTGAAGCCCTACCAGTCAAGGCTGGAGGGGGTTTTTTTGTGCAAATTTGTGGTCGCGGAATATATTTAATAATTGCCTTTCATATAGGCCTATCATTGTGATATAGTGGTCGCGGAGGTGATGGTGTGTTCGTCAAAAAAGGATGGAGCTACTACAAAGACAAGAAATACGTCTCCTACAACATCGTCGAGTCGTATCGCG
>PXCI01000078.1 GCA_003566675.1 Clostridia bacterium
ACGAACTGGGTCCCGACACGGGCCACCTGCTGACCAACCTGCAGGTCGCGGGGATTGGACCGGGGGACATCGATGTTGTCATCCTGACCCATGGACACCCGGACCACGTTGGAGGAAACCTGGCGGGCGACGGCAGGGTGGCCTTTCCCCGCGCGCGCTTCTACATGGGCAGGGAGGAGTGGGAGTTCTGGACCTCGGGTCCCGATGTCGGTGGGCCCTTCGGGGACGAGCTGGTGGCGTGTGCCCACAGGAACCTGCCGCCCATCGAGGATCGCCTCACCCTTATCGATCGAGAGGAGGAAATCGTCGCCGGTGTCCGGGTCCTGCCAGCGCCTGGGCACACGCCGGGGCACCTGGTCGCGGTTATTGCCTCGGGTGATGAGCGACTCTACTGCATTGGAGATGCGGCGGTTCACCCCGTTCACCTCGAGCAGCCCCAGTGGTACATGGCCGTCGATACGGACCCCGAACGGGCTCTCGCTACCAGGCGGGAGTTGTTGGCCCGCGCGGAGAAGGAAAAGGCCCCGGTCTTCGCCTTTCACTTCGCCTATCCGGGGCTGGGGTACATCGTGGGGAAAAATGAGGCGTGGCGGTGGCAGCCGGTTGCGTAGCATCGGGCGACCACTTATGCCCACTGCGTTCATGCCCGGGGCGTTCGAATTTTCGGGGCCGCGGGGGACGAAGTGGCCGGGCGAATCACCTGCTGCGCAGGGACCGGAGTTGACGAGTCTCACCGCGGGACCGCCTGAGGGGCTCTCGCTGTCCGTCGCGGTGACGAGGAGGGGAGATGCTATCGTGAGGTGCGTGACGCTGCCGGGCAGTTCACTGGAGGTATCGGAGGTGGGCATGGGTTGCTATGCGGCCGCGGGAGTGTACGGGGAGTTTGACGAGCAGTCCTTCCGCAATCTGCTCAGGTTAGGCCACGAGAGGGGGGTGACCCTCTACGACACCGCCGACACGTATGGAGACGGAGAACGGATCCTGGGCGAGGCGGTGAGGCCCTTTCGCGGTGAGGTGGTCGTTGCCACCAAGGTTGGGTTGACCCCGGAGGGGGGCAGAGACTGCTCCCCGGATCACATTATCCGGTCGTGTGAGGAGAGCCTGAACCGGCTCGACACCGACTACATCGACCTGTATCAGGTCCACTACCATGACCCCCAGGCCCTGGTGTCCGACACGGTCGGGGCCCTGGAGCGTCTGAAGAAGCAGGGCAAGATCCGCGAATACGGCGTCGGGCACCTGCCCGGCGACCGGGTGAGGGAGTACCTGGAGCTGGGGAGTCCCGCCGCGTGCCTGGCCGAGTTGAATTGCGTGACCCGGGGGCCGTATCGGCAGCTCCTGTCGGTGGTCAGAGGGTCGTCTGTCGGGATCATCGGCTTCAGCCCCAGCGGCCGGGGGCTGCTCAGCGGCAGTGCCAGCGAGGATGCTCCGTTCTCCGCAGGCGACGTTCGGAGCATGGATCCCCTCTACCGGGGCGGCAAGTTCCGGTCGGCCCTGAGGGTCACCGACGAGTTGCGGTCTCTGGCAGACCGGATCGGAGCCACGCCGGTCCAGGTGGCGATACGCTGGGCCATCGAACTGCCGGGGGTGAAGGCAGTTCTGATCGGGACCACATCCCGCCAACACCTTCTGGAGAACCTCGGTTCGGTGCAGATTCCCTGGGACGTGCAGATCCAGGACCACCTCGACGCCTTCCTTGACGAGGAGGACGCCCGCTTTCAGGCAGAGCTCCCCGGCGAGCTGAAGGCAGTTCTGCAGGATGAGGGGCCGGTCTCTGCCGACACGCTGTGGGACGTGCTATATGTCATGGAACAGGCGATCGAGTGCCGCTGGGTCGGCGAGGAGGACATCCTTCCCTTCTTCACCCGGCTCTGGGCCATGCGCAGTGCAGGCGTCGATGAAGAGGAGATCAACGGTATTCGCGCTTCCCTGTGGGATCTGCTCTTTCAAAGCTGAGGTTGCAGGACCTGGGGGCCGTGCCCGTCAGGTGGTACCCCCGGCGTCGGTCCTGATGGTGGCGCGGATGGCTCCAGCTAAACCCGGTGGTCCGGCAGCCGGGATTCAACCCGGAACCTTGCGCTGACGTGTAAGAAGACCAGAGCCAGTGCCGTGGCCGCACCCAGGGCGGGTAGGCGACTGATTCTATGGCCCATATCCTGATGGCCACGGTGACCAGAGCCCAGGTGAAGGCCAGGGTAAATACAGGATCCGATCGGGTAAAAAGACACCTATGAATAGGCCACGGACAGCACGGTCAGCAGCACGAGCCAGCCGATCGCATCGGGGCCCCACCGGAGCAGGCCGGCTTGCTCCAGGACAGAATATCGGTGACGAGGTCCTTGTGGGTTCCGCTTCCAGGCATACCTGGGTGATCTTTCCGCGGTGGGACATGTGCGGGTGGTTGTCCTTAAGGAACAGACCGTTGAGGAGGCTCAAATTCTCCTTCCACCCCGGTCACCTCGCCTTTCGCCGATACCGAAAGGAGAGCGACTACTCTCGATAGCGTTCTGCCGTCGGGTGAGCATAGTCTGCTATGCTGAGCCTGAGGGCTCGCGGCTCCAGTACCTCAACGGCTCCCCCAAAGCCCAGTATCGTCGCCCTGGCATGCTGGAGGCTGTCAAAGGATAGGGTGATTTGCCTCCATCCCTCTGTGTCAGGTGGGGGTGCCTGCTCAACGGCTCTCCGTACCTGTTCGCCGAACGTGCCTGGGGCATGTCGGATGAAGGGGGGAGAGACGCGGATCTTTGCCGCGTAACCGGCCTTCACATCTGCTGTTATGGACGCCCATGTCTCCCAGAATGTCTCCAGGGAAAAGTCACTCGGACGCTTGAACCGCTCGGGCAGCATCTCGGTCCGCAAGATGCTTGTAACTTGCAGGACACGCAGTTCACCGCCGATACGTCCGATCAGCCACCATCGCCCTGCGTTGAACACAATGCCGTAGGGTGCTACCACGTGGTTGACGTCTAAACCGAAGGGCAGCTGGTACAGGACCCTGGTCATCTGCTGTTGCCGTGCGGCACCGTACAGCGTTGCAAGGGGTGAGCTGCTGTACTCGCTACAGGGACGGTCTGACCAGCAGATGTGAATATGCGTGTGGGAGCCGTTCTCTGATCCTGGGTGATTGAGGGTCGCTCCCAATTTTAGCAGGGCTGACCTGATTTTCTCGTCCAGGCCGAGCTCGATCAGGGGAGGGGGAATTCCCACGGTTAACAGGGCCTGCATCTCGTCACGCTTCAGGCCGGTGAGTCCGGTGCGATATTCCTCAAGGAGCTCGCATCCACCACCTGGGCCCCGTTCTGTATACAGGGGAATGCCTGCACTGCTCAGGGCGTCAATGTCTCGGTAGATGGTGCGATCTGAGACTTCAAGCTCCTCTGCAAGTTCCCGGGCTGTCAGTCTCCCCCTGGTTTGCAGCAGCATGAGCATGGAGATCAAGCGATCTGCCCGCAAATCATCACTTCCATCCATTTTTCATTCTATCAGAAATCCTGACATGAGATGACAGCTTTAAGATGATACAAGTATAGATAGTGGACCCATACCGTTGTACCCGTGGGTCACCAGGATAAGGGAGGGTTGAACAATGACGGAGTTTGACGTGAGAATTGAATCGTTGAAGCCCATGCGCTTGGCAGCTGCCTTGGGTTTCGGCACATCACCCGAGGACGAGGCCTGGGGCAAACTCCTCGACTGGATCTGGAAACAGGGGTTGGTTGCAGAGATAGGTCAGATGCGGTGGTTCGGGTTCAATTGCCCTGGACCCGACATCGGAAGCCCGAACTACGGCTATGAATAGTGGTGTACGGTCGGACCTGACGCGGTGGCCAGCGGGGATGTGATCATCAAGGAGTGTCCCGGTGGACGCTACGCCGTGGTACGGTGTCCCTCTGAATGACTGATCGAGACATGGAAGCGGTTCATTGCCTGGCGCGAGGACAGCAAGTATCGGTATGCTAATGACCACTGCCTTGAGGAGCTCTTGACTCCCTGGATGATGGTTGCCCGCGTAGCAGGGGAGCCCGTCAATACGGACGATTTGCTGTTTGATCTTTGGTTGCCAGTACTCGAGTGACGGAGGGGGGAGCCTGGGTGCGAGGATATTCATCCCCTGGGTCCAGGGACTTGGGTGCCCGGTGGGCTAGACCATTCGAGACGCGATGGTCGTCAGCCTTCAGAGCCGGTACTTGCCAGGGCCCGGTCGGTCTGAACCGGGCCCTGCCCCTGCTAGTGAACGGGAGACTAAGATCAGGCCGTCAGGTCGGCCATTCCAGACGACTCGGAGGCCATCCCCGCGGGAGAAGTTCCAGATGTCCAAGGGGTGACTCTCGGCCCCGGACGATCCAGGTCCAGGGAACAGTGGCTGGATTTCGAGGGCATGCACCGTTCTGTTCGCTGTGGGTCTGTCGGTATCTCATTGTCGTACCCGATTCTTCGCGAGACGATGGATGGTGCGGCCTGGGCTGGGAGGGTATCGTCGTTCCCTAGAGAACTGTAGAGTGGAACCTATTCGAAGTCATCGAGGATGAACGACATGCCCAGGTGGATCAGCCGCGCCTATTTGAGTGACAAGAAAACCCTCCGGGAATTGGTGCGGTGTTCGGTGCATCACTTTTTAAACGACGGCTACTCATGGAGCCTTTATCCCCTACTTCCCTTCATCGCTGCAGACTTTGGGCTCAGTTACGCGGGTACGGGTGCGATCAAGACTGCCATGAACGTGCTTCTGTCTGCCCTGGGCATTCCCTTCAGCATACTGGCGGAACGGATCGGGGATCTCACCACGTTAACCCTGGGCACCACCCTATTCAGCCTCGGCATTGCGGCCCTGGGCCTGACCTGGTCCTATTCTGCTTTTCTGGTCGGCGTCTTTGTGGCCGGAGCCGGGGGCGCGGCATCTCATCCCGTAGGCAGTTCACTGGTTTCAAAGGGTGCACCGGCGAACCGGATGGGGACAATCCTGGGGGTGTTCAACTTCTCAGGCGATGTGGGCAAGGCAGTATGTCCCATTGCAACCGCGTTCCTTGCAGCCCTCTTTGGATGGCGCATTGCCCTGATATCCATTGGGATTGTCGGAGCCCTATTGGCCCTGGGATTGCATCGCTTGGGAGGCCAGGATGGGGATGTCGTGACAGAGGAGAAAGAAGGGGAAGGCCTGTCGGCGCCCCCGTCATCTGATGCCCCGACAACGACTGGATGGGGGGTTACCAGCTGGGGGGCATTTGCTGCCCTGCACCTTGTAGGGGTGTTGGACTCGCTGGCTCGATCCGGGGTGGTGGTGTTTGCCTCCTTTGTGCTCGTGGACAAGGGCTTCTCCATGGCTTCCCTGGGTGGGTTCTTCGGCCTACTCGCTGCGGGCGGAGCTGCTGGGAAGCTGGTGTGCGGTCCCATGAGCGATGCCCTGGGCAAGCGCAACATGGTGATTGTGACGGAGGTGTTGACTGCGCTCGGCATCCTCGCTTTCCTTCACAGTGATGGCAGATGGGTCGGCGGGGCCCTGATCTTTCTGGGGGTCTTTCTCAACGGAACATCTTCCGTGCTGTATGCGTTGGTGCCCAGGGTCACGACCGAGGCCCGGCGAAGCCGGGGTTTCGCGATCTACTATACCGTGACGTTGGCGGCCTCGGGATTGGCTCCGCTGCTGTACGGGGTGATTGGTGACGGAATTGGGTTGTACCCGATGTTCAACGTGATGGCGGGGGCACTGCTCCTGACCGTTCCACTGAGTTTCCTTCTCGGCCGCCCCGGGAGTGAGGTGTTCAGGGAAGAGCCCCGATCGTGACAACGGGTACAGACGAGCAAGGCCTGGATGAGACGGTCCCCCCGGAGGAAGCTGCCGTGTTGTCTTCCCGGTCCAAACCTTCAACGTTTCCCTGGGACCAAGGACGGATGTTCAGGATGCCCACAGAGAACCCTTCGCCTACCTGGGCGAACGCTGAATCTGTTCAGTATTTCACAATACCCCTTTACACTTGACAATACACCGATCAAGTAAACACAATGAGTACGATGATTTTGTGGACGATCTTGGAGAGGAGACGGTCCGTGAACCATCTTATGTTGGAGGAGATCGTAAGGAGGGCGCTGCTGGAAGATCTCGGTTGGGGAGATGTGAGCACCGAGTCGATCGTGTCAGAGTCTGCCACGGCCTCAGGAGTGATCACCGCGAAGGCGCCCGGGCTGGTTTGCGGACTGCCCGTTGCTGAGAACGTGTTCCACCTTCTCAACCCGGAGACCCGCTTCCTTACAGAGGTGGCGGAAGGGGCCAGGGTATCGGTTGGCCAGGCTATCGCTACGGTCGAAGGTCTCACGCGGGTGATCCTGGGCGGGGAGCGGGTGGCACTGAATTTTCTTCAGAGGATGTCGGGGATCGCCACCCAGACCGCTGAACTGGTCGAGGCTGTCCGTCCCTTCGGTGTTCGGGTGGTTGACACTCGCAAGACCACCCCTGGGCTGAGGCTTCTGGAGAAATATGCGGTCAGGGTCGGTGGCGGCTTCAATCACCGGCTGGGCCTCGATGATGGGGTGCTTCTGAAGGAAAATCACCTGCGTGCTGCGGGTGGTATCGCTGAGGCCGTGACCAGGGTTCGGGCTCGGGCCGGGCACATGGTGGTGATCGAGGTCGAGGTGACGGACCTCGCCGAGGTCCAGGAGGCTCTGGACTGCGGAGCGGATGCCATTCTATTAGACAATATGGATCGGGACATGATGCGAAAGGCCGTATCAATGATTGGCGGCCGGGCGGTCGTGGAAGCCTCAGGTGGGATCACTGCCGAGACCGTTTCTGACGTGGCCCGGACCGGCGTGGATATCCTATCTGTGGGTTTTCTCACCCACTCCTATGGGAGCCTGGACATGAGTCTCAATCTGTAGTGATCCAATTTCAGAGAGGGTGTTTTCGTGCGAAGATTGATGCCGGATCAAGAAGCGGTCCCGGGAGAAGAGGACGTTGACACAGCGATTCAGGCTGCCAGGGAGAAACTGGGTTCCGATCTGGTCATACTGGGTCACCACTACCAGCAGGATCGGGTCCTGAAATTCGCCGATCACAGGGGAGATTCCCTGCAGCTGTCAAAGATGGCTTCCAGTCAGCCCGATGCTCGTTATGTGGTGTTTCTGGGTGTCCATTTCATGGCCGAGACCGCCGATATTCTCACTGAGGAGGACCAGAGTGTGATCCTTCCGCATCTCGAAGCGGGCTGTCCCATGGCTGATATGGCCACGGCCGAGGAGGTGAGGCAGTGCTGGGACTCCCTCAGTGAACACCTCGAAGGGGATATCGTCCCCCTGACTTATGTGAACTCATCTGCGGACATCAAGGCCTTTTGTGGTGCCAGGGGCGGAGCCTGCTGCACCTCTTCCTCGGCGAAGGAGGTCATGGCATGGGCTCTTGAGCAGGGGCAGCACGTGCTGTTTCTTCCTGACCAACATCTCGGGCGCAACACGGGCCACACCCTGGGGGTGCAGCCGGAGGAGATGGCCATGTGGCGGAGGAGCGAGGGGACCCTTTGTGGGTCGGACAATCCACGCCTGATCCTGTGGGACGGATACTGTCCCGTTCACGCGGAGTTTTCCCCGGGCATGACCGCCTCGGTGCGAAGGCAGCATCCGGGTGTGAGGATCGTGGTGCATCCAGAGTGTTCCCGGGAGGTGGTACAGGGTGCCGATGAGGAGGGCTCGACGGATTTCATCATCAGCCAGGTTTCTGGATCCTGCCCGGGCAGCTGTTGGGCGGTGGGAACCGAGGATAAACTCGTCGCGCGCCTTGCTCTTGAGCATCCGGACCGGACGATCGTCCCTTTGAGGGACGGGGGAAGCATCTGCACTGACATGGATCTGATCACACCCCGCAACCTGTTGTGGGTTCTTGAAGAACTACAGCAAGGTCGGATCCCAAACCGGATTGAGGTGCCTTCAGCAACGGCTCGAGATGCCCGCGTGGCCCTAGAGCGCATGTTTTCGCTGTTCAAAGGGTGATCTTAATGAAGCGCAGGCGGCGCATATTAAAGATCCTGGAATGCAGCGATGAGCCTCTGACCGGAACGGAGCTGTCCAGGGAACTGGGGGTCAGCCGGCAGGTCATCGTTCAGGACGTGGCTGTGCTGAGGGCTGCGGGGAACGATGTCCTCGCGACGCCCCAGGGTTACATGATGGTGCGTGAGCCCTCCCACAGACCCCACCGGGCCAGGGTTGCGGTGAACCATCCTCACCAATGCACCCAGGATGAGCTGAACACCTTCGTGGACCACGGGTTGCGGGTGATCGATGTGATCGTGGAGCACCCGCTGTATGGGGATCTGATCGGTTCACTGATGTTGAAGTCGAGGGAAGACGTGAGCCGATTCATGAATCGGCTCCAGAAGACCGGGGCTCCCCTTCTTTCGTCGCTGACCGAGGGAGTGCATTTGCATACGGTGGAGTTTGACTGTGTGGACGACCTCAAGCGAGCGGAGGTAGCTCTCGCCCATAAGGGCTTTCTCGCGGTTGACGGGAGTTAGTGAGGGGACTATGCATGGCACGCTGGGCTGGGGGTCTACGGGTCCGAATCCGGGAGTGCGGTTTATGAACAGCATCCCGTTCTGGCCCGTTGCTAATCATGTCCCATATCGTCTCGTGTCGACCTGGAGGCGAGGTCATGCTGGATGAAGACCCGTGGATTTCGCCCGCAGCATTTCTGGCGTCCAGCGCTGTCTCACTGGTAATGCCGTCCAAATTGTCCCTATATATTACGGGGTGTCCGAGCAAGATGACGGGATTGATCTCCTTGGCAGAGGGGGCAGCGACTACTCGGCTGCATGCATCGCCCACTGCATGGATGCCCTTTCCCTGGACATATGGAAGGATGTCCCTGGATTCATGACGGCGGATCCGAGGCATGTCCGAAGAGGGTCTACGATCCCCCATCTGAGCTACGTGGAGGCTGCTGAACTGGCATATTTCGGGGCCAGCATACTCCACCCTATGACCCTTGAACCGGTCATGAAGAAGGCTATTCCCGTGCGGGTGTTCTCCTGTCGACAGCGGGGGGCTGGGCGCCCCCTTTCACGCTGATTGACGGGGCGGGACTGCCCGCGAGACCCCCAATCAAGAGCATCACCTTCACGGACCGTGCAGCGCTTCTATCCTTGCACGGGATGATCCCTGGTTTTCAGCCCGGAGTACTGTCCCGGGCGACGTCTGCCCTGTTCGAACCGGGCATCAACATCAAGTCCGTACTGACTTGCCAGATCTGCATCAGCCTGCTGCTCGACCCCGATGATCTCAATGCAAGCTCCTGTGTCCTTGAGGTGCAGGGCGTTGCCGAGGTTGATTGCATCGAAGCAGAAGATGGCCTGGCCCTGGTGGCCCTGGTTGGAGAGGGGATCTGTAGTCAGTACGGGATCGCGGCTCGGGCTTTTCTGTAATGGCGCGGCATCACATCAATGTCCGGCTGGTATGTGTGGGCGTCGACCGCGGCACTGTATTTCATAGTTGCACAGGGTGATCGAAAGACAGCAGTACAGGCTGTTCATGACGAGTTCTGGCCTGATACAAGGTGAGGGGCACAACCTATGTGCAGTCCTGGGGACAGAGGCTGTGATACCGACACCTGAAGAATCATGGCGGAGAATAGGGGCCGGAAGGGATCACAGAGTAAACCTGCCTATGCCTGTCCCCAGATCAGGATGACTTCATGGGGTGTCGGCATGGTCGCTGCGAGCTCAACCGGAAGGTCTTTTATCGCCTTCGGGGAGATGGCTACCGTCAAATGATGATAGGAGGTGAGGTAGCGGTAGTGGGTGCAACAGGAGCTGTAGGTCAGCAGTTAGTAGCTGCTTTGGACGGGCATCCGTGGTTTCGCATCACAAGGCTGTATGCTTCAGAACGCTCCGTGGGAAAGACCTACGATGATGCCTTGCGGGATGACTGATTATTACGGGCTGATTCGACCACCGATTCTAATCCCAATCGACCAGCAATTCTAAAGTCATCCGACCACTATTTCCTGGTAGTTCACCCGTCCTGTGGGTACATGTTTATGCAATCGAAGGTTATGCCCTTGCCCTGACCACGCCGGTGATCAGCATCTTCTCGGCTTTTCGTAACGAGGCTGACACTCCCCTACTTTGGGGGGGTGTCAATTTCGATCACGCCCAGCTGTTCGAGGTGCAGAGGGCGAGGCGAGGGTGGAAGGGGTTTGTTGCCCCAAAGCCAAACTGTACCGTCTAAGGACTGGCCCTGTCGGTCAAACCCATCCTCGACGCCTTCCGAATCCGAAGAATCGTGGTGATTTCCTTTCAGGCTATGTCGGGAGCGGGACTGTCGGTCGGGCTCCTGGCCCTGGATATGACCGAGAATGTGGTCCCCTACATCCCGGGAGAGGAAGCCAAGGTGGAGACCGAGGACGCCCTAGATCTTTGGGAAGCCCGGCATGTCATGGCATCTTACGGTGCTGATTTTCATCGCCTGGATCTGCCGACATCTCCATCGCGGCTGATTGAGGTCCTAGATGACCCCTTCCGTCCCCAGCCCCGCCTTGATCGCAACCGGGATGGCGGGATGACGGTCACCGTGGGCAGACTCCGTGGGGACCCCACATCGGCCTGCGGGCTCAAGTACGTGGCCCTTTCCCACAATACAAGATTGGGTGCGGCGGGGGGCGCCGTGCAGACCGCTGAGTATCTGGTGAAATACGTCCTTAGGTGGGTCTGAAAGTCCCGGTTTCACGCGATAGCATCACAGGGCAGGCATAGCCTCCTGGCTGCGGGTGACTGTCTCTTGTGGCATCCAGGCCGCCGATTCGATGTGTCCGGATATTGACAGATCGGCACCGGCTCTGGCAGAACGCAGGGATTTCACAGGTATTGTCGAAGTTCGATTCAGTGAGAGGCTCAAGGGAGGTCTGCTAATGAGAACAAACATAGAAGACCTGGTGAAGATATCGGTCTCGGGGGAGATCGTGCATCCAAGCTACCGGAGGAGTCCCTACCGGGTTTCTGCCGATGGAGAAGTGATGGTAGTGCCCAGCACCGGAGGCATAACCTATAATGTTCGCGTGGGTGACTCGGCCCTTACATGGGCGGCTGACCACGTGGAACCTGGGGTTACGGTTAAGAATCCCAAGGGTGGCATGGGCACGGAGGGACCCAACGGAGGACTGAACGTTCTCGGATGCATTGGAAACGAGGCAACGGTTGTTTCAGGAAAGGCTGAGGGTGCAACGGGTCTGGTCACGGGCAAGCATGGCGGAAGCGAGCATCTCATCATCGACTTCGCTCCAGGTGCAATGGAGAAAATGGTTCCGGGCGACGGGATCCTCGTGGTTGGATGGGGCGTCGGAATGAAGCTGCTCGACCATCCCGGAGTCAGGGTGTCTAATATGTCTCCGCAGCTGCTGGAGCAATGGAAGATTGAGGAGATGGATGGAGGCATCAGAGTTCCCGTCACTCACAGGATCCCCGGGAAGATCATGGGCGCCGGCCTGGGGTGGGATACGGTCCATCATGGAGACTACGACATCACCTTCTTCGATGAGGGGAGTGTCGAGGAATACGGGCTGAACGATCTTCGGCTCGGCGACCTCGTCGCCCTGATGGACGCAGGGAACTCATACGGACATATCTACCGACAAGGATGTATCTCGGTCGGTATTGTTATTCACGGGGATTCCTATGTTGCGGGGCATGGGCCCGGCGTCACCACGCTGTTCGCAGCTGAAGAGGGTCAGATTGAGCCGGTTCTGGATCCCACGGCCAATATTGCCTCTGTGATGGGCTTGAGAAGTGATCTTTAGATTGGATGATTCAGCCGACCGATCTTGTGGACAGAAGTCGTGAGGCACGATCTCACCCAAGCCGCCTGATCAAGCTCGGTGATGAATCCAGGGGACGTGACTCGTGTGCAAAAGCGATGTGTTCGCGCGCCGAGAAGACTGTGCAATCAGGGTTTGCGAAACAGGTAGATCGCCCATCCCAGGCAGTCGCGTCCCCAGCGGAGGTAGCTTTCGCGGGAGCGAGTGACGCGCTCAGTGATTTTCGGTAGGTCCGGATCGCAGGGGTGGGTGCGGACGTACTCCGCTGCAGCGTACCAACGGAGACCCTCATACCGGTCCCAGTCGTCCAGGCTGCTTACTGCCGAATAGAGAAAGGTGAGACCTTCATCCTCGGCGATGAGGACGTTGCCGTGGTGAGTTGCAAAATCCTCCTGTTTGATCCTTTCAAAGTCCAGGTATTCCTTCGGCGGTTCCTTCTCCCAGAAGGGCTCCCCTACCATGATCAAACCGCCGGGTTTTGTCATTTCTGCAAGAGCGAGCAGCGTATCTCGGTGCCCGTTCCAGACCCACGACGCACCAATGCACATGGCCAGGTCGAAGGACTCCGGTTTGTCTGGTTGATACTCTGCGCCGTCAAGGCAGACAAACTCCAGGTTGGCATCGGGAGTTCGTTGGAGACGCTTTCTGTTGGCCTCTTCTACGCAGTAAGGTGACAGGTCAACGCCAACGCCGGTGATGCCGTACATCGCGGCCAGTCTTATAAGCAGCTCTGCCTTGCCGCAAGCGATGTCCAGTACCTCTGCACCCCGGCTCAGCCGAAGTAGGCCGACTAGCTCGTCCATCTTCTCAAGGGTCATGGGATTGCAAAGACGATGATAACGGTGAGTGATGTCGAAAAACCTCCATAGATCCATCGTACACCCCTTTCAGCCCTATCTTACCGAAATCATAACGGTAGTCTGGCATTGCATTCAACCTGGTAGCGCTAGGAGTATGGGGTGGAACCCGGATCTTACCCTCTCAAGGGCTTGACTCTGATGCACAGGGGCAACATCATTGAACTAGGGAGTTTGTCACTTGGGCGCGAGTAGGGGGGCTTAGCCTGTATCGGCGAGTGGATGCGCCTCCTGGTGCCTGTCTTGCTGATGGATCTGGCCGTGTGGTCGTCGAAGTCGAAACAGGTCGGACTTGGTAGGACATAGCGCCTCGCTCCAATTCCCCTTCTACGTTACAATAAATGGACCGCCCGGGGTGGCAAAAGGGCGGCGTGAGATTCGCGGTTGTCCTGAAGGGTGTCTTTGATCATCGACAATGTATGCAATGGGCCTTGATAGTGCGTCCTCAGGGAGGAGTGGAATGTGTCTGAAGATATGATGCGTGGAGCCCAAACTCTGGTGGAGACCTGTGCCCGCGTCAGGTCCTCGGAGAACGTTCTCATCGTGTGCGATCATCCCATGATGGAGATTGCGGAAGCGGTTGCGAGAGTCGCCCGCGAAAGAGAAGCGGATGTCGTCATCGCCATCATGGATCCTCGCGGAACCGATGCAGGGGAACCGCCGCTGCCGATCGCTGAGGCCATGCGGGCTTCGGATGTGGTGTTTACTCCGGTCTCAATCTCCATCACTCACTCCGATGCTGTGCATTCGGCCTGTGCTTCGGGTACTCGAATCGTTGCCATGACCGGTTTCACCAAGAGGATGATGATGTCGGGTGGAATGACAGCGGACTTTCCAAGGGTCAGGCCCATTGTCGCAGCGGTGGCTGGTGCCTTTAGCGATGGCAGCACACTGAGACTGACGACTCCGGGTGGGACCGATCTCACCGTGGATATCTCCCAACGTCATGGAGTGGCCAAGACCTGCATCGTGGAGCCGGGAGATTTCAGCCCGGTACCCGATATTGAGGCTGCGGTGGCTCCCGTGGAGGGTTCAGCGGAAGGGGTGATTGTGGCCGATGCCAGCATCCCGTATCTCGGGATCGGGGTTCTGTCCGAGCCGGTGACTTTCAAGGTGAGCGAGGGGATGATCGTCTCTGCACAGGGGGGAGAGCCGGCCAAGAAGCTGCTAGCAGCGTGGGAGAGCCAGGGTGATCCCTGGGTCTACAATGTGGCAGAGGTGGGGGTCGGTCTCAATCCCGAGAGTACCTTGACTGGCGAGATGCTCGAAGATGAGGGGGTCTGGGGAACCGTTCACATCGGCACGGGAACGAACGTCACGTTGGGCGGGAAGATCCGCGCGGCCAGCCATTACGATTTGCTCATGTTCGCGGCCACGGTGACGATCGACGGCAGTGTGATCCTGCGCGACGGAGAGTTGGTCGGGTGGGATGAGGAATTGAGGGCGGCTGGACTGTTGTAGTGTTCTGTGCTTGAGGGCAAGCAGGGCGGGCACATCCTGAACTCTCTGCGGGTCAGCGGTCTGCAATAAGTTGCATCTAGTTATGGCCCGAGCAGGGGGGCGCAGATCAACCTGGAAGGGTAGGACGACTGACCAGGGGCTTTAGGGCTATTTAGATGAGCGCGTTACAGAAATATTGTATTGGGGGAGAGGGGAAGTATTGTGCTGGAGTCGATAGAGCAATTGCATCGAAGCAAGAGAGTCACGGATGCCGTACTCAGTAAGATGAGGGAACTCCTCGCAAACGGAGAAATTGAACCGGGAGAGAGGCTTCCCACGGAGAAGGAGCTCTCCGTGGCCTTTGGGGTTGGGCGTTCGTCCATAAGGGAGGCACTTCAAGTGCTCGAACATGTGGGTCTCGTGGAGACGAGACACGGAGTGGGAAGGTTTGTCAGCCAGGATGTGGGCGTGCTCAATGAAGGGCTGAATTGGGTCAATGATCTCAGGCTTTCCTCGGCCATGAACTTGCTTGAAGCGCGAGAGGCCGTTGAGGTCTCGTGCGCTCGACTGGCAGCCGAGAGAGGAGAGTCGGACGATATTGCAGAGCTCTCCGAGTTGCTGAGGGTCATTCGTGAGTCGTTTTGCATGAGGAGAGCTTTTTCTGCCGAGACGGAGTTTCACCTGAGACTTGCTGAAAGCTGTGGCAACCCGGTGATGTCGGATCTTGTGAAGATGCTCTTCGATATGTTGCGAGGGCAGGTGGATGATTTTGAGGAGACCATGCCATTTACCAGGGCTTCAATTGTGCAGGCTTTTGGAGAGGTACTGGAATCGATGAAGACCCGCAACCCCGATCAGGCGGAGAAATCCATGAAGGAACACTTTGCGGTGACTAAGGAGTCCTTTGCCAAAATAGAGCAGCAGCAGAAGGGTCGTTCCTGACCGTTACGTTCATCTGGTAGCGATCGTTTTACCGGCTTGAATCCGCAAATCAACGCTGGAGTGTTTGGATTTACGGGGTCGTGTCGTGTTCGTAGATCGGATCTGTGCGCCATAATGGATCGTCCCACAGGTCTACACAGAGAGTATAATTCGCATATTCTGTGACGAACCCAGGCTTGCCTACATCCTGCAGCGGGGTGCCCTGTCGCCCGGTTTATCAAGCACTTGCCCAGTGAGCTCGAACTTTCATGTTCTTTTTTTTACATTCCACGAAGGATTAACTTTAAGAAGGAATTTGAATGTTGCATGGAGAAGTAGTTTATGCATAGACATCAGACGACTGACATCCAGAAGCGCCAGTTCTCGCACAGGGATTGGAAACGTCATCGCTGTAGTTCTTCAACGTACCTTATACAGAACCTTTGTGCTGGGATGTGAAAATGCTGTCCAAAGGAACCATATTCGATGTCCAAAGATACTGCATACATGACGGTCCCGGCATCCGGACAACCGTGTTTTTCAAGGGATGCCCCCTGGATTGCTGGTGGTGTCACAATCCGG
>PXCI01000126.1 GCA_003566675.1 Clostridia bacterium
AGGAATCCCTGATCTGGCGATACCGTAAAGGCGGCTATGGATCCATGTTCCACTGTTTGCTCGGTCGGAGTGATGCTGCCGCCCTCACCCGCAGTTGCGGTCACGGTATAGGTAATGATGTCGAAGTTGGCCTCAACCGCACAGTCGGCCTGGATATTGTTCGCTTCCCAGTCGACCCCCTCAACCAGCGCGGGCACACAGCTCGTGCCGTTGACCGAATCCAGCGACCAACCCATGGCCGGGGTGACCGTAAAGCTCGCCGTACCGGCGAAGAGCACAGTCTGGCTTGACGGAGTGATCGTGCCCTCCCCGAATGACACGGTCGCATCGACATCAAAAAGGCTCCGGGCGACCGGCGTGATTTCCAGGCACCATTCATCCAGGCTGCCCTCGTCCCCGGCTGCGTTATCAGAGACATTCAAGGTCCAGATCCCGTCGGAGGCCAAGCCATCAAAGGTGGCCAGAAGCGAAGCGCTGGGTGGGTCGCCGCCAATCGCGCGGCCGCTGATGGCCGGCAAATTACTGCACTGATTCTCGATCTCTGTGTCCGCACCTTCGTCATCCACCCAGACGTCCATGTCATCACCGCCACATCCGAAGCCCGTTGTGGACCTTCCGGGCCGGTCAATGGCAACCACCGAGGTGACGCCATCGGGATGGGTCAATGTCAATATCAGGTCACCCACATATGTGTGGGTGGCCCGAATGTACAGATTCAGATCAGCAATTTCCTCCGTCTGGGAAACCGTCAAAATACTGTCAACCCCGGCGGGGCTGTTATCAGGAATTGCCAAGGCAGGCTCAACGCAGTTCGTGACAGGCGGCGGCGCGGGAGGCAGGGAGAAGTTCTGGACAATGACCTGGTCGTCATCGACCGTGATGTCGTTGATCACGACAGCGGCATAACCGGGTGCCGCGGCCGTCAGATCGTAAGTGCCGACGGGCAAGGTCAGGGTATAGGTGCCGGAGGCATCAGTGGGCTGGCTGACGGCAGCGGTCGGCATGGCCGTGAGCGTTGCCCCTTCAATCGGATTGACCCCATCGTCAATCACTCCGGTCAGATAACCCACGGGACCATCAGCCGAGACCACCAACGCAAAAGGCTGTGGTCCCTGGGGCACGTTGAACCCGCTGATGGTGACGGTATACGTTCCGGTCATGGGGTTTAATGCAACCCCTTCGACATTGTTGTGGGCATCTCGACCGCCAGTCAGCACCTCATTGCCGAGATAACGCGTCCCGTTCGGATCTTCGACCACCAGGTCCAGGTCATTGACCAACGCGCCGTGACTCGCTTCGGTTCCGGGGAAATCCGTCCACACCAGGGTGGCGCTGAAGGGGCCGGAATCCAGCACATCAAAAGTGACCTGGTAGGTGCCACCAGTATTCAGACCGTCGTGTTCATGGAACCAGCGTTGGCGGCTGCCGCCATCAATGAGCGCATTGGCCAGATTCAGCCGACCCCATCCTTGAACATTATCCGGACGGCGCAAGATTTCCTGGGTTGCCCCCGTCCCGTATTGGCCGGGCGTCATATCGTTAGCCGCATTGATCAAAGCCGCTTTCACAAGCGCAGCCGTTGGGTTGAGCTCATGTCGCGTAGCGTAATACTCCCTTATGATCGCCGCGGCCCCGGCCGCTAAAGGAGTCGCCATACTGGTGCCTCCCATGTACAGGTAATCGGCATCAAACACGCCCCAGCCGGTGCCTGTGCTGTAGTTGCGAGTCGAGACGATATTGGTGCCGGGAGCCACGATATCGGGCTTGATGCGGTTGCTCAGGGTCGGGCCGCGGCCGGAAAAAGCGGCCATGCCGTCGGCATCATCGGCGACCCAATCACCAAAGATGGGAGTTACGGGATAGTCTGCAGGCCACCATCCTCCCCAGGTAAAGGCATTGCCCTCGTGCACGTTCTCCGACGCGCCAACGGTGATCACATTCTTTGCTGTCGCCGGCATGTTCATGGAACCGAGGTCCACCACACCGTCGCTGTTGCCATCCGTGCCGGCATTGCCTGCCGCATAAGTCAGCACCATGTCGGGATGGTCCCGCACAAAGCGGTCGGTTTCACGGGTGAAGGCATTGTATTGCCCTCGATTTCCTGTGAATCCCCACGAATTCGTGCTGATGCGCAAACGGGAATCCACATCACGTAGCACCGCGTAGTAATCGTCATAGGGTGAGTTAGGCAAGCCACTGAAGTTATTGCAAAAGCTCCACACGTAAAGCAATGCTTCCGGGGCGGTGCCAGCATGGGAGCCTGTGTAATCCCGATTGGGAATATCGGCCCCACTCAATTCACCGCTACCCAAGACGGAGCCGGCGACATGAGTGCCGTGGGAATCATTGTCAGCCCATGTACCGCAATCGCCAGGGCCCCAGGTACCGCCAACAACACGGCCGGCGAAATCCTGGTGGACGGTGGCGGGACTACCCGTATCCAGACCGCTATCGCCCACGGCAACCATTTGCCCGGCGCCATAGAGCCCTAATGCGCTTTCCACTGCGTCTTTGCCGATGATTGCGTCGCTTCGAGCAACGGCGTTGGACCACTGTGGCTCCAAAGCAGATTCGACCCAGGCGATGGCAGGAATGAAGGCCAGGTCGGCGATCAAGGTTTCAGGCACGCTGACTTTGAATATGGCCCCGCCGCCGCTGTCTGCGTATTCCTGAATCAGCGTGCCACCGAGGTTGACGATTTGTCCGGCCACGGTCTCAACGGGTTCATCGGGGAAGGCGCGTATGATCAGTTCGGTCGTCTGCCGCGGACTGGCTCTGCCAGCTATCGCAATGAGTTCATTACTCAAACGATAAACGGGTTGATAGAGACCCACCCATCTCACGTTTGGAAGTGCCGTAACCTGACTCAATGCTTGTTCATCCATGCGCACGACATAAGCAAAGTCAGGCACATAATCCATGATTTCCGCGCCTGTTCCTACCAGACCGGCACGCCATTCGGACCTGATCGGGCCAAAAAACTGCACAAAGTAGTAATCCGGCCCGGAACCGGAAGCGACGGTCCTGTTCAAATCGGAAGGTCCAGCAGGCGCTTCTTGCCAAGGATCGAAAACTGCCTGTTGCAAACGAATGTAGATGGCTGGGTTCGCCTGTGAATATTGATCAAGCGCTGGTCTATCATCCACCATCTTTGGAGGAAGATCATGGCCGCTACTGATTCCAGCAGATGGATCCGCAACAGCGGAGTAACTCATCAATACCAGGGATAGCGCTGCCGTCAAAAGCAACCGCAGCGGGAGTTTATCTAATGTCATTATCAATTCCTGGTGTTTTGGGAGCGCGCGGCACGGTGGTCACCATAGGCAGTATCGGCGCCGGCAACCTTTGGGATACATTCATGGAGGCGTCGCCATGCGTGACCGAAGGATCTTGCTAAGCGATCAGTGCGCGTATTATGCTCCGTTGTGTCACACGATACCAGTTGGCCATGGACCAAAGAACCGACGGTGGGTTGCTGATAGCGAGCTTCGACAAACTCTTGCATAAAAAAGTACGCCGAAACGGGCGACTCGCTGACCATGCCTCAGTACATCTTTGATCTGCGTATCAGCGCAACCGAATTTCTGCGTTATTACCAGGGCGAGGCAAGTTGGGTTCACGTCAGGGACAACCGGGGCCGCAGCATCCGTTTTCCAGCCCCC
>PXCI01000222.1 GCA_003566675.1 Clostridia bacterium
CCCGGCGACCAGCTGCCGCCAGGGGCCGGGTGAGGCTTTCGGCCTATGCGTGCAATGGGACTACAGACAATCATGCTACGATCCATCCGCAGCATCCGGGCCGTCTCGCCTCTCGGCCTCCAGGTACCGTCGTGCCTGCAGGCAGAATTGATCCAGTCGTCCCAGGAAGAGTGCCATGGATTGCCGATCAACGTCTCCCCCTTTGATTCTCCTGCAGTCGAGTGTGAGCTCATGTGACAATCGGCAGAGAAGATTCCTGGCGTCACAAGGTGATAGATGTTGATGAGGGTCATTATTTGTCGCGTTTTCTCTCATTTACTCTATGTGCCTCCCTCTTGAGTGTGCAAGTACTAGATTACCATTTTGGTCTCTAAATGACTAGCGGTTCGGCGAGACCGTCTGGGGATGGGCGCCCAGATCGGGTATACTTGGACGGAGGTGATGGGACATGTCGACCCGCTGGGGACGTGCGATTTCGCGCCTGGGCACCCAGGTGGCCAGGATCTTCGTGGAGCTCCAGGCTCAGCATGCTGACCGGGTGCCATCATCGGGTCCGGCCATTATCTGTCCCAACCATCTGAGTGTGATCGATCCCATCCTCCTGGTCTGGGTACTTGAGCGAGAACCGGTGTTCTGGGCTGCTCGTTACCTGTTTGACATCCCCCTTCTGGGCTGGACCCTGCGCCAGGGCGGGGTGCTGCCGGTCCAGGGCATCCGTGCTTCCCTGAAGGCAGTTCGGGAGACCTGCAGGTCCCTGGACGAGGGACGGGTGGCCGTGATGTTTCCCCAGGGTGGGGTCCGCCCACCCGGCGAGAAGGTCCTGCCCCACCGGGGCGCGGCCTTTGTTGCCATTCAGACGGGAGCGCCCTTGATACCGGTGGCCATATTTGGCTCCGACCGGGTCCTGCCCGTCGGACGGTACCGGCCGCGGAGGGGGCGGGTTCAGATCCGATTCGGCGAACCCCTTGTGGGGTTTCAGACCGTCTCATCTTTGAACCAGGCCCTGGGGGACCGAACCGATGAACTGCTCGGCATCCATCCGGGGAAGGGCGTATGCCCTGGGCTGTAACAGTTTTTTCACATTCTCGGCAAAGACCTGTAGCTTCTGGAGGCTATGCTGTAAGCAAGGGATTGCAGATGCTACGGAAGGAGTGATGATCGTGAACAGGAGGACAATGCTGGTCCTGGTCTTGCTTGCCCTGCTGGGAGTCGGCGTTGCAGGGGGATGTGGGTCGCTGCTGGAGGCAGGAGAACCAGGGGATTCACCCGATATCACTCCGGACTTGCCCTCCGACGAAGTGGAGATTGTCCTGTATTTCTCGGACTGGCAGGCACAGCACGTGATCCCGGAGCGACGGTCGGTGACCGTCACCGACGAGGGAGATCTACCGGGCGAAATCGTCCGGCAGTTGCTGAAGGGGCCCGCGGACCCTCACCTGAACCCAACCCTACCTGAGAACGTACAGGTGTTGTCGGTGGAGGTAGAGGGCGACATTGTGTACGTGAACTTCACGAAGGAAGTCGAGGGGATCGCAGGAAGCGCCGGGCAGACCATGGCAGTGCAGTCGCTGGTGTTTGCCCTGTCGGAGCTGGAGGGTATTGAGCGGGTACAACTGCTGGTCGAGGGCAGGAAGTCGCTGGAATTTGCTGGCCATGGTGTCATTGAGGAGCCTTTGACGAGGGAATGGATCCTGACTTACCCGGTGTTTCTGGACGAGGAGCGCGCCGAGTGGCTGCAGGAGCGGGCCGACGCTGGCATAGAGACCTTCCGGATGGATCCGTTCGAGGTGGCTGCCTTTGACGGCCGGATGGCCGGTTTCACCTCCGACGACGCCTTCGTACTTGAGGACCTGGATGCCGACGCCGGCACGGCCCTCGTGACCGTTGAGCGCGACGGAGAGCACTACACCATCGAGCTGGTGCAGCCGGTGCGTACGGGAGACGGGGGCATCTGGATGATTGAGTCCATCCACCTTCGTTGACGGAGTACCATGGGGGAGGGCCACCATTCCCTCCCCTTTGAACGGCCAGGCCCCGGGTTGAGCGGATCCAGGAGCAACACTTACCGCCGGAACCGCCCGTGATCTCCATGATGGTTCTGCCGAGGAAGAGCTCGCGGTAGATGCCTGATGGCGGGCTTTGGGTGGGCAGTGTCGATCTCTGGCCTCGTAGGAACTGCGCATGCCACCCGGTTGCTGGGACTGGAGGGCCAACGAAATGTCGGACCATAACCCGAAGGAGATCGTGGCCAGGGGCTATGACCGTGTCTCCTATGCCTACAGACCCAACGATTGGAGCGATGGGGATTCAGACTACGGAAGATGGCTCTCTGAGCTGACCGGTGGGCTCAGGCCCGGTGATCGCATTTTAGATCTGGGCTGTGGCTGCGGAAGACCGGCGGCCCGGATCTTGTCGATGGACTTTGCGGTCACAGGAGTCGATATCTCCCCGGTGCAGGTTGAGCGGGCCAGGGAAGAGGTGCCCGATGCGACCTTCATTTGCTCCGACATGGTGAAGGTAGACTTCGCCCCCGCTTCCTTTGAGGCCATCCTTTGCCTGTTTGCCATCATCCACGTCCCCCTGTCTGAACAGCGATGACTCATCCACAAGATGCGCAGTTGGTTGACCGAAGAGGGTCTTCTCCTGATTACCGTTGGCTACAGGGATTGGACGGGAACCGAAGAGGATTGGCTCGGGGTGAAGGGCGGCTTGATGTACTGGAGTCATGCGGACATCGAGATCTACCGCGCCTGGTTCCAGGACGGATTTGACCTTCTCAGCGAACGATTCATTCCCGAAGGAGATGTTGGTCATCCCCTGCTACTTCTGCAAAAGAGCCAGGCCTGACCCTTGCACGCGCTGATCCCGATGATTCACCCGCCGGCCCCGCAAAGTGCATCCGACTCCAACTAAGCGAGCGCCTCGCAGCACCGGTGGAGACCAAGATCGTACCGACGCTCCGTGCCCAGGTCTACTTTCTCATCCACCGTTAGCGCTGGCCACGATGTGTTTCCAGGGTGATCTCCATCTCCTTGTTGTCCGCACTCGCTCGAGATCAGCGAATTTTTTCTCGTACACCGCGCCCTCTCTTTTTGCCGCCAAATATCACCGATGGCCTGCCGGTATCCCTGTAGACCTCGGCCAACCATGCGCCGTGGCGCAAGAACCACGAACCATCGTGTGTCAGAGTCCATCCCAACATCTAGCACCCGTTGGCCCGATCCACAACTACAGGCAAAAGTCTACCGCTAGCTGCAATGGCCCCGTCCGTATGGAGTGCGATGCACCAGGGGCTGTTGCAGTTGTTGTACGTCTTCTGAGGACAGCCCACACTCTACGGGTGGAGGAGAGATTCTCGTACGGTGACCCATATTCCCACGACTGACACGAGGACAAGAATGACTGCAAAAGCCACCCGCACCCTCGCGCCCCCGACCGTGGCTACCAGGTGCTCATTTCCACTCAGCCTGCTGTACGTATACACTGCCTCTGCCGGGGATCCTGTAGGCATCGTCCCGGAAAAAATGATCCTCCACTGGGTCGGACTTGCGTAGCTGACGGCCGAGTCCGGCTTGAACCAGCTGGGTAGTTCCACTGCCTCAGCCTTCTCCCATACCCAATCAGGAGCCGGTGCGGGAAGAAACCAGAGCATGTAG
>PXCI01000204.1 GCA_003566675.1 Clostridia bacterium
GACGGACATGTCCGGTGCTGCGAGTTGACCCTCGTCGGCCACCTGTCCCCCGACCTCAACGAAGAAAGGCGTGCGGTCGAGGGCAACCCATCCCCCAGCTCCTACCTCAAGGCAACACCTAAACCGAGGATAGCAGGTACAACAGTCACCGATACTACCATCCAGGTCAGGGCCGTCCAGTGCTCCTCATCTACCCGTCAAATGGCAGATCAGCGGTTTAGGCCAAACCCCACGATGATCTCGAAACACCGGGCTCCAGGTCTCCTTGGAATTGCCCTAACCAATGACGTCTACATCAGATCACCACACAGCGATCACTCTTGCTTCCGGTAGCGGCTTAGGTAAGCACAGCAACCTTGTGACAAAAATTCCTTTGCCCATTGTTGTCACGATGCTTGCATGTTACGATTATTGTATTATACAAGCATTGGAGGTGCGTTCCCAATTCCAGCACCGATAAGCGAATTGCTGGTGAAAGTAGCGGGAGCAGTCCTGGCAGTGGAGGTAGATGAAGCCCGGTGTTGCGGCCTGACAAGGTCACAGTGCCGGATACTCCTCGAGGTAGGTCAACGTGAGGGATCGGTCTCACTGACAGACCTGTCCGAAGAACTCGACCTTGATCTCAGCACTGTGAGCAGAATAGCAAACAGACTGGTAACGCACAGAATGATTGTCAGGGAGCCTGACGAGAGCGACCGGAGGAAGGTCTCTTTATCGCTGACCCCGGCCGGTCGCAAGCTGATCGACACCTACAACCGCAACCTGGGCTCATACGTACACGCTGTCTGGGATCAGATCCCTTCCTCGGATCGGGAGATCGTACTCAAGAGTCTCGACATCATCCTCGCAGCCCAGGAAAAATGCAAGGGGGTTTGTTGCAGTGAGTGAAGACATCAAGAAGAATGTCCGCAGCAGATATGGACAACTGGCAAGATCGACTCCTGGTGCCTCCTGTTGTGATGATGCCGGTTCGTGCTGTGGGCACTACGCCGATGAGGATCTCGAGGGCCTGCCGCCAGGGCTGGCACGTATGTCGCTGGGAAGTGGCAATCCCATCAGCATGGCTGATCTGTCGCCGGGAGAAACGGTGCTCGACCTGGGAAGCGGCGCGGGCCTGGATGTGTTTCTGGCCGCACGCCGGGTGGGTGAGACGGGGAAAGTGTATGGCCTGGACATGACCGATGAGATGCTGGCACTGGCGGAAAAGCACAAAGTAGAGAGCGGGATCAGCAACGTGGAGTTCATCAAGGGTGACATGGAGCAGGTACCGCTAGCCGATGGCACAGTCGACACCGTTGTGTCCAACTGCGTCGTCAACCTGTCTCCAGATAAGGCCAGGGTATTTTCTGAATGTTACCGCGTGCTGAAGCCCGGCGGCAAGATCGCCATTTCCGATCCGGTCTGGGAGGGCCCCGTCCCACCAGGTGTACGCAATGACGCCGACCTCTGGTGCTCTTGCGTGGGGGGAGCCCTGACCGAGGAGGAGTACGAGGATCTCCTCGTCCAGACCGGGTTCACGGATGTGCGGCTGCAGCAGACGGGCGCCTGGCCGATGCCGGATGTCAACTGCTGCACGACCGGATCAGCATCGGTGAACAGCGCATTCATCACGGCTCGCAAACCCTCCTGAAGGCCACACCAGGACACGGGACCCCATGGGGGGCTGCTTGAGCAGCCCCCCATGGGCATTCAACAGGCGATGGTTCCGCGGAAAACCGAAGGTTCAGCTACGGCGGTAGACCACCGAATTGGAAAGCCCCATGCCCATTATCTGCAGGCAACAAGCAGCAGAAGATCCGTTCATTTTGTCAACAGGACCGAGAGGAGATAGAATCAAAGGTGATGGCTGTGCCACCTGTGCAGGAGGCGCCTCAGAAAGCGGCATCTGGTGGCGCCGATTCCAACTAGCTGTTTGACTGGAAACAGACGATATCTATAATGTTAGGTGCCCGGGGGTGTGAGCGTCCCCAACCGGGTGCACCATGAGCGTAACGGTATCAGTCTTCACGGTCCACATCCGGTGCTCCTTCCGTCGCCGACGGATCGTGCTGACCACACAGAGATGACAACCGTGACTGCGATGCCGTTCACCTGAGGACAGTAGTAACAGGGAGGGTTGACGATGGCTGGTTCCCGAAACACGATGAGCTTCCGACAGCAAGTCATGGACGAGCTGGCAGCTGCCGGAGGTCCTCTCAGCATCTCCGAGATGACACAGCGCCTCTTTGACGAGGACATGCCCACCAGGGCAGCCGAACAGAGGATCCGAAGTGCCGTCGGGACCGATAACCAGGGTGTGGTTCGCGTCGGAAAGGGCACCTACGATCTCGTCGAGAGACGCCTGGAGGGTGCCCGCTTTCGCTACCGGGTTTCACCCTGGGAGCTGAAGGCTGGTCTGCTCTACGTATCCAAGGATTTCGAGTTTGTGTTCAGGACCCTCGACAAAACCGATAGAACAGGGTTTGCAGAACGGAACCTCACCCTGTCCAGCGATGGCCGGCCCCTCGAGGCCTCAACGGCCCAGACGATGGGTCCCTCCCCGCCCCATGTGAAGTCGCCCCTCCACGACCAGGTACTGTTCAAACTGATTGTGGGGCTTGGGCCCTTCTACCGGGAGCACGAGATGACCCCGTCGGACGATCTCATCATCACGGTGCAGAGCCTCCGCCACTCCCGGTACGACCTCTCCGTGCAGAGAGCCGGGGCTCGTGACGACGAGGCAATCCAGGCTGCCGACGAGGAAATCGTGGAGATCTGTCACTCCATGCTGAAGTACACGAAAGAGGCCATGCCCGAGATGCTCCTGCAGCGACTGATCGGGCTCTACGATTTCAGGCAAGGTCCCGCACCCCACTTGCCGATGCTGCTTCTGCCCCGGGACCCCCGGTTCATTTTCTTTGATCTGTGTTACTACCTGCGAGAATACCTGTCCCCGGAGACGCCGGGAGACTATGAAGAAGGCCTGGAGCGGGAGGAGATCGAGGTCCTGCTGCGGGGAACCGATGACATCGAGATCACGGCGGATGACCGGGCGGAACTCGCCCGCGAGATCGTCCGGGAGATGATCCCCGAGGCGATGGCGACCGAGGAACGAATAAACCGGATCACCGAGAAGTTTTTGAGCCAGCGCCAAGAAGCCCTCGAGGCCGATGCCCAGCGAACGGAGCTGATGTACAGGCTCTGCTACGATCGCATGCGTGTCCTGCGGGGATTGTGGCCGGACGAACCGGACCCGGACTCCCCCGAACAATGGCTTCGCAAGATCGGGGCGCCGGTGTGATGCGACCCAGAAAGAGGCTGCAAACCGGGCGAGACCCGCCAAATTGGCTATTCCGATGAGTTCGTCCACCCATTCCGATTGAAGACCGACCATTGATCCGACGGAGTTCGTTCAGTATTCCGCTGAGATTGCCCAGGTCAGTTGATTTATTCCGGTCTTCATCAGTCGTTTCTGTAGTGTCGAGTGAGTCCGTGCTGGTATTCGCCACCTTTCTCATGGATTCCCCCCTGAGGTTGATCTGATGGGCCCGGTGGACCAACCGATCCAACATGACATCTGCCACGATGGGGTCAGAGAGTGTGGCGGATTGGAAGGATTGGCTGCGATGCAGGCGCGTTCGCCAATGATCTCCGCTAGCC
>PXCI01000061.1 GCA_003566675.1 Clostridia bacterium
CGAGACTTCAGCCTGCTCATGGGAAGCTCACCTAGTTTCTGGTCTAGTAAGCATGACTTGACGCCCTGTTCAGGCTCGCTTTCACTACGGCTCCAGGTATAACTCCCTTAACCTTGCCATACTCACTAACTCGTTGGTCCGTTCTACAAAAAGTACGCCGTCACCCGAAGGCTCCGACTCTTTAAAAGCATAAAGTTTCAGGTTCTATTTCACTCCCCTCCCGGGGTTCTTTTCACCTTTCCCTCACGGTACTAGTTCGCTATCGATCTCAGATACTATTTAGCCTTGGAGAGTGGTCTCCCCAGATTCAAACCAGGTTTCTCGTGCCTGATCCTACTCAGGAAATAGTAGATACTTACAGAAATTATTTTAGGATACGGGACTTTCACCCTCTATGGTACAAGTTCCATCTTGTTTCTCTTAATAATAAAAGTAAATATTCGGTTTATGAGCCTCCCCGAATACTATTCCTACAACCCCTAAGAACCAAAAGCTCCCTACAGTTTCTTAGGTTTGGGCTGTTCCCGTTTCGCTCGTCACTACTCAGGGAATCTCAATTGATTTCTTTTCCATGGCTACTTAGATATTTCAGTTCACCGTGTTTCCATCCGTACTACGGATAAAAGAGATTACCTCTTTTAGGTTCCCCCATTCGGAAATCTTGGAGTGATAACGCTTCTTGTCAGCTCCTCCCAGCTTATCGCAGACTTGTACGTCCTTCATCGGATATCTGAGTCAGGGCATCCACTTTATGCTATGAGTAAATTTTATATAATATTTACACAACTATTTATCACAATTTACTTATTAACTTTGACTGATCAGATTATGTTAAAGAACAAAATAAACAAGATTATTAGAAAAAAAGAAAACACAATGAAAATTTTCAGGAAAAATATAAGGAGATAGTCCATCCGCAGGTTCTCCTACGGATACCTTGTTACGACTTAAGCCCAGTCAGTAGTCCTACCATGGACCCCCATATTACTAGAGGAGCTTCCGATATTACTACCTCCCATGCCTTGACGGGCGGTGAGTACAAGACCCAGGAACATATTCACCGTGACATATCTGATTCACGATTACTAGCAATTCCAACTTCATGGAGTCGAGTTTCAGACTCCAATCCGGACTGAGATCTGCTTTGAAGATTAGCTCCACCTCGCGGTATTGCTGCTCTTTGTACAGACCATTGTATCATGTGTGTAGCCCTAGGCGTAAAAGCCATGCTGATTTGACGTCATCCACACCTTCCTCCTTGTTAACCAAGGCAGTCTCCTTAGACATAGTAACTAAGGACATGGGTTGCGCTCGTTAACGGACTTAACCGAACACCTCAAGGCACGAGCTGACGACAACCATGCAGCACCTGTCACCGAGCTCCCTTACGGGCACCCTCCTGTTTCCAGGACGTTCTCGGGATGTCAAGCCTAGGTGAGATTCCCCGTTTATTGTCGAATTAAACCACGTGATCCACTGCTTGTGTGGGTCCCCGTCTATTCCTTTGAGTTTTAATCTTGCGACCGTACTCCTCAGGTGGATAACTTAATGCGTTAGCTTTAGCACTGCCTCTACAGGCAACACTTAGTTATCATAGTTTAGGGCGTGGACTACGAGGGTATCTAATCCTCTTTGCTCCCCACGCTTTCGTTCCTCAGTGTCAATACAGTTCCAGTAAGCTGCCTTCGCTTTTGGTGTTCCTCTCAGTATCTACGGATTGCACCCCTACACTGAGAATTCCGCTTACCTCTCCCTGATTCTAGATTTCCAGTTTCAAGCACAAACACGAAGTTGAGCTTCGGTCTTTCATACCTGACTTAAAAATCCACCTACGCACCCTTTACACCCAATAATTCCGGGTAACGCTTGAGACTCACGTATTACCGCGGCTGCTGGCACGTGATTAGCCGTCCCTTATTCCTGAGGTACTCTCATTATGCTCCCTCAGAAAAGAAGTTTACAACCGTTAGGCCGTCATCCTTCACGCGGTGTCGCTCCATCAGGCTTTCGCCCATTGTGGAAGATTCCTCACTGCTGCCTCCCGTAGGAGTATGGACCGTGTCTCAGTTCCATTGTGACTGATCATCCTCTCAGACCAGTTACCCGTCATAGTCTTGGTGAGCCGTTACCTCACCAACTAACTGATAGGACGCAGGCCCCTCCCCAAGCGATAAATCTTTACTCCGAAGAGCACATCCGGTATTAATCCAGGTTTCCCTGGGCTATCCCTGACTTGGGGGCAGGTACCAACGTGTTACTCACCCGTTCGCCGCTCTCATAAGAAGTAGCAAGCTACTTCTTAATCCCGCTCGACTTGCATGTGTTAGGCGCACCGCTAGCGTTAACCCTGAGCTAGGATCAAACTCTTTTAAACGTAAATGCTGTGTTTTACCGAAAACACAGACTTTGATTTTTGAGTTTTTCCAAAACTTTCAAAGGTTTCTTTTTTTCTAATATTCTGTTTATTTTAATGAGCATATAGCTACTTTTTGAAAAAGCTGATTTATTGTAAAAAAATACTTATGTAAGTCAAAAGATTTTCTCATTTTTTTATGAGTATTGACTTATATTAAAAATATTCTTTAAATAATCATTTTCTCAAGAAAGCAACGGGATTGTATTGGCAAATACTTCTTTGTCAAAACTTTTTTTGTTTTTATTAGAAATAGTGCTTATTATCCCATATAAATGGTGGGCCTGGAAAGAATTGAACTTTCGACCAATCGGTTATGAGCCGACTGCTCTAACCACTGAGCTACAGGCCCAAATAGTATAATGGCGGAAAGAGAGGGATTCGAACCCTCGGTACCGAAATTCGGTACACACCCTTAGCAGGGGTGCGCATTCAACCACTCTGCCACCTTTCCAGTCACACATTATTTGTAAAGAACAAAATGGCGGAGAGACAGGGATTCGAACCCTGGGTACCTTGCGGTACGACGGTTTTCAAGACCGTTGCTTTCGACCACTCAGCCACCTCTCCGTATAAACTTTAGTTCATAGTTACAGAAGTATTTCTAACAACTATGAACTAAAAACAATAAATTATAATTGGCTCCCCCGACTGGATTCGAACCAGTGACCAAATGGTTAACAGCCATCTACTCTACCGCTGAGCTACGGAGGAATACTTTTATTAAAGCATTAAAGCGTCACGATTTTATAAAGAAATAGGTCTATGTCAAACTTTTTATGATAAAAAACTTCTCGAGTTTTCGAGAAGTTTTTCACAATGAAAATACTAATAATTTGAACATTATACAATTCCTGTTCAAGTCATATAACGTACTAGCATCAGTGCGAGAACTGATATACCAAGTCAGACCATGAGTTTTGAGAAGTCTTTCCATGCTTCTTTAAAAGCAACATTCATACGACCTGGTCACTCTATGATATCGATACGATTTACAAAACGTATCGCAAACTGTCTTCAGGCAAGAAGTCCAACAAAGACCCAAGTCGTACTCATAGGAATATTCGACCATTCTTTAAAAATAAGAAGCACTATAAAATATATAAAGTCTACGAGAGTGGCAGCTATTACGTGATTGGTTGAGGTTTTCTTAGTAACGATATTTCAGACTGGTCATCCACTGATGTAAAAAGTATAAGCAAGTGAAGTTA
>PXCI01000236.1 GCA_003566675.1 Clostridia bacterium
CGGACGGCAACCAGGGCCCAACAAGCACAAAAGGACATCTGAAAGCCAACATCGAACACAAGGCCGGGCCGATGGACGACCAGAACCAGTGCTGAGGCAGCCAGGACATTCAGGGGATCATAGTATCTCGCCACCTCGGGGGCCAGAGTCCGTGCGCAGAAGAGCAGTGCAGCCCTGCTAACCGAGGGGCCGCTGCCCACCAGCGTGGAGTAGGCAAAAACTGTCCCCACACCGAGGGATAGGGCTGGACGTCTGGGAAGCAGGGCTGTCAACAGGCGGATCAAAACCAGACCAAAGGTCATCACGTGCAAACCGGATATCGCCAGCAGGTGACCCAGGCCAGCATTCCGAAAACTCTCAACAAGGTCCCCGGACAGAAGGTCGCGATCTCCTAGAACCAGGGCCAGAATCAGACCCCGCACTTCGCCATCGACCCTTCCTGCTGTTCTGTCGAGGATTCGGCTCCGCAGGATGCCTCGCCACAACAGAAGGGGATGCGGATCGAAGGGGAGCCGCTTCATCTGCTGCACATCGAAGGAGTAGCCAATGCCCCGGGCAAGCAGGTGTCTTCTGTAGTTGAAACTCCCTGGGTTCCGGGCCGACCCGGGGAGAAACACCTCACCGGAGACCCGGTACACCTCGCCCGGCTCAACGGAACCCTCGGAGTAAACCAGGATGCGATGGCCACGAAGCGCCTGAACCCCCTCGCAGGGAACCTCCCTGACCACCGCCTCCCAGCGCTGGTCACCATCTGCCAGCGAACTCGCGGGTGTCACAACAGACAGGACTAGTTCACCGATCCTGCGCTCCCCCTCCTCCAGGGGCAGGATCCAGACCCCGGTCACATGACCCGTCCAGCGCAAGAATCCGAGGCAGAAGATACCCAGCAGGAAGAGAAGTGCAAGGAGACGATAACGGTTGGTTCCCTGTCCCTTCACTGACGTCAGGGCGCCCAGGGCAGCCGGAATCAGGGCTCCGACCGCCACAATGAGGATCCAGATGTGGACGCGATCAGCAGACCGGGCGGAGGCCAGAACCACGCCTCCGCCGAAGGCAACTGCCGCGTAGAGCATCGGTCGCTGCAAGCCAGACCGTTCCCGACGGGCCTGATGAAATGCGAAATACCGCAACAGGTGAATATGGGTCCCAGTCTCGATGTCAGACAAAAGTGGCGCCGCCTAGATAGCTCCAGGTCCAACAGGCACGCACGATTATCTGAACAGAGTGTCGCCCTTGTAGGCAACCTGCCATTGAGCAGTTGAAAGGGTAGATCCCACAGTACCCGCCCTACTGCACCTGGTACAGCTGTCAGCACAAGATATACATATTATACCAGAAGCAGCGTCCAGGGCAAATAGATTGTTCAAAGGAGCCGTACGATCGGGAAGTGCGGGCGGGAACCTGGCAGGACCCCGCCCAACCAGGTTTATGACGGAGTCGAAGCCTTCTCTATGAGAGTCTGAAAGGCTTCATGAACCCGCCAGAATACGGGTCCTGGCCTTCCGTCGCCGATCTTCTTCCCATCGATTTCGACAATGGGAACCACCTCAGCGATCGTACCGCCGAGAAAGACCTCGTCGGCATCCAGGAAGTCTCCCACGGGAATCGCCTGCTGCACAACGGGCCAGTCGTTCTCTGCCGCTAAACTCAGAACATTCTTTCGAGTAATGCTGGGCAATATGTTGGCAAGGGGATGGGTGTAAAGAGTTCCATCAATGACGCAGAAGGCGGATCTGGCCGTGGCCTCTGTCACGAAACCATTTCGAACCAGGATTGCCTCGTAAGCGCCTTCTCGTTTAGCCCGGGTCTGGGCCAGGCAATTGGCAAGTAGGGCAAGGCTCTTGATGTAGCATAGACCACCCCGGTTGTCGCTGTGAGTGATGGCGGTCATGCCCTGCTCCAACTGTTCCCGAGAGGGTGCCGCAGCCTCGCTCACCCGCATGAAAACCGTAGGTTCGTAGACGTCAGGAAATGGATGAGACCGCGGAACCGACCCTCGGGTAACCTGAAGGTAAACCGACGCTTCGTGCAGATCGTTGGCCTTCAGGAGGCGGTCGACGATCTCGACAAACTCGTCCTTCGTGTAAGGTATGTCGATGTCCAACTGCTTACCGCCGTAGTTGAGACGATCGATGTGATCCTGCATGCAGAAGGGCTGGCCGTTGTAGACTCGGATCACCTCGTAGAGCCCATCGGCAAAATTGAACCCCCTGTCTTGGGGCGATATCTTCGCTTCCTCCATGGGCATGATTTCTCCGTTTAGAAAGACTGAAACAGACAAGTCATTCCTCCCGTCTAATCCGGCTCTGCCGGCAGCGCAATCTATGAACTATCGGATGATGAGGCCGACGAGTAACACCGGTTTGGGCCCGGTCTAGCCGCTCACTCGTACCTGGTCGCCTACACACGCAACACTCGCAGATCGCACACACGTTTACTATAGATCGTGTACTTCCCTGCCTGCAAAAAGCAACCCCCGCGGACGCCATACACTTAGCCAGCCAATGAAACTTACCCTGGTGAAAACTGTTGGGGATTATGGGACTTCACATCCGATGCAGGAAGCGCTTCAATACGTACACCGCATCGGCGGATCAGCGGATGATCCGATCAGATCTAAGACCATGGGTTCGAACCCGATGCACGTCTGGACGCAGCACAATTCGGTTGCCTATCCATTAGCTACTCACAACACTGGTTAGGCCGTCTCCTGAGGTGTTCCTCCATCGGTCTCCCTCATCTCGTCGCGGGCCCACACAGCGTCAGTCTCCGTCTCTTCTTCCTCGGCTTCGCCTCGCACGTGAGCATCATACGCATCGAAGAATACACAGGCCACAGCCGATTTGCTGCGGTAGGCAGCCCGCGCTATGGCATGAGTGCCAATAGGATTGGTCATCAGGAAGAACACGGCGACAATCAGGAGTTTCAAAGATATGAGCAAGGACCACTCGATAATGCCAACACCGGCCAGAATGAGTAGGTTGCCGGCGGTAACTCCCTTTGTTCCTGCGTGATACCGGGTGTACACATCGGGGAAACGGAGCATTCCCACCACAGCAAGAACACAGAATGCAACTCCAGCTGTTATCAGCAAGTATGCAATCACAGTCAGGATGTCCATTATTTGTACAGCTCCTTGTGTTCCAGGTACTTGGCCATGATCATGACATCCGCAAACAACAGTGCCGAATAGACCAATACAATGTCGAAAAACAAAGCATAGCGAAAATGGGTGGCCAAGAGGACCATGATCATGGCCACGATCAGACCCGTCACGTCCAGGGCCGCCATTCTGTCGGGTACCGTGGGGCCGACCAGAACGCGGTAGAAACAGGCTAAACTGGCCAGAGCCATGACTACGGCTGCAATGATGATCATTCGAATATCCTCCTCAGCCACGATTCCATCGTGATGATGATATCTTTATCCTCGACTTTATCGCCTGCATCAATACAATGCACGTAGTAGCAATTTGCTCCTTCATCGAAGTCCATAGTCAGTGTTCCGGGAGTAAGAGTAATCAGGTTGGCGAGAATGACAATGGCCGTCTTACTATGCAGCTGGGTGGGAACGCGGACAATCGCTGGATGCATGGTGGACCGGATCTCCACGACATGCTTC
>PXCI01000120.1 GCA_003566675.1 Clostridia bacterium
ATAAGCCCCGGCCTCCCGCAGCTCGATCACGCCCAGGACCAGGACCCAGTCCTCGACACCACTGGAAACGACGTCCAACGTGTAACAGAACCGACACACAATCCCATGAATTCGGGTGGAACTTCCCCCCCAGGCATCCGTCTGTATCTAGCGACTACGATATTAGGGGGAATTGGTTATGAACCGGAAACACCTGGGTATGGCAACAATACTGGCTGCACTTCTTCTCATTGTCGCCGCTGGATGTGGGGATGGTGATATAGAGGCTAACCTGTCCTTCGAGTACGACTTCAGCGAGACCGCCGAGGGCTGGACCGGCGACTTCACCGACCTGCCGGTCGATTACGAGGAAGACAGCTACGATCTGAAGTTCGGCCATGAGGATCTGCCCGGGGAGATCCCCGGTGGAGGAAAGGCCCTGATGATCAGCGCAATGAACCGCAGCGATGACATCTTCATGTATGTCAAGAAGCAGCTGACCGCCGCAGACGGCATCGTACCCAGCACAACCTATCGCATCTTCTTCGAGGTAGAGTTCGCAACGGATGCCCCGGCTGGCGCCGTTGGCATCGGCGGCCCCCCAGGTGAGGCCGTGTGGGTGAAGGTAGGAGCAGCTGCGGTGGAACCGATTCCCGTCGAGATGGATGTATACGCCATCCCGTACTACGGACTCAACGTGGACAAAGGATGGCAGAACGAGGATGGCGAAAACGCCCTCCGCATCGGGGATGTTGCGAAGACGGACAACGATGAGTTTGACGTGTACGAACTCAAGACCCTGGACAACGCGGAACAGCCCCTTGAGATCTCCTCGGATGAGGAAGGCAACCTGTGGATTTTCGTGGGAACGGACTCGGGATTCGAGGGCCGGACCACCCTTTACTACAACCAGATCCGGGTGGCCCTCCAGCAGGTACAGTAACTCAGTTCTACGGAGTCACTGTGATGTCCTGATCGGGCCCTGGTTCCAGGGCCCGATCGAGGCGTCTTGCGTGCGGTGATGCGGCGTCGCTCGGCGAACTCCAGGGGACTACCAGGCTGCGACGGCGCCGTCAGTCCTCGGCTCCGTCCCTCCAGCCAGGACCCCCTCCTCATCTTTCCATATGATCTGTCCCCGGCCGAATCCGCCGGAGCTGACGGCATACTCGACATCATGTCCCCGGCGCACCAGGCTGTCGACCAGGTGCTGGGGAAAGTCGGGTTCAACCCTCACCGTCCTGTCCTGCACCCACTGCCATCGGGGTGCATCCAGGGCCGCCTGGGGATTGAGGTTGAAATCGATGGCATTCATCATTACCTGCACGTGTCCCTGGGGCTGCATGAATCCGCCCATCACGCCGAAAGGCCCTATGGGCCGATCGTCCCGGGTGAGAAATCCCGGGATGATGGTGTGATAGGTGCGCTTGCCCGGCGCGAGGCAGTTATCGTGGTCCGGATCCAGGGAGAAGTTGTGACCCCGGTTCTGCAGGCTGATCCCCGTGCCCGGCACCACGAGGCCGGAACCGAAGCCCATGTAGTTGCTCTGGATGAACGAGACCATGTTGCCCTCACCGTCAGCGGTGGCCAGGTACACGGTTCCGCCCTTCGGGGGATGTCCTGGCTCGGGATACAGGGCCCGCTCTCCCATTTCCCTTCTTCTTTGCTCCGCATAGGCGGGGCTCAGCAGATCCTCGACGGCGACCTTCATCTGGTCGGGATCGGTGATGTACTTGAGTCCGTCAATGAAGGCCAGCTTGGTCGCCTCGATTTGCCTGTGGCAGGTTTCGAGGGTGTCGCGGGTCGGAAAATCAAAGCCGTGGAGTATGTTCAGGGCGATCAGGGCCACCAGCCCCTGGCCGTTGGGCGGAATCTCCCACACGTCATAACCCCGGTAGTTGACCTTTATGGGCTCCACCCACAGGGGTTCGAACGCGTCCAGGTCTTCCCCCCGAAGGTATCCGCCGCACTCCCGGAACAGGCGGTCGATGCGCTCCGCCAACTCGCCCCGATAAAAGGAATCCGCCCCCGTCTGGGCGATGGATGCCAGGGTGCGGGCGTGGTCGGGTGAACGCCACATCTGGCCTGTGTCCGGTGGGCTCCCGCCGGGGGCAAAGGTGTCAAACCAGGCCTGGAACTCGTCCCCCTTCAGAACGTCCCGGTACCTGTTGTAGGCTCCGTTCCAGGCTCTCGCCAGCACGGGGGAGAGGGGATAACCTTCCTCGGCGTACTCAATGGCGGGACGCAGAACCTCAGTCAGGGGCAGGCGTCCAAAACGCTTAGTCAGGGCGGCCCAGGCCCCGGGTGCCCCGGGCACGTTGACGGGGATTGGGCCGAATCGGGGCATTTCCCGATGCCCAGCCTGGTTCAGCGCATCGATAGAGATGCCCGCGGGAGCCGGTCCGCTTGAGTTCAGACCGTGCAGTCGGCCTTCGGTCCAGACAAGGGCGAAGGCATCGCTGCCGATCCCGTTGGAGGTGGGTTCGACCACCGCCAGGCAGGCGGCAGTGGCCACAGCAGCGTCAATGGCGTTGCCGCCCCTCTGCAATACGGTCAGCCCAGCCTGGGCCGCCAGGGCCTGGGAGGTGGCCACCATCCCCTTTCGGGAATAATGCGTCATTCTCTGTGATGGGTACGGATGTAGGAGTGGATCGTATTCCATCGTCTTTCCCTCCTCGTTTCAAGTTCCCTAGGGTTTTCTTCTCAGGCGACCGTCATTCCTGCAGGGCTGTCACTCGGGGCTGCTTTGCCGGTAACGCTCATAGTCCTCGAGGACCAGCATCACGTAGCTGCGCGTCTCCATCAGTGGGATTCGGTCGATGCCGGATCGGGTCTGCCATCGGTCCATCTGCTGCCACTCGTGTACGCGACCGGGCCCGGCGTTATAAGCCGCCAGGGCTGCGATGGCGTCGCCGGCGAAATCCTGAAGCAAGGTGGCCAGATAGTGGGTCCCCAGCTGAATGTTGATGGCGGGATCCCAGAGACAGTCCGGGGTGAAACCGGACATCTGGAGGTTCACAGCGCTCATTTCGGCGGTGGAGGGGAGGATCTGCATCAGGCCCACGGCGCCCTCGGGGGACAGGCGTTCAGGATCAAAGGCGGACTCGTTCTCAATGACTGCTGCTACCAGGTGGGGATCCACCTGGTACTCCGCAGCCCATTTCTCAATCAGTTCGCAGTACAGGTAGGGAGAAGCTGGAGGTTCAGGTTCTCCTTCGGCTGGAATATTCGCTATGAGCAGGGTGATCACCACTGCAATGATTATGAGGACCGGTGGGCGCAAATCACGTCTGTTCATCACTTCCTCCAGAGATTCTTGATCTTGCCCGCGTAACTTGCCCCGCTTGTTGACATCCTATGTATGTTATGAGAATCCGACGGAAGTACAGAGCAGCGCTGATGACAACGATCTCGGCGGCCGTGATTCTACTCGTCTGGTGGCTGCATCTGTGGAGCCCCGGACCCGCAGAGACAGGTGAGCACATCATCGTGGACACCTTCAGGAACCGTCTTTACCACTATACGAACGGTGAGGTCACCTCCTACGATGTGGGCACGGGTCGGGAGCCCGATATGACGCCTACGGGCCGCTTTACCATCGTGGTCCGGGAGGTGCTGAAGCCCGGGGAGTCGAACCCGCA
>PXCI01000108.1 GCA_003566675.1 Clostridia bacterium
CGACGCCCCTCGCGAAATATAGGTGGTCATGGGCACCTGCCGGATCCCGAGGGCCCGGGCCTTCTCCGGCGCCATGTCCGATGAGCAATCCGTCACCACGACGATCTCAGGCAAGGCGATCCTTCTCCTTGAGCATCTGTATTGCCGCGGAAGCCCAGCTCAGACCCGCACCGAAGGTCACGGCCAGGATATGGTCTCCCGGGCTGATCACGCCTTGTTCCCAGGCCTCGCTCAGGGCGGTGGGAACCGTGGCGGCAGAGGTGTTGCCAAACCGGTCCAGGTTAATGTAGACCTTCTCCATGGGAATCCCCAGCCGGGCCGCCGAGGCATCGATGATCCGGCGGTTAGCCTGGTGGGGTATGTAACAATCAATGTCGGAAAATCTCAGGCCCGCCCTGGATACCACCTCGTGGGCTGAACGGCCCATCGCCCGGACGGCAAACTTGAAAACCTCCCGGCCGTTCATGTGCAGGTAATGAAGCCGGTCGGCCACCGTCTCGGCTGTCGCGGGATGGCGCGATCCCCCACCTGGCATCTTGAGGTGGTCCGCACCGCTCCCATCGGAACCCAGGTAGGTGCTCAGAATCCCCGTTCCCGGACGGCAGGGGCCGACAACAGCCGCTCCAGCAGCATCTCCGAACAGAACACAGGTGGCGCGGTCCTCCCAGTTCGTGATCCGCGAGAGGATATCCCCCGCAGCCACGACCACGAAGTCTGCCTGCCCACTGGCGACAAATTGTTCGGCGACGGCCAACCCGTAGACAAACCCGGTGCATCCGACCTGCAAATCGAAAGCTGCTGCCCCCTCGGCGCCGAGCGCGTCCTGCAGGAGACAGGCCGTGGAGGGAAAGGACATGTCCGGCGTCACCGTTGCCACGATGATCATGTCCACGTCGGCACCGTTGAGGCCCGCCTGGTCCAGGGCCCCCCGCGTGGCAGCCAGGGTCATATCCGAGGTGGCCACATCATCATCGGCAATCCGTCGCTCTGAGATCCCCGTGCGAGTCACGATCCACTCGTCGGTCGTATCCACCATCTTCTCCAGGTCCTTGTTTGTCAGCACCCGTTCGGGGATGAACCGACCCAGCCCCCAGATTCCTGCATTGCGCTTCATCATACCGATTCCGACCTTTCCGAAAGGGAACTCTCTATGCGATCTGGGACCCGCGTGACCGCGGCCCGGTATGCCTTGTCAAGGGCATTTGCGATGGCCTGCCGACCGGAGCGGCCGTGGCACTTGATGACCATCGATCGGACCCCCAGCAGCGCGGCACCCCCGTAGTTGCGATAATCGAACTGCTTCAGCTTGCTTTCCATAAGGCTTCGAAGCGAGGCGTCCTCATCGGACGCTTCCCGGGATCCCGTCGCTGCACGGCTGATGATCTCCATCAGGGCGCTTTCCATGCCTTCCACGGTCTTCAAGACCATGTTTCCGACAAACCCATCGGTCACCACCACGTCGGCGGGACAGTCCATTAGATCCCGTGTCTCGACATTGCCCACAAAACGGCACCCATCGTAGGCCCCGGCAAGGTCACGAAACATGGGAAAGGTCTTCAGCCTGAGCTGATCTCCCTTGTTCTCCTCGGTGCCAATGTTCAATAGCCCAAATCTGGGAACGGCCCGATCCATCACTTCCCGGGCGTAGGTGATCCCCATCATCGCGTAGTCACACAGGTGTCGAGCCCGGGCATCGGTGGTGCCACCGAGGTCGAGAAGCAGCGTGCTACCTTTCCAGATGGACGGGAACTCCACGGCCAGGGCGGGACGCTCCACGCCCGGGGTCCTCCCCAGGATCATCATACTTCCAACCAGGAGGGCCCCGGTATTGCCAGGACTGACCATGGCATCGGCCTCACCCTCCCTCAGGGCCCTGAGGCACCGGACCATCGAAGATGCCTTCTTTGTCCGAATGGCCCTTGCGGGCTCGTCGTCCGGCCCAATGAAATCCTCCGCGTGCTTCACCTCCAGTCGGTCGGCCTCAGATCCCCCATCCACATCCCGAAGAAGGCCAAGAATCTCCTGTTCCGGTCCGACCAGCATCAGCATAGCTTCTGTGTTTTTCCGGAGGAAATCAACCGCTGCCTCACACACCACCCCAGGCCCCGCGTCGCCCCCCATAGCGTCCAGCGCGATCTTCACGACTCCCTGCCTCCCTTATCGATCACAAACACTACGAACTTGCCCCGGAAGACCTTCTGTCCTTCCGCCTCAGTTTCCACCAGTACCACGTACTTATCTTCTCCTTTGCGCTGCAAAACTTCTGCCCTTGCCAGGAGTTCCTCGCCCACCGTGACCGGGCGCTTGAACTTGACGTTGACCAGCCCAGTGACCGCAACCTCCGCGTCGATGACCGCCAGGGCCAGTGAGTCCGCCTGGGCGAAGATGAAGTGGCTGCGGACCACACGGGTTCTCTCGAAGACCATGTCGTCGTGGGTCTCCAGGAGCGACATGGCCATCGAACCCAGCTTGAGATCGATCAGCCGCCCCACGATCTCGCCGGAACCCATGGAACGCACGGGATCGAAATGGTCCTCGGCCACCCGCCTCGTTCTCTCTCGCACATCCGGAATCCCCATGACGGCTCGATCCAGGCGGATGGTCTGAATGCTGACCCGAAATCTGCGCGCAAGATCATCGTCGGTCAAAAAGGGATTGGCTTTCAGGTAGGAACTGAGTTCATCCCGGCGAGACTCCTTGCCCAGGACTGGCATATGATCCCCCCCGCAAGAACGGTGAATAGGGTATTAGTACCTGATATTAGTACTTAGTATTAAACAATTCTTCTCATGATGCAAGCCCTACCCGAAATTGGGCCTGAATCGATCCCCCATCGTCTCCGCGGGAAGACCCCGTCAGATGATGCGGGGTCCGCGCCAGGTCTTTGCGCCCGGAACCGAGCCCGGGTCAAGACCCTCCGGAATCCTGGTGTCGCCCCGCCAGGAGCACAACCAGGTAAACCCCGACGGAGACCCCGCCCGAAATCAGGGCGATCTGGGTAGCGCTCAACTGCTCGGCTCCTGTGACGTTGAAGGCCAGGGCGGTGAAAAGCGACCCGATCGCCGCCGCCGCGGCCATCCAGAGAGCCAGTTGATCCACCATCCGCCCCAGGGGACGGCGATCCCCCGGTGCCGCCTGCTTCCTCCCCGGGTCCTCCCCGGAAAACTCCCCCTCAGATCCGTCCCGTTGCACCGGTAAAACCTCCCTCACAATCCCGGATGCAGCACCTTCTCATAAGGTTCGAACATGGACTGGTAAAGATCCATGGCATAACGGTCCGTCATACCGGCCAGGTGGTCGCAGAGTATGCGCCTCTGTCGGCGCTCAGACCCCTTCATGGCATCCCAGCGCTCCCGGGTCACCGGGTGCAACATCCTGGGATCGCGGGTGAAAGCCTCGAAGAGGCGCTCGAGGATCATCCTTCCCTTGGACACCTGCCTGAGCACCCTGGGATGGTGATAGACGGTCTCCAGCAGCAAGGAGCGCAGCTGTTCAAAGGATTTCTCTGCCCCATCGGACAGGCCGACGAGGGGACAGTCGAGCTCCGTCACATCGGCCAGGGTCTCAACGCCCAGGTCCTCGATTCGTCTGCGGGTGGTCTCGATCACGTCGACGCTGAACCGCTCGATGAGGTACCGGACCAGGCGGCGGCCAAGCATCTTCTCGGCCAACAGCTTGCCCACGGCTCCCGTCCCCCGGACCTCTCGCCGGGCAACCTCGTAAGCCTCGTTGATGATATCAATATCGGAATCCACCACATCCTGGGCCCTGAGCAGCCCCCCGGTGAGGGCATCATCCAGGTCGTGGGTGCAGTAGGCGAGCTGGTCGGCAATGTCGACGAGCTGTGTCTCAATGGCAGGCTGGCGCCGATCGGAAAACTCCGCCGGCAGCCGGGGGTCGTCATAGGGGGTGCTGTGCCGGGCCAGCCCCTCCCGGGTCTCAAAGCAGAGGTTCAGTCCTGCAAAGGCAGTGTATCGCAATTCCAGCTCATCCACGATGCGCAGGCTCTGGAAGTTGTGCTCAAACCCCTGCTTCCCCATCAGCTTGTTCAGCGTCTCCTCCCCGGCGTGGCCGAAGGGAGGATGGCCCAGGTCGTGGGCGTAGGAGATCGCCTCCACCAGGTCCTCGTTAGCTCCCAGGGCTCGCGCCAGGGTTCGGGCCCGCTGCATCACCTCAATGCTGTGGGTCAGCCTCGTCCGGTAAAAATCTCCCTCGTGAACCACGTACACCTGGGTCTTGTACTGGAGACGGCGAAAGGCCGTCGAGTGTATGATCCGGTCCCGGTCCTGCTGAAAGGGGGTTCGGTACAGATCTGCCTCGCCGTGTTCCGGATGCATGCGCCCCCGGGTGTCGACGGACCGGGCCGCGTAGGACGCAACATTTTGCTCAACAATGTGGGGGTCTCCCCAGCTGGAATCTGCGCTCAAGGGACGTCCCTCCTTCTGCGTCAGGTAGAAGTGCATCTGTTAAAGATTCTCGGATATGCCTTCACATCCTTCCCCTGCAATAAATTAAAAAATCTCATGTATAGGAACGGGGACAAGTGAGTACAATACGGCTTGGAAGGTCTGCTTGCAAGGCTCTTCCTCCGGTTTCTCCTCTCCCATGAGACGGCCCCGTCACGGGGCCGTCTCATACAGTTAAATCCAATCACGAGGAGGAATGAAATTGTCCAGACGAACAATCGGCTCTGTACGCACCGACCTTGCCATTGAGGCGGTCGAGGAACTGCAGACCCAGACCGATCAGGTTCCCCCGGGTGTACTGATGGATCAATACCAGTCCTTTCCAGGCGTCCACGTCACCCACGTGGATGTTCTGGACGAAAGTGCTGCCCAGAACATGGGAAAGCCCATCGGAACCTACATCACCATCGAATCCCAGGCCCTTAAAAAACGCAACCGAACCGTACAGGACCGGCTCAGCGAGACCCTGAGCAGCTGCCTTCAGAAGATGCTCGGGAAGGGGAGTAATGATGCTCCGATCCTGGTCGTCGGCCTCGGCAACGAAAACGCCACGCCCGATGCCCTCGGGCCGAGGGTCGTCAATCTTCTCCTGGTGACCCGTCACATCCAGGAGTTCGTTCCTGAGGATCTTGCAGGGAAACTTCGCTCCGTGGCGGCCATATCGCCCGGGGTGTTGGGAACCACGGGAATCGAGAGCGAGGAGATCATCCAGGGCATTCTGTCGCAGATTGAGGTGGGGGCAGTTGTCGCCATCGATGCTCTGGCAGCCCGGGAGGTCAACCGCCTCTTCACCACCATCCAGCTGACCGATACGGGGATCCATCCCGGAGCCGGCGTTGGCAACAACCGGCCGCCCATAGACGAAAAAACCCTGGGTGTCCCGGTGATTGCCCTCGGAATCCCCTCGGTGGTGCACGCCATGACCATCGCGTCGCAGAGCGTCGGGATATTGATCGACAAGCTCCGCAGCAGCGACCCGGCCTACGCTCAGCTCGGGGAACTGGGTGCTGCTGAACGAGGACAGATGATCCAGGATGCCCTGTCCCCGGTGGTCGGAGACATGGTGGTCACGCCCAAGGAGATTGATCTGATCATGAGAGAGGCAGCCCAGGTCGTCGCCAAGGGCATCAATTCTGCCATTCATGCCGACTGGGACGAGGAATCCATCGCCGAGATGATGGCCTGAGAAAAGAAGTTGAGACAAGGGCAGCTCAGATTTCTCTGCCCTTGTCTCTAGAGCTACCACCCTTTACTGACGGGGAGGAGCGCTCGTCTGCTGCCCCGCCTGCTGAGCGGGAGCACTACCGCCGCTCTGGGCAAGCTGCTGTTCGGCCAGGGCAATCATGCGTCGGACCATCTGACCACCGACGGCACCACAGTCTGCTGAGGGTATGGCGCCCCAGTAGCCTCCCTGAATCTGGTTGCTAACACCTACTTCGTTGGCAACCTCATACTTAAACTGATCCAGAGCGTCGCGTGCCTGCTGTACGAGAATGCGATTGTTTCGGGCCATTCTCGTGTCACCTCCTTTGCAAGACTATTGTTCACGCCCACTAGTTGCGGTATGCTGGCATTACTTTTCAAAAGAGACCGAAAAAATGAGCACAATATCCAGTTGACCGGCCCTAGCACGCACCCTGGATAGTACGAATTGCGGACTAATTGCAGCTCATGGCAGAAGCTCCAGCAGATGATACGTATAATTGCTTAGCAACCAGTAATAGGGCCCATAGTGTACTAATGGTCGGCAGTGCTGGGTGAGTATGCCTCTGCATCACCACCCGCAGGAAAAACCGCCGACCGTTCCTCCCAGTGTCCTGGATGCGCTGCCAAAAAATTCGAATTGGATGTTCGAGATGGCCAGGATGCGAGGACATCATGGGCATAGCCGAGGATCCGCCCGGCCTTGTCATTCCTGCCGGTTGTCTTCTTACCTTACTTACGGTCGCGAACGGCCTTGAAACCGGAGATGATATCGAGGAGTTCATCGGTGATGGCAGCCTGTCGCTCCTGCTGAAAAATCATCTTGAGCCATTCGAGACGCTCGTCGATGTTTTTCTCTGCGGCCTGCATGGCAGCAAGCCGGCTGGTGTTCTCGGCGGCCAGGGAAAGGGCGCAGGCCCGAAAAAGCGAGACGAAAAAATACTGGCGCAGAAGGGCGGACAAAAGGCTCTCGGGTGGCATGGTGAAGGTGGGCAGGGAACGCGACTCCCAATGAAGCCTCCGCTTTCGCAAATCCCCGAGCCGGACCGGGAGCAGGGTCTCGCGACGGGGGCTGAATCCACCGGTCCTGGGCCGATTGTAAAAAAGTAGGGCCCGTTCCACCCCTTCGTGGGAACGCAGCGCCTCAATTCTTGCCAACAGCAGCTGAACAAAGGGCGTGATCGCACCGATGGAAGTGGGCATGGTAAATCGGTCCGCCATGGTACCCTCGGCGGCTATCAGCCGGCTCACCACCTGTTCGCCGGCACCGGCGATGATCCGGTTTCCTGGAAGTCGGTCGCTGTCGGCGTCGTCCTCAAGCCAGTGGTCACGCAGGGCGTAGGAGACGATCTGCTCGTTGAAACGGCCCACCAGGCCGTAGTCCGACCCGAACACGAGCATGAGGGTGGGCCGGCGCGGATCCGGGATCGGATCCACGGGAATTTCGGTCTGCGATGCAAGGACAACGGAAAGACCCAGCTGAACGGTGTGGAAGTAGTCATCCAGGGACTCGGCCGCCTTCTCATACTGGTGGACGCTGGTAGCGGCCAGGGCCTTCATGGTCCGGACAATCGAGGAAAGGTCTTCGCCGCTGCCGATCTGCTTCTGAAGGGTTTCCAGGTTCAAACTCAAGCTCTGACCTCCCCTTCATTCGGATCCTCTTCCTCATCCGGATCCGGATCCTCTATCTGGTTCAGCGCGCGTTGCGCGGCACCGATGATGGCTGCCCGGTCCTCCTCCGAGAGGAGCTCGCCATCCTCGATCTTCTGGCAGATCTCGGGTAGATCCCCTGTCACGGCCTTCCTCACCTTCGTCTCAGCCTCCCCGATCGCCTCGACATCGATGTCGTCAAAGAGTCCCTCCGTGACCGACATCAGAGCGGCGATCTGCTCCGGGATGCTCCGCGGCTGCAGTTCGGGCTGGGTCAGCACCCTGCGCACGCGTCGACCTCGTTCAATGGTGTCGCGGGTTTTTTCGTCGAGACGGGTGCCGAAGCGGGCGAACATCTCCAACTCCTCGAACTGGGCGTAGGAAAGCCTCAGATCCCCTGTTACGGTTCGGTAAGCGGGCAGCTGGGTCTTGCCGCCCACCCGTGAGACCGACTTTCCGACGTCGACGGCGGGCAGGTGGTTGCGCTGAAAAAGTTCGGGTGAAAGATAGATCTGCCCGTCGGGGATCGAGATCAGGTTGGTCGCAATGTAGGCGCTGAGGTTCTGGGCCTGGGTCTCGATGATGGGCAGGGCGGTCAACGAGCCCCCACCGTACTCCTCGCTCAGGTGCGTGGAACGCTCCAGCAGGCGCGAGTGCAGGTAGAAAATGTCCCCTGGGAAAGCCTCGCGGCCCGGAGGACGCTCCAGGAGCAGCGACAGTTCCCGGTAGGAGCGGGCGTGCCGGGTGAGGTCGTCGTAGACGATCAACACATCGCGGCCCTGCTCCATGAAATATTCGGCAATGCTCGTAGCCGCAAAGGGCGCGATGTAGCGAAGCCCCGGCGGGCCGTCGCCGGAGGCGACCACCACCGTGCAGTACTCCATGGCCCCATGGCTCTCCAGCTTGGCGATAAACTTGGCCAGGTCGGCTCCCTGCTGGCCAATGGAACAGTAAACGCAGAGAACGTCCCGTCCGGCCTGGTTGATAATGGTATCGAGGATGATGGCAGTTTTTCCAATCTGGCGATCTCCGAGGATCAGCTCACGCTGCCCCCGGCCGACGGGGATCAGGGCGTCGACCACCTTCAGACCTGTCTGCAGGGGTTCAGTCACCGGCGCGCGGGCCATGATCGGCGGCGCTTCCCGCTCTACGGGCCACCGCTGGGTGTGGCGAACCGGGCCGCCATTGTCGAGGGGTTGGGCCGCGATGTCGATCACCCGCCCGAGAAGTCCCTCCCCGACCGGTATGTCGACGGTTCGGCCGGTGCGGCGCACCCGGTCACCGGAGGTAATATGCTTAGAACTGCCGAGCATGATCACCCCCACCTCGCCCGGATCCAGGTTGAAAGCGATGCCGGTCACCCCGCCGGGAAACTCCACCAGTTCCTCGGCCTGCACCCCGGCCAATCCCGCCACCCGGGCGATACCGCTGCCGATGGAAAGGACCGTCCCGCTCTCCTGCACCCTGGGCCCAGAAGCTGCCTCACTGAGAACACCCTGCAGGGCCCCATCGGTCCGATCGAGGGCCGTTCGCAGGGCAGACAACAACGAGTCATTCTTCGTCCCTGGCCGGGTCATCGTCGGACACCTCCCCGGTGCGCTGGGAAAGGGTCACCGATTCGAGCTCCTTCAGGATCTGTTCCTCGACCCCATCGAGGTAGTTGTCGACGCTCCAGGCCACGCGGTAACCTCCGGTTTCGAGCTCGACGCCGCACACCAAAGCCGGGTCGGCCACCACCGAAAGATTCAGACGGACGTCCTCGTCGGACAGGATCTCCTGCAGGGTTCGTTTCACCGCGTGCACCTTCTCCTCGGGGGCATCGAAGGAGCTGCGCAGGGTGATCCCGGGATCCTCGGAGGCGAGGGCTTCCGCAAGCTTAGTGCGTTCTTCTTCCTCGAGGGCTCCCATCCTCTCGACAAAGACATCCCAGGCGAGCTCCTCAAGGCGGGCGTCGGCCAGGTCCGCCAGGCAGCGGCGGGCGATGAAGCAGGACTGCTGGGCAATTCGGCGGCGCAGCTCGTCGACGAAGGTCTCCTTTTCGAGCTCGAAGGCCTGTGCCCATCGGTGCCGGGTCGCGTCAACCTCGAGGCGGGCCTCCTGGAGGAGCTCATGCTTCGCATCTTCGGCGGAGGCGCGGGCCTCTGCCAGAATCGCATCCTTCTGCCTGCTGAGCTCGTCAGTTCTCCTTTGGTAGCTGCGGGCCTCTTCTTCGGCCTCCTGGGTGCGGGCCGCAGCCTCTGCCTCGCGCCCCACGATGATCTGCTCGCGCTCATCCATGGCCTCGATGATCGGTCCATACAGGAAGTGGCGCAGCAGGAACACCAGGATCAGGAAGTTAATCGCCTGGAATACGATCGTATACGGTTCAACAATCATCGTCGCACTCCCTTAGCATCTTCCTTGCCATTTTAGCCCTCACTGCTGAAGGAAATAGTTCCAGAAAGGGTTGGCAAAGATCAGGATCATGGTCACCACGAAACAGTAGATCGCCGTCGACTCGATCATGGCCAGGCCGACGAAGAGCGTCCGGGTGATGTTGTTGGCCTCATCGGGCTGCTGGGCGATCGAGCTGAGGGCCTGCGCGACGGCGCGACCCTGCCCGAGGGCCGGGCCAATCGAACCGAAGGCGATGGTCAACCCGGCGGTGAAAATAGAGGCAATACCCACCAAACTCAAGACGTCCATGTCATCTATCTTCCTTTCGTTCCAATTCTTCGTGGGCCCTGCTGGCCGAGGCGATGTAGACCATGGCCAGGATGGCGAAGATGTACGCCTGGATCAGGCCGGTGAGCAGACCCAGGGCCTGCATGATCACCGGAAAGATCAGCGGTGTGATCGTAAGGAGGATGGCGACGATGATGGCGCCGCTCATCATGTTGCCGTACAGGCGCACCGCCAGGGCCAGGGTTCGGCTGAGTTCACCGATCACGTTGAAAGGCAGCATGAAAAAGGTCGGCTGAAAATACTGTTTCAGGTAGTCGAGGACCCCCCGCTGGGTGATGCCAAAGATCGGCACGGCGAAGAAGACGGTGAGGGCCAGGGCGGCGGTCGTGGAAAGGGAACTGGTCGGGGGAATGTAGCCGGGTATCACGGCCATGAGGTTCGACATGGCGATGAAGACAAAGAGGGTGCCGACAAAGGGAAGGTAGATCCGGGGCTCCTGGCGGCTCACCTCGCGAATCTGGTCGTTGATCCCGTTGATCAGCACCTCGAGCAGGTTCTGCCAGCGGGAGAGCGACCCCTCGCTGGTCAGGTTCCGGGTCACCAGCCAGGACCCGAAGGTCAGAAGAAACATGACGATCCAGGTGACGAAGATCGTGGCGTTAACTCGGAACCATCCCCACTCGAAGAGGATGATGTTGTCCGGGTTGATGGTCAATGGGATGCAGCCTCCTTTCAGGCCCCCGGTTTAGCGCGGTAGGCCAGGAAGGTCCTCGCAATCAACAGGCCGGCCAGGGCGATCAACATGTGCTGCCAACCCCAGGCCAACAGGAGGTAGAATCCGGCCATGATGACCGCCATGCGCACGGCGAAGCTGGCCAAAAGAACCAGGTACGGGCTGCTGCTGTCCGAGATCCTCTGCACCGTCCACCAGAGGCCACCGAAGAAGAACATTCCCAGCAGGCCTCCGACGACAAGGGACAGGACAAGGGACAGCCATAACATGACGATCATGATCCTCCTTCACATAACAAGCAAGATGTTTGTTTCGCTGGCCCGTTCATTAAAACGCGTTGCAAGGCCCAGGCGATCGTCCCTTTATGTAATCGCTCCACCTGCGGGAAGATGCCGTCCAGCTAGTCGTCATCGTCCAGGCGGCTCTCCCTCGTGACCCAGTACCAGGCATTTGTGCAGCCCAGGATCAGGCCGATGAAAAACAGTGTCAGGGTCCAGGAATAGGGGCCAGGCCAGGTGCGGTCCATCCAGATCCCGATCGCGACTCCGATCACGGTGGTGATGGCGACGGTCCAGCCGACCATCCCGAACATGCCAATCCCGAACCACACGCTGCGGTCCCGGGTGCGTCGCGCCCGGACACGGCGGTCGGCCTTTTTGCCCACGGTCCCCGAAAGATCCTCGTCCCTGCCTCCGCTGTTCCGCTCGTCTTCTGTGTCCTTCACGGGCGATTACCTCCCAGCCGGGTGAAGCGCCGCAGGGTGTCCACCTCGAGGCGAGCCATGACCGACCGGGCCTTCTTCTCGCTCTCCCCCAGGACCTTGAGCTCATTCCGCACGGTGTCCTGCAGCTGCTCCAGGTCGTCGCCGGGCACGGCCCGGGCGGCAGAGACGTAGACCTGGTCACCCTGCTTGACAAGGATTCCCTCGTCGAGGGCCAGAAAATACTCCCGGCCGCCAGGGCTCAGGTAGGACAGGATGCCGGGGACGAGGGCGGCCACGAAATCGATGTGGCGGGGTAGCAGGGTGAAGGAACCGTTGGCTGCCTCGGCCGTCACCTTCTCCACCTCTTCGTCCAGCAGAACCTGGGCCGGCAGCAATATTCTTAGATTCACGTTGAGCCCCTCCTAATTCCCACTGGCGTCCCCTGTCTCATCCCCCTGAGGCACCGACTCCCCGGATTTCGAACCGACCTCGTCGATGCTACCCAGCATGTAAAGGTCGCTCTCGGGCCGATCGGAAAACTCGTCGTTCAGGATCCGCTCACAGCCGTCGATCGCATCTGCGAGGTCGACCACCTTTCCAGCGTGACCGGTAAACTGCTCGGTGGTGACAAAGGGCTGGGTGAGAAAACGCTCCAGGCGCCGGGCCCGGTTGACCACCTGGCGGTCCTCCTGGGACAGTTCCTCCAGGCCCAACATGGCAATGATGTCCCGGAGTTCCTCGTACTGGGCCAGGGTGCTCCGCACTTCCTGGGCCACCCGGTAATGCCTCTCGCCCACTACCAGGGGCGTGAGCATCTTCGACCCGGACAGCAGGGGGTCGACGGCCGGATACAGGCCCTCGCTGGCGCGCTTGCGGGAGAGCATGATCGAGGCAGAAAGGTGGGCAAAGGTATGGGTCGCCGAGGGATCGGTGAAATCATCGGCCGGCACGTAGACCGCCTGGATCGATGTGATCGCCCCGGTAGCCGTGTTCGAAATGCGCTCCTGCAGCTCGGCGATCTCCGTCGAGAGGGTGGGCTGGTAGCCGACCCGGGACGGCATCTTGCCGAGCAGGCCCGAGACCTCGGAACCGGCCTGCACAAACCGGAAGACGTTATCGATCAGGAGCAGGACATCCTGTTTTGCTTCGTCCCGGAAATATTCGGCCATGGTCAGGGCCGAATGCCCCACCAGGAAGCGGGCCCCGGGGGGTTCGTTCATCTGGCCGAAGACCATCACCGTGTTGTCAAGAACCCCCGCCTCCTGGATATCCCGGTAGAGCTCCTCTGCCTCCCGGGAGCGTTCGCCGATTCCGCAGAAGATGCTCACGCCCTCGTGCTTACCCACGGTGTTGTTGATCAGCTCGGTGATCAGAACGGTCTTGCCCACCCCCGCTCCTCCGACGAGGCCTGCCTTGCCGCCCCGCTCCAGGGGACTGAGAAGGTCGATGGCCTTGATTCCCGTTTCGAAGATCTCTGCAACGGTGGTCCGGCGGGAAATGGCCGCGGAAACCTGGTGGATCCCCCTTGTCCGCACACCGACCAGGGGATCCTTTCCATCAATGGTGCTTTCAAAGTTGAACATCCGGCCGAGGACCTGTTTGCCGACGGGAATGCGGATCATGTCTCCTGTGTCGATCACCGGATCGCCGCGACGCAGGCCCCGGGTCGGCGTGAGTGCGATGCCGCGTGCGATCCCACCCTTGTGATGCGATACCACCTCGACCACGATGTCGCCCTTCTGGCCGACTTCAAGCCGGGTGTACAGGGGAGGAAGCCGGGTCGGAAAATGGACGTCGATCACGCTGCCGCGCACCGCCGATACCGTGCCCGAATTCCCTGGGTCAACGCGTTGATGCTGGGTTCCTGTATGCGACATGAACTGCCCCCTTTGCGCGGAAGTCGATGGGCCATACGTGCGAGCCGAAAACTGGGTGCCCCTGTGTCAGCGAGCTCCTCTTCCAAGCGAATCCCCTAGCGACCGAACACCAGCGCTCGGATGACCCAATTATACCAGTTAAAAACGGTCATGCAAGTTAATGGAGATCAGGCATTCGCCCGTGCAAGGGGCTGGGACAGGGCCACCTTCCCTGGGCATTCTCAGAGGACGTGGGCCAATCGAAAGGACTCACCATACAGTCTCCTCAACATCTCCCTGAGGCCCCGGTGCTCCGGGTCGGCCAGCTGCGGATCGGCATCCAGGATCTGGCGGGCCGTCCGCACCACGGCACGCGCAAAACGCGGGCTCTGCAGGTAGTCTCCCAAGAGCAGGGGCGGCATCCCGTGCTGATGGGATGAGAACAGGTCGCCCATCCCCCACAGCTTCATGTCCAGCCGTGATATGACGAATCCATCATCGGTGCGGGCCAGGATCCGGAGCTTGTCCCGGCCCGTTGATGAGACCAAAAAACACAACCCCCTGCGCTCGCCCCGGCGACACGGCCCCGCAGCTGGTGCGACGATAGCCCGGAAACCGGTGCAAGATCTCCCTCCGATCGGGGTCGACGATCCGGGTCAGAACCCCCTGGCGACCCGGGGCTTCTCGTCCAGGGTCGTCAGATCCACACCGCCAAACAGGGCCCCCGCCAGGGTGCTGGGATCGGCGTCGCCGTGAGCAGAAGCACGTCGCACCGCGCTCGCCCAGCTGCAAGGCCGACCGTTGACGCACCCCGAAACGCTGCTGCTCAGAGAGAACCGGGGGAACCGGCGGTTGATGACGGAGTGGGTCCCCACGACCACGTCTGCTGATTCGTCGCCCCCAGACTCCGCGGTAACCAGGGAGACGGACATTCCCAGCCGAGAAAGATGACGCCGCAGGGTCTGGTAGTGCTGTTCCGCCAGCAGACGGGTGGGCACCAGCCAGACAGCCTGGCCACCGCACTCGACGGCCCGGACACTGGCCCAGACCGCCACCACCGTCTTTCCGCTTCCCACATCGCCCTGGATCAATCGATGCGCAGGGCGGCCCAAGGCCATGTCCTCGCCGACCTCGGCGATGGCAGATCGCTGGGCACCGGTCAGGGTGAAGGGAAGGGACTCAAGGAGCCTGGCACTGGGCCCTGGTTTGCAGTTGTGGGCCCGTCCCGGGAGGCCCCTCCGGAGGCGGCGGGACAGCCCGACGGCCAGGTGAAAGAGCAGGGACTCGAGAAAGGCGAGGCTCATCTTTCCCCTCTCCCCATCCGCCATCTCCCGGGGGCGGTGGACGGACTCCAGGGCGTCGGGGAGGGGGAGCAACCCGTAGCGGGACCGGAATCCCCCGGGGATGACCGGACCCAAACCCGGCATAACCCGGTCGAGGGCCCCGGCGACAAACCCCCGGATCCTGGGGGTTTTCAGGTCGGCACTGGCGGGATAGACGGGGACGATGGACGGGGCATCGCTCCAATCGATCTGGGCGCCGGAGCTGTGCAGAACCCCCTTCGGGTCGACCCTCCATTCCCCGTAGACCGTCACCTGCTGTCCCGGGGACAACCTGCGCTGCAACCATCGTCTTCCGAAAAAAACGACCCTGGCCCGTCTCGGGGGACAATCGATCTCCAGCACGGTCTGGGGCGGACGGCGGCCGTGTTCCCGGATCGAGCTCACCGCACCTCGGAGAGCGAACCTGCCCTCCGGAAGGCCATCGTCGAGACAGGCGGGACGCCAGTCCTCGTATCGATGGGGAAGGTGGAACACGAGGTCCTCAAGGGTGTGCAGGTCCAGGTCGGCCAGCTGTCGCTCCCGGACCGGCCCCACCCCCGGCAGAATTGAAACAGGCTGTTTCGATGCCTCACTCAACAGGCACAGCATGATCGACCCTCACTGCAGGGCCGCGATGAAGTGATAGTGGTCCTGTCCCCCGGACAGAACCCGCACCCGGCCGGCGAAGGCACCCTCCAGGGTGCTCTGGAGCTCCGCAGCCTCCTCTTCATCGATCATCTTCCCGGTGAACACCGTGAGATGCCGTCCCCCGCGCCCCTCGCATTGGCGCAGTAGATCGTTGAGGACCCAG
>PXCI01000087.1 GCA_003566675.1 Clostridia bacterium
CGGCGGAGGCTGTGCATGCCTTCCAACGACTGTTTGAATGGTCCGCGCGGATCGCCTTGCGTATTATGTCCATAATACCACAGACCATCTTCTCTGCGTAGAGAATGGCAAGCCTTAACTTCGAGGCAAAGCACACCAAGCCCCGGTACAATGATGACAAAATCCGCTTCACCTGCAATCTGGCGAAGGTGGTGAGCAATATCCAGTGAATGGAGAACGATCCAATCCTTGGTACCCGCTTCATCTTTAAAACACTGGAATATTTTTCGTTCACCAGGACTCTGGCACGATGCTGGAATGATCGGCGGAATCATGCGCGCCACGGCTAATCATCCATGTCCAACAACACGCCAATCCGGTCGGTGGGCACATTATAATCCTCCGCAACTATCCCGATGATCTGAAACGCCGAAAGGGTTCCACCGTCTTCGTCCCCAAGTTCAAAAATTATTTCACCGTCCCGTTCAAGCGATTCGAGCGATGTCATCGTGATTTTGTGCAACAACATTCGCCGTATGGCTTTGCCCGCCTGCCTGTGGGCACGATCAATATCACCCATTGCCGACCACAATTCCTGGAACCGTTCTTCGAGACCAGCGAATGTCAGGATCGCAACAAAATCCTCGGTTTTTCGCGGGCGAATGCATTTCGACGACATCCAGTAGTGCACGTTGGCTGAGCGTGCTTGGGAGAGATTCTGCGATTGCAGTTCAGCACTGACGCGCGCGGCAAGTTTCCGACGATCTAACTGCCCGAACCGATCAGTTGCCGCGGAAATCAGCCGTTGCTTCCATTCTGATTGCTCGGACCGGCGTTTTTTCGCCAGATTGCCCATTATGCGATCAGCAAGTGGGGTGATAAAATCACCGCCTCCGGATGTGCGCAGAAGTAGATAATGACCTAGTTCCAGTTCACCTACTGGAACGCGCCTGACGGCAGCATGCACCATTTCGTATGTGTCGATTATCAGCGTCGAAGAGCCGTCATCTGCCGCAACAAAGACTATCCGCTGGCCGCTAAGATGGCAAAGGCGCGCAGGTACCGTCTCTTCGCTGTCCCTGGATTCGACTGCAAAAGATCGTCCATATTCTGTTGAAGTTGGAATCGGCGGGAGCAGATGCATTGGGGGAAAATCATTAGGGAAGTGGTTCTCTGAGTGAGTGTCTCCGCTGACTTTTGGCATGACACCGATGCGATGGTTTCGACTTCTGCTGTCGGACTTATCGGAATTGCTTAGGAATACAGGACCCGGCTTCCACGAGTCGTGAATCCATCGCAGCGAAACGACATGGACAGCAGCGGCACGCGGGGCTGAGAAAACATGTTCAGGGAACCAATTGCAGGGGCCGATGGTGGCGAGCGTATTGCATAGGTGCCCCCCTCGAAGTTGCGATGGGCTTACTACCCTGGCATTCCGAAGAGTTGCAGTCTGGGCAAAGAAAGCAGCCACCGCCTGATTCATTCGGGGATTCCGTAGGACAACACACAATTCCCCGCTCTGCTGGTGGAGTTGCTCCAGCACCTCAATGAATGGTGAGCCGGACTCCATACTCAAATCTTCTAATTGTTCGACGAGATTCGCGAGCATCTTGTACGCATCGGGAAACAACTGCTCGCAGAGGCGCACCTGCCGTCGCATATTGTCCCAATCAATGCCACCAGCAGCCGCAACGGCCTGTGAGAATGGCAACGGTGTAGCGCAAAAAGTAAATCCCATTCTGCGAATAGAACCGAGTGAGTGCCACCAAAACTTATCAGCAGCTTCATCCCCCAGCGATTGGATAAACGTACGTAGCGAGCGCGAGAGTTCGGCTAGTGCCGGATGGTCCACGCGGTGACGGACAATTTCGCACCGGGAGGCATCCCGGTAAACATCTGTTGCGACGCTGATTGAAAGAGGTGTCATTTGATCGCCTCCCGGAATGTAAAAACCTCGCAACCCAGAGGGGCTTCGCCCTCGGGTAACGCAATGTCACCGTCAGTCCGATTCTGGGAGAATCTCAAGTTGATCTCGCTGATGGCATCGTCAAAATAGGGTTCTGTACGGTCGAGGATAATGACCTGATGGCGACTGTGCCACATGTCACCCCATTTGAGGAAACCGAGCGCTCCATCAAAAATGACTCCTATCTCGGTGTTGCTGACAATCTTGTCGGATGGAGGCTTTGCGCCGATAGGTACGAGTGCGGTGCGGTGGGATTGCTTCTCTGTAACAAATCGATTCACGCGGAGAACATCTTGCAGCACGCCCTCCGCATAGCGGCGCCTGTTAACGTGGACTGCCAATGGGGTCCGGCGAATTTCGTGTTCGAGCGTATTTTTACGGCCAACAAGCGCGCAAACAAGCTTTGATTGGAGGCCAAGTTGCACGGGATCGACATCACCTAGCAGTCGGTCGACAAACTCGTTGTCGAACCGAGCGCTCTTTCCTCCCTGTTTCTTCGGCAACTTACCCGAATGCCTTGCTGGCTGCACTTGATACGCTCGCGACTCATCAACCCAGTGGGTCAATCCACCGTCTGTCTCGGATTGAACCTGGACTTTCACCCAACGTTTACCATACTGCTCTATGGGGTTTCGCAAAATCCCTTTGAGTATCTTGCCCGGTTTTGGCCGAAAAACAACGGGTGTATCGAGCGGAAGCTCTAATAATTGATAGAAATGGGCCGTTTCAGAAACATTGGTTCGCAAAGTTGAATCGCTAATAACCATTCCCAAGCTGACAAAAGCTGCTCCAAATGCTCTGGTAGGCACAACTATAGCGGTGACGATCCGGCTATCTGATTGCGGAGTTACAGCGATATTTTTTCCAACAATGATGAAGTACTCTGCCCACTCTGGAAGGCTATACCACTCTCCGGATTCCTTAAAGCGTAGTTTTATGAAATCCATACAGCGCCCTCGCTTCCAATACAAGGTATTAATTATGTTTAATTTATTTAGCCTTTCCTAATTATTTAATGTGCACCAGCTAGTTTTCTAAGCCGATGCGTCATGGACAGTGTTTGCGTAGCCGTCTTGCCAAGACGCATGAGTGTGGTGCTTAAGTCGAATCGATGATTAAAGCAATAGCAGAACTCCCTCAGCTTGTGCGGCAGATGCTTACGTAGAAACCATGCAGGCTCTTTTTGACATTGCTGAGCAAGGTGTTGAGCCACTGTAACTCTGACAGGTTTACACTGCTTACCAGTGTCATAGGGATTGACAAAATCGTTCAAATTCAATTTCTTATGAAACAAAATCTTGTTTTGACGCATTGTCTGTCTCCTACTGCTTATGCCTTTGTTTATAAAATACAACCTGAATTACAAAGTATAGCCTAAACAAGCTGAATGCAAGTATTGGCGTTTTCACCTTCAACCGTGCTCGACCTAATATCTCTGCGTCGATCATCTAGTGTTAATCGAACGTCGCGGTGTGGGTGGTCAGAGTGAGATTTTTAGGCGAAAATACGACTCCAAGAGGTACTAGAGCGGGAATAGCTGGTTACCCAGCAATTAGCATTTCGAGGATCTCATGATCTCAAAACCCTTCTCCCAAGCCTGTGAAAACAACAAGGTGCCTATTCTGCAGGTGCTGCAACAA
>PXCI01000123.1 GCA_003566675.1 Clostridia bacterium
CACGTCGTGGATAGGACCGTGACCACGCTCCACCCGCAAGGGCGGTCACCAGTACGACACATGAGAGCAAAGGATTGGCAGTGGGAAAGAACTGCACCGCTGGTCGAGCGACCTGGCTGTCCAACTATGGACTGGTGGAGGATGACATATAACCGTGTCGTCCCTGGGTACCCTTGCCCTACGAGGGAAGCATGTCAGTCGATTTGAAAGCTCGGAGAGCACGGGGGTTCGACTCCCCCCGGGTCCAGGCTCCACTTTTTGTATTGACGTTGAACCGTAAATCAACTATATCATACAAAAAGTGGAGGACCTATTTATGTCAACAAACGAAGCACTTGTACTTCTGGCTTACAAAAAAGGGTATCGAGTAACCCCAAACGGAACATTAATCAACGCTGTGGGCCGCCCTCGAAAAACAATAACAAAAGGCGGGTATCAGTTCTTTACGATGAAGAACCCCATAACCAAGATATCAACTCCCGTTGCCGTTCATCGAATTGTGGCCCTACAAGAATTCGAAGAAGCCGCTTTCCTGACCGCCCCATGCGTACGCCACCTCAACGGAAACAGCTTAGATAACCGGCCGAAAAATATTGCGCTAGGGACCCACAAAGACAACGCAATGGACCGACCCCCGCACGAGCGCCAAGCTCACGCTGAATCCGCAGCACTACATAACATACGCGCTGACTGGTCTGCAATCGACACTGATCGCGCTGCGGGCATGAGCTACAAACAGCTACGAAAAAAGCATCAGGTCCCCCTCGCAACACTTTCCTACCGATACGGGAAAGGAAAAAGACGATCGCGCAAAATAGAGACGCGATAAAACAGGAGAAACAAATGAAACGAGAAGTAGTCTACAGCATGACCGACGTGCTGTGCGCGCTGATCCGGGGTGACGTCAACCCCGAGGATTTAGAGGGCCAGCTGTTCTGGTTCAACTGCTGTCGTTGCCACCTGTTCGACCACATACCTATGGAGGCTACGTGGGCAGAGGGCGACGGCGCGATCCACAGCCCCGTAGAGATTAAAGAATCGGACCTGTCGCCAAATCAGCTCCGAGCTCTGACTGCCCTAAGGGAGGCTGTACTACGCGCTGAACAATACGGGCGCGTATCTTGGCGTGATCAAAGGGAGACGCAATGAAACAACTACTCACTTCCCTCTGGAGGGGCTGCATCCAGGTCTATATCGACCTCGCACTCGCCCTTCTTGAGGGCCTCATCAGATTCATCGTATACTTCGGCGCCACCTGCGGAATCATGGCCGGCATCTACGCCGGCCTCAAACTAATTCCCCAAGTGCACGCGTATCTGGGACTATAAGCCCCCGTCCCAGGGCTCCGGATAACATCGGCACTTCTCCATTGCGACCAGACATCGAGTGAGAAGTGTGCCCTCTTACGAGGCCCCCGTGTCAGGACGGGGCGATACCTTTTCAAGGCGCTTAGGGTAGGGACGGTTTCATGAGCTGTATCGGGTAGCACCCCCCGCCAGGTTCGATTCCTGGAAGCGCCACCAATTTCATTGCAGTCCGAGGGGCAGGACAAGCTCAAACAAAATCCGATAGTAGGGGGCACCCGAAACGGAAAGTAATTTGAGTTGACGTGTACATATTGGTGGACACGGGGTAATAGGCTAGCCTAACCTACTTTGAGTCTAAGTAGTAGGGGGCACCCGAACCCGCGACAACACAAGTTCCCGTGCCTTGCGTCACGAATAGTTGTCCTGTCACGCGGACTGCAATGAACCCGCATCGTAACTCGGAAACCCGAAACTTGCCGAGAACCCCCGTGTCTGGAAGCGCAGAGGCACTGCGCCGACGGGGATAGAGGCCTTAAAAAGTTGAGGGCCCGGCGGGAGCCGGACGAGACAAGCCTTACGGTGTGTCCCCTATGGTGGGGGTGACTTACTCCGGGGTGGAACAGTAACCCCGGTACCCCTTTTCCCGCAGCTCAAAAAGCTGCTCTGATCCGCCGACACCTCCGAGCCTGCACACACGGGCTCAACTACCCTAAGTCGGCACGTTCCTCAGCGCCCGGGACATACTAGGCCCCGCGCTGTTGTAGCGCCCCGTCTCTCCCTCACAGAGAGGCGGGGCGCACCTATTTCACAACCAAACTCACAGGCACCAGCCCCGAGGGCTGGGATCAAATATTCAACTTCGAAGAGGAGGAAGACGTCAACAACAAAAGAAAGGAGCCCCGATGTGGACACTACCAGAGTTGAAGGAAAAGGCAGAGAGGGAGCGGGTCACGATGGCCGAGCTGGGGGCGCGGGGAGGAAAAAAAACCGGCGCGGCAAAGGCGCGGAAGAAGCGGCTGGAAAAAAGGTTCAAAGACGCAAAATCCGCTGCCGGCGGGGAGATGTGGTGGGAACGGTAGAGATGGCTCAGTTCCTCAGCGCTGTCGAGCGCTCCCAGCATACAGCCTCGACAGCCCGTGCCGCGATCGGGCGGAGGCTATATCAACGGCTCGTCGGGTTGGGGGTGCTTATCCCTGGCCCCGGGGGTCTCCGGCTGGGCGTCCCGGTAGCCCGCCTTTCGCTTGCCGACGTGGAAGAGATGCGGGCCACGTCACTCATAGCGGCGGCAACCGGCCCGCTCCCGCCCGCAGCCGTGGCCGCGTACGAGGACGCACACGTCGCGGCACACGCGGCCCTGGCGCAATGCCCCCTCGTCGCGATCACAGGGGAATTGAGCACTCCCCGGACTAACAGATGATCTGGGGCGCCTGGGTGGGCGCCCCCAGCTAGCTAGGAAGCCTCAACAGAAAAAGGAAGGTAGCAGAGAATGGTTGTAACAATCGACGGTCAGGGATTGGTTGTAGAATGCCATGCAGAGACCACAGAAACACGGACAACGTACGACTGGGCAGCCCACTGGGAAAGATTGCGACCAGTAAAAAAAAGCCAAAGCGTAAAGCGGGCGCGATGGCTTCAAGTAATACCCCGCTAAGGAGATAGGAAAATGGTACAAGCAAGAGGTATGAACGTAGGTGCAGCGTTAGAGGATGCGATAGGGCGGGGTGAGGCCTTAGCAGGCGCCGCCAGGGCGGTACGCGAGCGCTGGCCTGATGCGCAGAAGAGTACAGCGCGCCTGGTGGGTATCCACATCCCACTTAGAGAGAACAAGCTAACCACGGCCAATAACCGGCTGGTAAAAGGCAGGATGGTTATAGGCCCGCAAGCCTATAAGCAAGAAGGCTTGGACCGGGACGAGTTTAGAGACAGCCTCAAAAGTTTTGAGCTGTATGTGTTTCCGTCAAAACTGCAGATGGACTCGTCCGGCCGCACGGAGTCGGTTAAGCTGGGCTCGTTTAAAAAAGACACGCCGACGTTGTTCGAGTGTGAAACCTGCGGGGACTCCATGGTGTTGACGAACAACGACCTGTTCCATCTGAAGAAGAAAGAAGGGGCGGAAGCACCGATATGCCGATGTGGAGCCGCAACCGCCATGAGCCGAGTGCCGGGGGCAAGGCCGGAAGGGGAGCTGCTCCGGCAAGACATGGAGGATATGTGGCAGGCGTGGACTAACCTTCAAGGCCCGGAAGGCCGGAACGGTATGCTCCA